>JBFHFM010000022.1:0-21084 GCA_041583595.1 Trichloromonas sp. | reverse complement strand
TGCAATCTCCCTACCATCAGGGATTTTTTCTGGTCGGTCAGGTTGATGCCGAACTTTTTATAGATCAGGTCGCGCATCAGCTTGAATTCCTGATCATTGATTGTCATCAGATAGCCGGACATTGCACCGTTCCGTTGCGGGTTGTTCAGGTGAGCCTTGCGGCGAAAACGAACATCGAACCTGATGCCTTAAATCCCAGCAACAGGGAGCCAACCGTTGGCATGGCTTACTGGTCGCTGGCGGTTCCGCTGAGCATCGCCAGTTCGTCGCTGTAGAGCAGTTTCTGAACGTCGAGCAGGATTTTGACACCGTTTCCGATTTTTCCCATGCCCTGAATGTAACGGGTTGCCGCGCGGCTGGTTCTCGGTGGCGGCTCGATTTGGGCATCAGGGATGTCTGCGACTTCGTTGACCTTGTCGACGACCAGACCTACCGATTTATCGTCGATATTGACAACGACGATGCAGGTTCGGTCATCGTAATCCCTGAGTGGCATACCGAAACGGGAGCGGACATCCATGACCGGCACCACTTTGCCGCGCAGGTTGATCACTCCTTTGACGAATGCGGGCATATCGGGGACTTCGGTTATTTTCTGAATGCCTATGATTTCAGTGACATAACGGATTTCAATGCCGTAGTCTTCCTTCGCCAGGTGGAAAGTGAGAAATTTCCCCTTCTGGGTGTCCTCGTTTTCCCCTTCAAGGGTGGAGTTCAGGTCGTTCATTGTTTTATTTTCGGACATATGCATGCTCCTGTGGTTCGATAACGATAGATTTTGAGAAAGTGCTGAATCAGGCAACTATAACTTCCTTTTCATCGAACATTTCTACCAGGTGGCCTACATCGAGAATCAGACAGACCTCCCCGTCGCCGAGAATGGTGCAGCCTGAAACCCAGCGGACGTTGCCGATGTAGTCGGAAAGCCCTTTGATGACCGTCTGTTGCTGGCCAAGAATTTCATCGACAAAAAGGCAAATGCCCTTGTCCTGATAATCAAGCAGGATCAGGATGCCCTCGGATAATTCATACGACAGGGGCTCTTTTTTCAGGACTTCGTGGAGCCTTATTACGGGATAGAAATTTTCGCGCACCCGGGCCAGGGCCTGGCCATCGGGGGTAATCGTGATGGCGTCATCGGTCGGGCGGAAGGCTTCACGAATCGCCAGCGTCGGCACGATGCATTTGGTGTCGCCAACCCGAACCATCATGCCATCGATGATCCCGAGGGTGAGCGGTATCCGCAGGAGCATACGGGAGCCCTTGCCCGGTTTGCTGGTGACTTCGATCTTGCCCTTGATTTTATCGATATTCTGTTTGACGACGTCCATGCCAACGCCGCGGCCTGAAACATCGGTGATCTTCTCGGCGGTGGAGAACCCGGCCTGGAAAATCAGGTTGTAGATCACTTTGTCGCTGAGCTCCGATCCGTCTCCCTCTATCATTCCTTTACTGATGGCCTTGGCCAGAATCTTCTCACGGTTTAATCCGCGGCCGTCATCTTCGATGGAGATCCAGACTTGTCCTTCTTCGTGACGGGCCGTCAGCCGCACCACCCCTTTTTCTGGTTTGCCGGCCGCCAGTCGTTCGTCGGGCGGCTCCAGACCATGGTCGAGGGAGTTGCGGATCAGGTGAACCAACGGATCGGTGATGGTTTCGATAACTGTCTTGTCGACTTCGGTGTCTTCGCCGGAAAGGATCAGTTCGACTTTCTTGCCCGCTTTGAGGGAGAGGTCATGGACCAGACGGATCATTCGCCGGAAGAGTCCGGAAACCGGAACCATGCGGATGGTCATGGCAATTTCCTGGAGTTCACGCACCAGTTTGCTCATCTGTTGTCCCGCCTTGTGGAAGTTTTCAAGTTCCAGCCCGGCGATATCCGGATTATGGATCAGCATGTTTTCAGCGATAACCATTTCACCGATCAGGTTGATCAGTTGATCGAGTTTGTCCAGGTCGACCCGGATATCCTGCCTTTTTGCGGTGTTTTTGGCTCCCGTTGAGGCTGCGGGTGTGGCTGCCTGGGCTAGGGCGGCCGGTTTGGCCGGAGCGGGTTTGGCTGGCGGCGCTGCCGGTTGGGGCGGTGCGGGTTGGGGGGGGCTGACGGGGGCCTGTGTCGTTTGGGGCTTGCTGGCCGGTGCTGGTTTGAAGGCCTCCGTTTTATCCCCCATCAACTCATTCAGTTGATGCAGGTGTTCCGGCAGGGAAGCGATATGTCCTTTACCCCCTTCGGTGACATCGGTCACGGCCACGCGAAGTGCATCAAGGCAGGCCAGCAGTATGTCTGCGGGTTCTTGACTGCTCAGTTCCTTACCCGATTTAACCACGTCGAGCACCGATTCCATCAGGTGGCTCAGGCACTCCAGGTCATAGTAACCAAAAAAGCCGCAATTGCCTTTGAAGCTGTGAATGTCACGAAAAAGGGCGGCTATGATCTCTGGCCCGGGTTTACTTTCGGTCCACTGAAGGAGGCCCTGCTCGGCGTTCTGCAACAGTTCATCGGCTTCCTGGGCGAAGCGTTCGACCATTTCAGGCGTGATTTCCAACTCGAAACTCAGCGCGGTGGAGTCCGTTGGAGAGGCAATTACCTTCTCTTTCGGGTTTTCTGGCGGAGGCGAAGCGGCTACCGTTTCCGTTGGTGTATTTTCGGCTGAGGGTTCGTCCTGTTTGATTCGTTCGAGCGCTTCTTCGGCTGCCAGTTTGAGCTTAGCCGTGACATCTGTGGCGATGCTTGCGGTAGCTTGATCGCTGTATTCGCTCTCAACCAGATCGAGTGCTTCTTTGGCAAAGTCACAAGATTGACAAAGGAGTTCGACATGTGAGGCCGCCATCTGGATTTTTCCGGAGCGCACCAAATCGAGCAGGCTTTCAGCCGCGTGCGCGACTCCGGAGAGATGGACCAGGTCGAGAAACCCGGCGCTTCCTTTCATGGAATGAAACAGGCGGAAAATGGCGTTGATCGTTTCGATATTGCCATTGGTCTGCTGGAACACCGGACAATTTTTGCAGTCTTGTTCGCTGCTGGCGTAAGGGCACGATTGTGTGCCATCACCGATATAGCCCCTGTCGAGCCAGCAGGGAAGGTTAAGCGACTGATTGTGGCGAGGGCAGTCAACGGTTTCACAGCCGAGAATATTCCAGCAGTCGCCTTTCTGGCAGCTTTGCCCCAGTTCGATGATGATGGGTTCCAACTGCTCGATCATGTCACGGCTTTCCTGGACAAATTCCAGGATGATTTCGATCTGGTCGCTGGAAATCTCGTTACTCATGGATACCTCTGACAGCAGGAATGTAATGTTTGTGCTTCCTTTGTTTCTCCGGATTAATCGACGCTCGCGAGTTGTTTGCGAAAACCACCCTGTTCCACCGATTCAATTTCTGCACCATCTTGGGGCAGCTTTCGCATTTAAATTGTGAATGGGGGTGTTTTTTTTTCTGCAGCAGGGAATTCACTGGCAAAAAGCGCCTGGGCTACCGCTGAATCGGGTCGGGTACGAGATGGCTGCTGGCGAAGTTACGGTTAATTTAAGGCAAAATGATGTGTGTTGTCAAAATAGTGACATTGGCCGATGTTAGGATAAAACCCCTAGAAAAAATAATCAGTTTGGACGTTGGCATGTTATTGGCATCTTGGTTTTTTAGATTAATTTACCTGTTCAAGTAGACCCGGGGAGGCATGTTGCGAATTCTCATCCTGATAATCGGTATCCTGATCCAGACGGTCTTCGCTTCTGCGGCAGACGCCAGGGTTCAGTTACGTGAAATAACCAAACAGGAAGGCCTGGACACAACCCGTCTGGCTCTGCGTTTTTCTCAAGTACCGGTCTATCGTCTGGAAACCTCCGGACAGCGCGTT
Organism: Trichloromonas sp.; assembly: GCA_041583595.1. GTDB lineage: Bacteria > Desulfobacterota > Desulfuromonadia > Desulfuromonadales > Trichloromonadaceae > Trichloromonas. The sequence goes on along the minus strand of JBFHFM010000022.1, from coordinate 17,228 downwards.
GACCTCTTTTTGAGTGATACCGAAGGTGACTCGTCGCTTACATCACTGCCGGAAGATGGCAAGGTGGTCAGAATTCTACTGGGGCAGCAGGAGCAACTGCTGTTGACTTCTTTTCTGCTGCGCACGGTTCCTGAAAACGTCAAAGTGTTGACTAGTAAGGGTTCTGATGAGCTTGTTCTTGAATTGTATTGGGGAGATCATCGTTCTCCGGCACGATTGGCCATCGCGTCGAAATTGCGTGGAGTTCCGACAGTGCAGGCCGATGGTACGACTATCCGTCTTGGTGAAGGGACCGGATATCGTGAAGAGTGGCGCCAATTTTTCAGTGGGTTCGAAACCCCTTTGGTTGTGCCGTTGCCACTCCAGTACACTTTGCCGCCGCTTCCCCTGGTGCTCTATCAACCCCTGACCGATGGCGCTGCCGGTGCGGAGCTGCTTGCCGGACTTGAGGAATCGCAGGCCGGTCGTTGGGATGCCGCATTGGTGATTTTCAAACGAATCCCCGTCGATCAGCTACAGGGTGTAGATCGTGAAGCTTTTGAGGTTTTTTATGGAGAAGCATTGGTTCGTTCGAACAACTCTCCGTTGGCGAAGGGGGTGCTGGAGCGGTTTCTTGAGAGCTATCCGGATTCCGTTCTGCGTGGTCGGGTCCGTTACCTGCTTGGTTATGTTTGCGCTCTTTCCGGGCACCCTTATGAGGCGGCCTACCAGCTCTCTTTGTTGAACAAGGAGGCGGGAGAGAAAGAATATTACCGGCAGATCGGCGGCTTGATGCAGGCCGAAATCGACCTGGCGACCGGACAGCCGGAAAAATCCATCGAGACCCTTGAAACCTCGGTCTTTCCGCAGTCAGTGGCCGGCATCCGCACCCGGCGCCTGGCGGATGCCTTTGCTGCCGTCGGTCGCTCTAGCGACGCATTACGGTTGTATCGGCAGGTGGAAAAGGAGGTCAGTAATTGGAGCGAAGTGCCCCGTTCGCTCTCCCTGCTGGCGGAAGTTCTCTATCGCGAGAAAGAGTATGCCGAGTCGGTCAGGCGATATACGGATCTGCTCAATCTGGTGGAGGGGGATGAAGGGAAAAGTTTGGCTTTGTTTGCCCAGGGGCGCGGAAAGATGCGTTCCGGGGATTTTGAAGCGGCGAGTATCCTGTTACAAAATGTGACCAATTACTGGCCGGATACCGAGGGGAGCCGACGGGCCCAGTTGCTGCTCCTTGATCAGGAAGTTCTGGCCGACCTGGGGGGACATGGAGAAAAGGCGATCCCCCTGCTGTCCGAAATTTCACTTAAGGCGGCCTCCCGGGAAATTCGGGAGGAGGCGGCGTTTAAACGATTGCTGTTGAACATTGTCACGCAACCTGGACTCGATTCAATCAAGGGGTGCGAAGGGTTTCTGAGGCAGTATGGCCAGGGACGTTACAAGGTTTACGCTGAAGGGCTGCTGAACGAAATTCTCCCCCAGGTTATTGGCGACCTGATTGCCGCCGAAGAGTATCTCGATGCTTTGGTGGTGGTTGAAAAGCATCGCCATCGGCTGGTTGCAGGGGCGGCCAATCAGAGCTTTCTTCAGGACCTGTGTTCGGCCTTTCGCCGCTTGGGGTTGCTGGACAAGGCGGCGAATGTCTATTTTTATATGCTCGACGCGTATCAGGGGCAGCCTGCGGAAGAACCTTTTTATCTGCCCTTGGTACAGGTCCTTGATCAGCAGGGGGATGCTCGTCTGGCTCTCGAATATGCTGACCGCTATCTGGCTCGTTATCCTGCAGGTGGCGACCGGAGCGGCATTCTGTTTTTGAAAGTCGAGGCGCTTAATAACCAGGGGCGTAACGAAGAGGCTGCCAAAATATTGACTTCTGATGGGTTGCCGCAGACCCTCGAGCTGGATCTGTTGGCCGGCAAAGTCTTCCAGTCGCTGAATCAGCCGGAGCAGGTGGAGTTTTTTTTAAGTCGCGCCCTGGTAGACCAGACGATACGCCAGGCGCATCCTTCAGCGGCTATTTGGCTGGCAGAATCGCTGTTTCAGTTGAAAAAATGGGGACGGGCATGGTCACTTTATCAGGAATTGCTGGCGAATGAGACGTTTTCTGACCAGGCTCGTTATCGTTCGGCCCAGATTCTGCTTATACAAGAAAAGAAGGATGAAGCGCTTAAGATTTTGCAGCTTCTGGTCGAAGAAGGAAAGAACCCGCAGTGGCAGAAAGTTGCCGAAAGCGCGCTCCTTTCAGAGCAGACCAAAGAACTCTGATATGGATGAGAATGACGTGGCGCGGGACCATCAAGGAGTTATGCCATGCCGAACATAGCAAATTCTGACCGGACCATCAGCCTGCTCGAAAAGGTGCTTGATCTGCGTCAGCAGAACCAGCAGGTGATCGCGTCGAATATCGCTAACGCCAATACGCCGGGTTACACGCCGTCGCGACTCGAATTCGAATCGAGTCTGAAACATGCCTTAGCCAGTGGCGCCATGACCCCTTCAACGACCCATGCGGCCCATTTCCCTATTGGCGCCGCCAATCTCTCCGGGGTGCGGGCGAAAGTCGTACAGACTCCGGCCTCGTCGTCAGTGGGGGACCGAAATGGGGTCGATCTTGAGACGGAAATGCTCGCCCTTGCTGAAAACCAGATTATGTATGAAACAGCGACGCAGCTGATCAACAAAAAACTGGGCATTCTCAAATACGTCGCTCAGGGCGGCAATTAGGCCAGGAGGATAAAATGGATATCTTTGATTCCCTTAAAATCAGTTCTTCGGCTCTGCGGGCCCAGCAGCTCAGACTGAATACGATCAGTTCGAACCTGGCCAATATCGAGACTACCCGGACTCCCGAGGGGGGGCCGTATCGCAAGCGGGAAGTCGTGTTTCAGTCGACTGACACCCCTTTTGCCAAGACGTTGGAGCAGAGTTTGAAAGGAGCGGTGCAGGCGGTGGAAGTTTCCGAGATCCGTACCAGTAACGCGCCCCCACGGATGGTCTATGACCCGTCTCATCCTGATGCCGATGCCGATGGTCAAGTGGCCATGCCGAATGTCAACGTGCTGGATGAAATGGTCGACATGACCAGCGCGACCCGGGCGTACGAAGCGAATGTTACCGCCATTAAGGCCGCGAAGCGGATGGCCCTTAAGGCCCTCGAGATCGGAAGGTAATTTATGAGTGACATCACCCTGCTTTCTCAGCTTAAGTCGATCATTCCTAATTCGTCGGCAACGAAATCGGCCGATGTCGGCAGTGGTTTTTCCGAGGCTCTCAAAGCCGCCGTCGACGATGTGAACAAGACGCAACTCGAAGCGGACAAGGCTGTCGAACAGTTGCAGACCGGCGAGTCTGAAAATTTGCATGAAGTTATGATTGCCATGGAAAAAGCCGACATCTCCTTGCGTCTGACCGTACAGATGCGCAACAAGGTGCTCGAAGCCTACCAGGAAATCATGCGTATGCAGGTGTAACCGGTGTTGAATAGCGAGTGGGTCTGTATTGGTAAAAGCTGGAATGAATCTGTCTGGGAGTTGTGATCAAAATGGCTGAAGTCAACAATAAGAGCCTGGTAAAAGCGGTTAACGCGTGGCCCATGTCACGCAAAATAAGCCTGGTTGCCGCAGCCCTGATCTGTATCGCCATTTTTACTGTCATTATTTTGCAGGCAAGGGTAGCCGACTATAACTTGCTGTTCGCGCATATGGATAATGCCGATGCGGCTGAAGTGGTGGCGTGGCTGAAAGATCGCAAGATTCCGTATCGTATCGAAAGCAACGGCACCTCGATTTACGTTCCGGCCGACCAGGTTTACGAAAGTCGTCTCGAACTGGCCGGTGCCGGTCTGCCTCGCGGTGGCGGTGTCGGTTTCGAGATTTTTGATAAGCAGAGCTTCGGTATGACCGACTTTGCCCAGAAGATCAATTACCTGAGGGCTCAGCAGGGTGAAATATCCCGCACCATTTCGTCTCTCGCTCCGGTCGAGGGGGCCAGGGTCCACCTGGCTCTCCCTGAAAAGCGATTGTTCCGTGACCAGCAGAAGGCTGGCAGCGCGTCGGTTATCCTCAAGCTGATTCCCGGTCGCCAGCTTAAGGAATCCCAGGTTCAAGGGATCGTGCATCTGATTGCCGGCAGTGTCGAAGGGATCGATGCCGAGAACGTCACGGTGGTCGATTCCAGCGGGCGAATCCTGTCGAAGAATCCCTCCGAAGAGCTGTCCGGGCCGATGACTCCCGGTATGCTGGACTATCAGCAGAGTCTTGAAAAGCGTCTCGAAGGCCGGGCTCAGTCACTGCTTGATCAGGCTCTTGGGGCCGGCAACTCGGCCGTGCGAGTGACCACGGCTCTTGATTTCATGCAGCAGGAACAGACTGAAGAAAGCTACGATCCGGATAAAACCGCGATCCGCAGTGAGCAGACCAGTCAGGAAAAAGCGGGTGGTCTGACTGCCGGCGGGGTTCCCGGGGTTCAGTCCAATCTCGGTGATGGCGCTGCCAGCAGCGGTTCGACCTCGTCAAGTCGCAGTGATGAAACCATCAACTATGAGGTGAGTAAGGTCGTCAGCCACAAGGTCTTTCCGGTTGGCAGCATCAAGCAGTTGTCGGTGGCGGTCCTGGTGGCCGACCGGCCGAGCGTTGGTGGCGAAGGGCAGGAAACAACCTATACGCCCCGCAGCGAAAAAGAGTTGGTGGCGATCCGCAACATGGTCAGCAGCGCGCTCGGTATCGATGAAGCTCGGGGCGACAAGCTCGAAGTCAGTTCAATGCCGTTCCAGAACGATTTTCTCGGGGTGCCCATGGCCGAAACGACTGCGGCTCCCAATTATTACCAATACGTTCCTTTTGTAAAGTACGGTTTGCTGGTTATCGGTGGCATCCTTCTGTACTTCCTGCTGGCCCGTCCCGTGCTCAAAACGCTGCAGGGTACCGGCAAGGTGGCGACGCCGATGAAGACCGTTGAAGAGTTAGAAGCTGAGTTGTCCCAGCAAGAGGTCATGCCGCGAATGCAGGCCGACCCGGCCGAACGTCTTCGCGAACTCGCAATGCAGGAACAGGGCGCGTTTGCTCAGATTATCAAGACATGGCTGAAAGAGGGTTGAGATGGCAGGTACAGGTCTTTTATCACGACTATCCGGGGTTGAGCGGGCGGCTATGCTGCTCTTCTGCCTGGGCGAAGAGGCGACAGCGCGAATTTTCGAGCGACTCGACGATAGTGAGGTGCGTAAAATCAGTCGTTGTATGATGGCAATCGAACATGTTCCGGCGGATGTAGCCAAGCAGGTCATCGGACATTTTCTCAAGGCCGAAGAAGAACTGGCGGGGATCTTTGTCCGCGGCGACGAATTCGTCCGCAAGGCGATTTCGCAGGGGCAGAACAAGGATCGTAAAACCTCGTTGATGAATCAGTTGGATGCCGGTGCCAGCTTTCGCCCGCTGGAGACCATTGCCATGATGGACCCGCGGATGGTGGCGGGAATTCTGGATCATGAACACCCACAGACGGTCGCACTCATCCTGTCGACCCAGACCCCGGAGCGTACCAGTAAGATCCTCGAAGGGTTTACCGATAATTTCCGGGCCGATGTGGTTTATCGTATGGCGAAAATCGACAAGGTTTCACCCGATGTTCTCAACGAAATCGAAGAGTCTCTGCGTCGGGAGATCGGTGCGGTGGTTTCCAGCGAACAGCAGCAGGTTGGCGGGGTCGATAAGGTGGTCGACATTCTCGGTCGCTTGAGCAAGGGGAAAGACAAGGCGATTCTCAGTGTCATTGATGAGTGCGATGCCGAACTGGCTGAATCGATCCGCAGAAAGATGTTCACCTTTGACGATCTGTCCTACATCGACAAACGCGGCCTGCAGGCTGTGCTGCGCGAAGTTAACAACGATGTGCTGGTGGTGGCGCTCAAAACAGCATCCGAGGAACTGACGGCGAAGCTTTTCTCCTGTATCTCCAGCCGGGCGGTCGATATGATCAAAGAAGATATGGAGGCGATGGCGCCGGTGCGTCTGGCCGATGTCGAGGCGGCTCAGCAAGAGATCATTCAGATCGCTTTGAAGCTCGAAGAAGAAGGCAATGTCGTTATTCCGGGAAGGGGAGTCTCTGATGTCCTGGTCTAGAATTTACAAGGACGGTGAATGCAAGGGGCTGCAACTGCTCCGGTTTGCCGATTTTTCTGAAGGTGCCGGGGGGATGGTCTCTGGCGGCGAGCTGTTTCGTAAAGAGGCCCTGGTTCAGCCGGCACCCGTGTCGGAGAGTCCGAAAGCGGCTGCTGCTGTGGATCTGGAAGCGAAGATCGAAGAGGCTTATGCTCGGGGCAAGCGGGAAGGGGCGGACAAGGCGGAAAAACGGTTTGGCGATACGATTCAGGCCTTTACCGCAGCTCTTGAGGATGTCAGTCAGCTCCGCGAATCGATTCTGAAAAACAGCACCGACGATATGCTGCGGTTGGTCATGGCCATTGCCGAGCAGGTTATTCCCTGCGCCGTGGAAATCAATCCTGAAATCATTTATCACACCATTGTCAAGGCCTTGCAGGCGGCTGTCGATTCCGACGTTTATCATATCAAGGTGCATCCTGAAGACATGGCTGTGGTGATGGAAAAGAAACCGCTCCTTTTGGCCAGCATTAGCGGGCTCAAGAACATCACCGTCGAATCCGCTCCAGATGTCGCACGCGGCGGCTGTCTGGTCGAGTCGGAACTCGGCGAGGTTGACGCCACCATTGAAAGTCAGCTCGAAGAGATTCGACAGAAAATACTGAACGCCGCCGGGGGCGCCTGATGCAGCATCTGGTCGGCGAGCTCAAGGGCCTCAATACCCTGCGGGTGCGGGGGAAGGTGACCAACATCGTCGGCCTGGTGGTCGAGGGATACTGCCCCGATGCCTCTGTCGGAACGCTCTGTGAACTGACGCCTAAGGATGGCGGTCCCCCGGTTCCAGCCGAAGTCGTCGGGTTTCGCGATTCGCGGGCGCTGCTCATGCCCTTGGGCGAACTGCGCGGCCTCGGGCCGGGTAGCCTGATTCAGGTGCGCCGCAGCAGTTCTACTCAGCGGGTCGGCAACGGTTTGCTCGGTCGGGTGGTTGATGCCATGGGGGAGCCAATCGATGGGCGTCCGCTTCTTGACCTCGACCATGAAATGCCCATTTATGCCCTGCCGGCCGGCCCCCTTGAACGACGGAAAATCGCTGAGCCGCTCGATCTCGGCGTGCGCGCCATCAACAGCATGCTGACTTGCGGCATGGGCCAGCGTATGGGGATCATGGCCGGTTCGGGGGTTGGCAAGAGCGTATTGCTTGGTACCATGGCTCGCTTCGCACGGGCTGATGTCAACGTCATTGCCTTAATTGGTGAGCGCGGCCGGGAAGTCGGCGAGTTCATCGAGCGCGACTTGGGTCCTGAAGGTCTGGCGCGCTCGGTGGTAGTGGTTGCTACCTCCGACCAGTCGCCGCTATTGCGCATGCGCGGCGCTTTCGTCGCCACCACCATCGCCGAACATTTCTGCGCCCAGGGCAAGAGCGTGCTGCTGATGATGGATTCAGCGACCCGTTTTGCCATGGCGATGCGCGAGGTTGGTCTGGCCATCGGCGAGCCGCCCACCACCAAGGGGTATACCCCGTCGGTCTTCGCTACCCTGCCCAAACTGCTGGAGCGAGCCGGTAGCTTCAAGGCCGGAGGCAGTATCACCGGGCTCTATACCGTGCTGGTCGATGGCGACGACATGAACGAGCCGATTGCCGACGCCGTCCGCTCGATCCTTGACGGTCATATCGTTTTGTCCCGCCAGTTGGCTGCCCGAAATCACTATCCCGCCATCGACATCCTCAACTCGGCCAGCCGGGTTATGCGTGATATCGTCACCCCGGAACATTTCAAACGCAGCGGGACGTTGCGGGAGTTGCTGGCGACTTACCGTGAGGCTGAAGATCTGATCAACATAGGCGCCTATGTTTCCGGCAGCAACCCCCGTATCGATCGGTCGGTCGCCAAGATCGAGGCGATCAATCAGTTTTTGCGCCAGGAAATGAGCGAATGGTTCGATATGCCGACCACCCTGGATGAACTGAAAGCTTTGGGTCTCGACTGAATTTCAAGGATTTGACAGATGGCTAAGTTCAAGTTGCAGACTGTTCTGGATTATCGTGTTCGCCTCGAAGGGCTGGCTCAACAGGAGCACTCCGCGGCCCTCAAAAAAGAAAGTGAACTGCTGCTTGAGCTGACTGCTAAACGGCAGGAACTGGCAGCCCTGCACGTCGAGTTTGAAGCCTTGCAGAGCAAGGGGATTTTGCCGCAGGAATTTATCCTGTACACGAAGCACATTGGTCATACGGTCGCTGCGGTAGCGAAGTTGGCGAAGCGTTGCGAAGCGGCACGGCAAGAGGTGGCTGCCCGGCTCCAGGCTTTGTGCCAGGCCAGCCAGGATAAAAAACTGCTGGAAAAACTCAAGGCCAAACATCTTCTGGATGAGCAGGCCCGGCAGCGCCAGCAAGAAGCGGCGATGCTCGATGAAATTGCTGTGCAGCGATTCAGGGGATAGATTATGAAAATTTTGAAAATAGTACTGCTGCTGATGGTTTTCGGTGTCGGACTGCTCCCCTCCGCGGTTGTCCCGGCCGAGGAGCAGCCCCCTGCTGAGGCTGCTTCCTCGATGGAAATCGACTCGGTGGAGAAGCGCCGTATCCTCTTCTCGCTGCAGGAGGAACGGGTCAAGCTGCAGGACGAGTACGAGAAAAAAGAAAAAAAATTGGCACTCAAAGAAATAGAACTAAAGACATTGGAAGGGGAGGTCGATAAGAAGTTAGCCCAACTTCAGACCGTGCGTGATCAGCTCAGCCGGTTGCTGGAGAAGAAGGATGAGGTTGAAATCCAGCGGGTCAGCGGACTCAGCAAGATGTACGAGAAGATGGATTCGGCCAAGGGAGCGGTTTTGCTTTCTGAGCTGGATCAGGAACTGGCGGTACAGATTCTTGCCGGAATGAAGTCCAAATCGGCTGGCCAGTTGCTCGGCAACATGTCTCCGGACAAGGCCACCCAACTGAGCACCGCTTATTCAACCCTCATTGATGACTAGGGTCCCGTGTGGTTCGTTCACCACACAAATTTTGAGTGATTTTTGTTCCGGGCAAGGCGCAGTGACATAGGCCTGGCTGAACGCAGGCCGAGGAGCCGTAACGAAGCCTGGGACGAAAAGCAGCGAAATTTGAAGGAATGAATGAGCTACACTGGACGCCAGCTTCGGGCTTTGAACACTTTTCCAAAAGGATGAGTCGCCATGCAGATTAGCACGGTCAGCCTGGACAATCTGTTTCCTGCCGTTATTAAGGGGAATGCCTCTGGAACAACCGGGGCGGATAGCTTCTCCAAGTCGCTGCAAGAACAGGAAACCGTCCGTTCCCGGGGTGAAGAATCCAGGTTGAAATCTTCGTCCAGTCGTAACAAATCCAGTTCAGTCGATTCCAGTCGTGATCAGGATGCATCTCAGGCCAAGAAAGCATCGGCCAAAACCGATGGTTCGGATCGTGCGGATGAGCCAACTCGGGTTACTGATCAACAAACCATGCGGGACAGTGAGGACTCCACACCCCCTGCCGCATCCGAAAAGGAACCTGCCGTATCGCAAGAAGTCCAGGGCACGAAAAAAGTCGCTGATGTAGACTCTGACGAAATATCCGTAGCTGCTGAGCCGATCGCTGCAGGGGCGGTTGTTGAGGTGGTGCCGGAGCTTTCTGCTGTGACGGCCGTTCCTGATGAGGCCTCCGAATCTCCTGTTGTGTCCGCCTCTGTAGCTGGTTCCGAGGTTTTTGAGGCCGTTGAATCGTTTGAAGCCGAGTCGGTAGAAGTTTCGCCGCTGTCGGCCGCGACTGCGGCGCAGGTCGCAGATTCGGGTTCCGCCAGTCAACCTCTGGCAGCCGATAAGTCTGTGAGCTTCGAGTCAAAGGGGCCGGCCGCAGTGATAGCGACTGCCGCCGCTGCTTCTGAATCGGCCGCCAGTGCAGGCAAGACGGTTCAGCCGGAGCTGGTTAGCTCCGTTGATGCCCCACCGTCAATAGAGACCGGAGTTTCGCCGGGTCAGGGCAAGTCGTTGGCTGGTTTGACGGCAGATCAGCGGTTTTCGGTGGACTCGGTGCAGGTGCGAGCCGCTCAGGCATCGTCGGCGCAAAACCCTGATCCTTCGGTATTAGCGAAGGCGAATAATGCAACAGCGCTACCTGCGGCTTCTGACTCAGAATCGGTCGCTCAGGTTCTGGCGACTCCAGGGACTGTGGTGGCGGCCGCAGCGACACAGGTCGCTCCGACTACGGGTCTGGCGAAGAAGACGGTTCTGGCTGCAGGTGAAAGTCTTGGTGAGGCCTCGGATAAACGCTTCGCTCAGCTATTGGGCGGCAATGACTATTCTTTCAAGGGGCAATCCCTGCGTTCCACCGTGGCTCAAGTGGCGGCAGAAAATGGGGAGGCTACGGTTTCTCTGGACGCCCGGCAACCTGGGGCGGGTTTCGCAGCGTTGGCCGGTGACATCGATGGGGGGGATTTGCTTGCCGATGGGGCTCCGGTTGAAGGTTTCCCTGGGCTGAACACGAGCACATCGCAGAGCCCGTCGTTATCGGTTCTGGCCGGTTCGGTGACAGCGCCTCAGGCGGTGGCGCCAGCTTCTGCTGCACCAGTGCTGCAGACAACGGTCAGCAGCCTGTCGATTACTGAAGATAAGGTCGTAGATCAGGTCATCGGAAAATTGACACTGAATCAAACAGAGGGAAAAAGTTCCATTACCATGAACCTGAATCCCGAAGAGCTCGGTCGGGTTCGGCTGGAGATGAGCGTCGAGGGGGACCGGGTCCGTGCTCAGTTTCATGCCCAGAGCCAACAGGTCCAGGAAGTTCTTGAAAAACATCTTCCCAGGTTGCGCGACGCGCTTGAAAGCCAGGGGCTCAAGCTCGACGAAGTGCGGGTCGATGCCGATGCGTCCCAGCAACAGGGCGGCAAGGGGTTCTATCAGGACCAGCGGCAACAGGCTTCGTCATTCCACGCTACCTCAAGAGGGGGCGTGGCCGCGAGTCTGTCCGATCAGGCTGAAACGGGTACCAGTTATCGTCCGCCGCTTCATCAGGGGGGGATCAGCCTGCGCGTTTAGTACGCATGTTTCTTGCTGTTCAAAAGGCGCCTTCGGGCGCCTTTTTTGTTGGTGGTGGCCTGGTTGGGGCTGGCATGACAGTTTTTTTTTAAAATGAGTGAAAATAACCTAAAGTCCTGACCAGAGAAGGCCGATAAGACAAACACAGAAGAAAACCGTTGATCGGATCATCCAGGTCTAAAGGAGCCGGAACCATGACAGACATTGCAAGCATTACATCCAGCAGTTCAAGCACCAGTATTACCTCTGCGGCCGAGACCAGCAAGTCTTTGGGCAAGGATGATTTCCTGCAACTGCTGGTGGCCCAGCTCGAGAATCAGGATCCTCTCGAGCCTTCAGATCCGACCGAATTCACATCACAGTTGGCCCAGTACAGTTCTTTGGAGCAACAGTTCACCATGAACGAGTATCTGTCCAGCATGGTCGATTCCAATAAGGACACCCAGCAGTTGACTGCTATGAGCCTGATTGGCCGCACCGTGACGGCGGACACTTCGCAAATCTCCCTGGAGGCCAGCTCCGATACCAGCCTGGCCGAACGCCTTGGTTATACTCCGGGCGAGTTGTACGGAGACATCGGTTACCACCTTGATGCCGCCGCCTCGGAGGTTACGCTGAATATCTATGACAGTTCCAACTCCCTGGTCGCCACCCTTAGTGGGTCGGAGCTTGCCGCCGGTGATCACTTCGTGTCCTGGGACGGGAAGGGGACCAGCGGCAATATGCTGCCGGCAGGTGACTACTCCGTACAGGTCGTCGCCAAGCTGACGACCGAGCAGGGAACAACAAAAACCGTGGATGCCAATGCGATTGTGAGTGGTCTGGTTGCCGGGGTTGAACTGGGTGATACCGGCAATATTCTGGTCACTTCGGCAGGTTCCTTTGATATGGCGGATGTAACCAGCGTCAGTATCTAATTGCCACCGCGCCGCACTTCACTCTGGCCAAAGGGGGCCAGGGTTCGCTGGGCACACTCTAGCGGACGGTGGTTTTCGGGGTGGTCACAAACAGTTTGCAAGACGACGTCTTTACCAATATCGACAGTGCGTTAATCGCCTAAACTAACCCCTCTTCAACGAGGAGGCTTGCGGGTTGCCAACCGATGGGGGCAGCTCCTCCAAGGAGGAACATCATGGGTATTCTCTCTTCTCTGTACAGCGGTGTCAGTGGCCTCGCCGCCAACGGTAACGCTCTCAGCGTCATCGGTAATAACATCGCCAACAACAACACCGTGGGTTTTAAAGCCAGCCGCACCATCTTTTCGGACCTGCTTTCCAGCAGTATTTCCGCATCCAGCGGCACTACCCAGGTTGGCCGCGGGGTTGGCATGTCAACGGTCGACAGTCTCTTTACCCAGGGGACTTTTGAGAATACCGATCAGGATACCGACCTGGCGATCGAAGGAGACGGTTTTTTTATTGTAAAGGATTCGGTCACCGATGCGACTTACTACACTCGGGCCGGGGCTTTTCGTTGGGACGACGACGGTTACCTGACCACTTCGGATGGCTACCGGGTCATGGGGTACACTCTCAACGATGCAGGCAATGTCTCCGGCGACCTGACTGAAATACAGGTTGATACCACCACTTTGAGCCCGCCCCAGGCGACGGAAAACATAGTCTTTACTACCAACCTCGATGCCTCATCGGAATATCTTAGTGAGGTTGTCGGCACGGTGACCGGTGTTGGTCGTTCGGTGACCGGCCTGGCTACCTCTTTTACAGACCCCAACGGGGTGCTGAGCATCAACGGTAACGTTCTGACTATCGGCGGCGCCGGCACCTACAATCAGGGATCAGCCAAGGAAATCGCCGCTGCGATCAACTCGACGGCCGGCATTAATGCCACCGCTTCAGTGATCGAAGGCTCGACCTCCCTCGGCGTGGTCAGCCACTTGACGACAGGCAACTGGACGCTCAATGCCGGTGAGCTGACGATCAACGGGGTCGACATGGCCGATACGATTCCGTCCAATGCCGATCGCTCCCTTTATGAAGATGGGATCGTCAACTCTTTCAATGCCAAGCTGACGGCAGCCGGCGTCGGCGTGACCGCCAGTATCGACTCGATTTCCCACAACTTGACCTTCACCTCGACGGACGGCAGCAATATCCAACTTCAGGTAGGTAGCACCAACCTGTCGTCTCGGGTGGTCGGCCTCAACGCCAGTTTGACCAGCACGACTTTCAGTGGGGTTACCGTCGAGGCCGATGGCCTCGGTATCGGCGAACTGGTAGTCGATACCGGCACGACCTCGACCTCAGGTATCATCATCAACTCCGGAACCGTTGGCAGCAATGCCGGGTTTGATATTGAAGACCCGGAAAATACCTCGAATTATGCCAATTCGGTGACGATCTACGACTCGCTGGGCAATTCGCACCAGGCGACCGTTTATTTCTCCAAGCTCGACCCGGACACCAATCCCCTGGAGTGGCAGTATGTGGTGACCGTCGATGCCGAGGAGTTGAACCTTGACCCGGCCCAGACCGGTGCATATTCGATCGCCACCGGGACGCTGACCTTCCTCGAAGATGGTACTCTCGATACGTCACTTCCCACCGGCCTGACCACGGTTCCGGGCGACCTGTGCTGGAATAATAACTCGGACCAGAGCGTGCAGCTCAATATCGACTTCAATACCACCCAGTGGTCCAATGCCTCGGTGGTTATTTCTCAGTCGCAGGATGGCTACGGGACCGGAACGGTGGCCCAGTTGTCGATCGACAACGAGGGATACATTTTGGGGAACTATTCCAACGGCCTGCCTCGCGAACTCTTTCAGATCTCCCTGGCCAAATTCAGCTCGCCGGGTGGATTGGAGAAGGCCGGAAGCAATCTGTATTCGGCGACCAGTGCATCGGGCGATGCCATCGTCGGTACCGTTGGTTCAGGGCTCGGGAGCATCTACACCAACTCGCTGGAGCAATCCAACGTCGACCTGGCGTCTGAATTCGTCAACATGATTACCACCCAGCGCGGCTTTCAGGCCAATTCGAAAGTTATCACCACCACCGACGAGATGCTCAGCGAGCTAATCAACCTCAAACGGTAAAGAGTTGAGTCAATATCTTGACTAAAGAATGGCCGGGGCCTGGGGTCCGGCCATTTTTTTTTCAGGACAGGCCTAAAAAACGAACCTTTAAAGCCTGCGACGATTAAAAATGTCAAAAAAAATCAAAGGACAGACCTTGCGCAGATAAGGGTTGTTTTCCGGAATTTCTCTGTACCTGTGCGCTGATACTGTGGTTTGGGTGGTCGCTTGGGTTGGCTTGAAAGGTGTGACGGTTCTTCTCGCTGTTGTGAAAGTCCGCTTGCTGGGGGCACGTTTGCGCACCGCAGTCGATGCTGGCACAGCATTTGCTGAATGTTTTGATGTGATTGCCGTCTGACGGTCGGCCGGCAGCCTGTATAACTACTTTTGCCTGGGGTGTTTCAAGTGGATCTGTCGACTATAATCGGAATCGTTGCTTCCTTTGCGTTGCTGGTCGTCGCGATCATGGTGGGCGGCTCGCTGACCATATTTATTGATCCCGCATCAATGGTTATTGTTCTGGGGGGGACGGCCGGAGCCACGTTTATCCATTATCCTTTCAAGGATGTCGGAAAGGCCATTTCGGTTTTCAAAAAAGCAGTTTTCCATAAATCCCAGACCCCGCAAGAAACAATTTCCCAGCTCATCATGTTTGCCGGAAAGGCCCGCAAGGAAGGGATCCTGGCTCTCGAATCGTTTCTCGATGAAGTCAAAGATCCGTTTTTTCAAAAGGCCTTGCAGATGGCTGTCGACGGTCAAGAGGCCCAGGCGATGAAAGACATGCTCGATAAGGAAATCGAGTATATCCAGGAGCGCCACGATTTCGGTGCCGAAATTTTCGTTTCGATTGGCACTTACGCGCCGGCCATGGGGATGATCGGAACCCTGATCGGCCTGGTGCAGATGCTGCAGACCATGAGTGATCCTTCGTCCATCGGGCCGGCTATGGCCGTTGCCCTGCTGACCACCTTTTACGGAGCGATTCTGGCCAACGTGGTGTGCATGCCGATTGCCGGAAAGCTCAAAGGCCGGTCTGCGGAAGAGATTTTGAGCAAAACCCTGATCGCCGAAGGGATGCGCTGTGTTCTGGCGGGAGAAAATCCGCGCCTGATGGAACAGAAACTTCATTCCTTCGTCGCTCCGAGTTTGCGCGAAAGTAATTTCAAGAAGTAGGTTCCCGGTTCGCAGAGAGGCAGCATGGCCAAGAAACCCAAAAAACAGGCAGCTGGCGCCCCCGCCTGGATGGTTACCTTCAGTGACATGGTGACCCTGTTGCTGACCTTTTTCGTGCTGTTGCTTTCCATGGCGAATATGGACAAGACCAAGTTCCAGGACGCCGCCGGTTCCCTGCGGGATGCCTTCGGAGTCATGAAGGGGAGCACTAAAACTTCGATCACCAGCCCGAAGGTGGTTGAATTTGCGCCTATTTATGATGACTTCGTCAGCCGGCTCTATAATCGCATGTTGACCCAATTTAACCAGCTCAAGATTGATCAGCGCATCAAGCTGGTCAAGGATCGCGGCGCTGTGGTACTGCGGATTGAAGAAGCGATCCTGTTCGCCTCTGGCGAAACCGAAGTCAATCCGGATGCTTACCCGGTGCTGCGCGACGTGGCGTTGCTGATCCAGAACCTGCCGCTGAGTCTGCGGATTGAAGGGCATACCGATGATTCGCCACCGTCAAAAGGTTTGACCAATTGGGATATTTCCATGTCGCGAGCGATTTCGGTACTCAAGTTTTTCGAGCGGGAGAGCCTGGTACCCCTCGATCGCATGTCCGCGGTCGGTTATGGGTCGCAGCGGCCATTGGTCAAAGGTGTAACGCCGGAAGCTCGGGCTCTTAATCGGCGGGTCGAGTTCGTGCTCGAAAGCATTGGCAGCAATCGTGACGCCCTGCCGTACCTGATTGACGCGGGAAAACAGACCCCGTTTTGAAATACGACAAAAATATAACCACTTGCAGTTGGTAAGTGGTGGCTATCAGTAGAGAAAAGAGGCGAGATTATGGCCGGGAAAAAAGACGAAAAAGCTGAAGAAGCTAAGGGCGGATCGCTTAAAATTATCATCATCGCGGTGGTGGTCCTCCTGTTGCTGGCCGGGGTCGGCGTTGGTGCCTATTTGATGGGATCCAGCAGCGGTGCCGAAAATGCAGCCAAAGAAGCGACCAAAGCCGAAAAAACGCCTGAAAATGAGGTTCAGCCGGTCGGTCCCATGGCGGCGATGGATGATTTTATTGTCAATATTCTCGACGCAGAAGAAACCCGCTACCTGAAGGCTTCTATGACGCTCGAACTGACGAGTCCCGAAGCGGCGATAGAAATCGAAGAGCGCAAGGCTCAGGTTCGCGACACGATTTTGCTTTATCTGAGCAGTAAAAGTTTTGACGAGATCCGCGATCTGCAGGGCAAACTGCAGATGCGGGCGGACCTGATCGGTCGCATTAATGGGTTCCTTCGCAATGGTAAGGTCAAGACGATCTATTTCACCGACTTCGTAGTTCAGTAGAGGGCGCCTTGGATCGTATTCTAAGCAAAGAGGAAATTTCCGAACTCCTTTCGGCGGTCAAGCATGGGGCCATTGAAACCGGCACCGATGAGCCACTTCCGGACCCGGACCGCGCCATCCGCGGCCTTGATCTCCTTGGGGGCCGGGGGCTGGGGCGCTGGAAAATTCCTAATCTCGATATTATTTTCGATGCCATCGCCCGCAACTACGGTATTACCCTGACCAATCGTCTGCAGCGTCCGGCCACCGTCAAGTACGCCGGCAGCGATTCCATCGGCTTCGAGGAGTTTCTCGAGACGGTGCCGATTAATGGCGCTATTGGTCTGCTCGACCTGGAACCATTCAAGTCGGGAGCACTGGTGCTGTTCGATGCCCATCTGTCCTTTTTTATTCTCGAGCTGATTCTTGGTGGGAGTGCGCAGAAAGTGACTCCGCTCAACCGTTCACTGACAACGATTGAGGCCAATCTGATCAAGGCCATGATGGGCGCCCTGTGTCCCGATCTGAAAAAAGCCTTCTCGCCGATTGAACAGCTTCACCCCGAGTTGCTCAGAGTCGAAACCAATCCGAAGCTGGTGAAT
>JBFHFM010000021.1:0-21404 GCA_041583595.1 Trichloromonas sp. | reverse complement strand
TGATGTTCTAACCCTGTTCCCGGATATGTTCGTTTCGCCCTTTGCTGATAGTATTCTGGGCAAGGCGATAGAAAAAAAACTGATTCAGATCAACGCGCATAACTTGCGGGACTGGGCTGAAGGCAAACACCAGGTGGTTGATGATAGTCCCTATGGCGGGGGCGACGGCATGGTGATGAAGCCTGAACCGGTTTGTCGGTCGTTGCGTGCGTTGAAGCAACAACATCCCGACTCGCGGGTTTTGTTGATGACCCCGCAAGGGAAGACCTTCCGGCAGTCCGATGCCGCGGCGCTAGCTCAAACGGATGGTTTGATTTTTATCTGTGGTCGTTACGAAGGGTTCGACGAGCGGATCCGGGCGCATGTTGATGCTGAATATTCACTGGGTGATTTTGTCCTGACAGGGGGGGAGTTGCCGGCGATGGTGATGATTGATGCCATTGCCAGACTTTGCCCTGGAGTACTCGGTAGTAGCGACAGTGCCGAAAAAGATTCTTTTTCTGACGGGCTACTTGAATATTCCCAGTACACCCGGCCGGTCGAATTTGAAGGGCAACGGGTCCCGGATGTCCTGCTCTCTGGCAACCACGGGGAGATTGCTCGCTGGCGCCGTCAGCAGCAGTTGCAACGTACCTTGGATCGGCGGCCTGATTTGTTAGAGACGGCTCTACTCAGTGACGATGACATTCGTTATCTGCAGTTTCTGCGGCAGTCGCGAAATGGTGAGCTCTGATGAGCCGCCAACCTTTGGCGGTAGCGTTGGTGCATTACCCGATTGTCGACAAACGCGGCGATCAGGTGGTGACCGCGGTCACCAATCTTGATCTGCATGATATTGCCCGCACCGCAAGGACTTACGGCGTTCAGCGCTTTTATGTGGTGACGCCGGCGGTTGAACAGTTGGCATTGGTCGATCGAATTTTACTACATTGGCGCAAGGGGCATGGCGCCAGTTACAATCCTCACCGAGGTGAGGCGCTTGCCTTGATTGAGACCGCGACGACTCTTGAGGCGGCTATAGAGGCCTGGTCTCGGGAGGTGGGCGAGACAGCGATACCCGTGTTAACTGGCGCCAGCCGGTCTGACGGCGTTTCGTTTTCGCAATGCCGGCAGTTGCGGCAGCAACATCCTTTGATGCTGGTGTTCGGAACGGGTTGGGGACTGGCACCGGAAATGTTTTCCCGGGGGTGGGCCGTGCTTGAGCCGATTCGCGGGGCCGGGGATTATAATCATCTGCCGGTGCGGGCGGCAGCTGCTATCATTTTGGATCGGCTTCATGCCGAACCCTAGTTAACGACAACAACCCGGACCCGTCCTCGGCGACGGGATTCGCAATAGAATCCTGGAAAAGGATCAGTATAGAGGAGGAAGTTATGAATATTATCGATCGTTTGGAAATGGAACAGATCCGCAAAAATATTACCCCGTTTAAGGCTGGGGATACCCTGCGGGTGCATGTGAAGATCGTTGAAGGGGATAAACAGCGTATCCAGGTTTACCAGGGTGTCTGTATCAAGCGTGTTAACCGCGGCGTCGGTTCGACCTTTACCGTTCGCAAGATTTCCAACGGCGTCGGCGTCGAAAGGATTTTCTCCCTGAATTCTCCGGCCGTTGAGAAAATTGAGAACATTATGGTCGGTCGGGTTCGCCGCGCCAAGCTCTACTACTTGCGTAATCTGCATGGTAAAGCTGCCCGGATCCGGGAGCAGCGTTTCGTCCGCTAGTTTGAAACGAAAAAGCCCCGGCATTTTGCCGGGGCTTTTTCACTTGCTGCTTCAGCGGATTAAGTTTCCGCAGTTTTAGTGGTGCATGGCCGGGGCGACGGCTACCGTCTCGGGGGCGTTCAATACGCCGATGATCAGGACAATCAGTACGATGTAGACACCGATGGTAGCCCAGCCTCCCAAACGGATGGTTTCCATCAGATCCTTCCAGTCAACGATAAGTGTCAGATACAAAACCACAAACAGTAACGTAACAAAAACTCCCATGAACTCTCTCCTCTCATTAAAGTTATTACAGGTGTGCGGACAAAATTGTATACCAAGGTGCACCTGAAATCCAGCCGGAATTTGTTTAACAGGATATTTCATGACCCTGGATCTTTTTGCTGCCACTGAAATCTCTCCCCTTCTTTTTGAAAAACAGGCTCAAAAAAGCGGGTTTTTGCAGGTTGCGGGTGTCGACGAAGCCGGGCGCGGTCCGCTGGCTGGTCCGGTGGTGGCTGCGGCGATTATTCTGCCCGAAGTCTTTGATCTTCCCGGTCTGACTGATTCGAAAAAATTGACCCCCAAAAAGCGTGATAACCTTTTTTACCTGATCCGCTCCCAGGCGGTGGCGATCGGTGTTGGTATTGTCACAGCTGAGGAGATTGATCAGATCAATATCTTGCAGGCGACTTTGCGCGCTATGTCTCTGGCTGTGCAGCGCTTGAAGGTGTCTGCTGATTTTATTCTGGTTGATGGCGTTACCCCGATTCCCCTTCCTATTGCTCAAAAAACTCTCGTAAAGGGTGATTCCCGTTCGTTGTCGGTGGCCGCCGCCTCAATAATCGCCAAGGTCCTGCGGGATCGTCTTATGGTGGCCTATGATCGCCGGTATCCCGGGTACGGCTTTGCTCGGCATAAAGGCTATGGGAGTGCAGAACATATGGCCGCCGTGGCTCGGCTTGGGCCTTCTCCGCTGCATCGCAAGAGTTTTCGCGGTGTGCGTGAGCATTTGGTGCCCTGATGACAGAAGCCCGTCTGTCCCTTGGACGCTGGGGGGAGGAGCAGGCCTCTGCTTACCTCAAGCGTAAAGGGTTTAAAATTATCGAGCACAACCTGCGTACCCCGGTGGGAGAAATCGATATTATTGCCCGTTACGGTAAGGTGCTGGTATTCGTCGAGGTTAAAACCCGCCGCAGCCTGGCCTACGGATCGCCTCAGGAGGCCGTTGGGCCGACCAAACAGCGTCAGATCCTGCGAGCCGCTCAGTGGTACCTGGCGGATATCGGCGCTCCTTGCACTTTATCGCGCTTTGATGTTGTCGCTATTCTGGCGGGAAAAACGGAAACTTGCATTGAACATATTCCTGATGCCTTCGGTCTGCGTTGAGTTACATCCATTGCGATGAGGGATGTTTGTTGTTACTGTTAAGATCTAGTGTGGTTAATGATTGATGGCGGACCTGTGCCGCTGCAGGAGATCTGTTGGTTATGAATTTAACTCTATCGGACCTGGGGTATTGCCGAATCGGTATCGCTTCGCCGGAACTGCGTGTGGCAGACGTCGCATTCAATTGCGAACAACTCCGACGCGTTATTGCTCAGGCTGAAACCGTCCATTGCAATTTGCTGGTCTTTCCTGAATTGTGCCTTACCGGTTATACTTGTGCCGATCTTTTTTTTCAGCCACTGCTCCTGGATCAGGCGCGCCAGGCGCTCTGGGATTTGGCTGATAGCCTCAAGGGAAACCCGCTGTCGGTGGTGGTTGGCGCACCGATTGTCCAGGCCGGGCGCTTGTTCAATTGTGCGGTGATGATTGCCGGTGGGCAAATTCTTGGCATCGTGCCGAAAACTTTTTTGCCCAATACTCAGGAATTTTACGAAGAGCGCTGGTTTTCTTCGGCGCGGGATATTTGTCAGGATCAACTTGAATGGCGTGGACAGACGATTCCCTTTGGCGCAGATCTGTTGTTCCAGGCAACCAACCGTCCCGATTGCCTGGTGGGCATCGAGATCTGTGAAGACGCCTGGGTGGCCAATCCGCCCAGCGGCCGGATGGCGGTGCGTGGGGCTACGGTGCTTCTCAACCTGTCGGCCAGTCCCGAACTTCTCGGCAAAGAGGCGTATCGGCGCGATTTGGTTCGGGCCCAATCGGCTCGCTGCCTGGCCGCCTACGCTTATGCTTCGGCCGGGCCCGGCGAGTCGAGTACTGACCTGGTTTTCTCCGGCCATGGCTTGATCGCTGAAAACGGCGCCATGCTCGGTGAGACTGAGCGCTTTCAGTTTGCTTCGCAACTGGTGGTGGCTGATGTCGATTTGCAACGGCTGGTCAATGAACGGCTGAAAAATAATAGTTTTGCCGCATCGGCTGAGGAGTCAAACTGGCGGGTTATTCCCTTTGTGCTGGCTGACTTGCCATTTGGCCCGGTACGGCGTCCGGTGCATGCGACCCCCTTTGTCCCTGCGATTGACGCTGATCGATCCTGTCGCTGCCAGGAAATTTTCGCCCTGCAGACCACAGCGCTAGCGAAACGTTTGCGGCATACCGGGATGAACCATGCGGTGATCGGAATTTCTGGCGGCCTCGATTCGACCCTTGCCCTGCTGGTAACAATCAAGGCCTACGATTTGCTGGGCCTCGATCGAAAGGGGATCGTTGCCCTGACCATGCCCGGCTTCGGGACTACGGTGCGTACCCGCGGAAACGCTGAAAAACTTGCGGAACTGCTCGGTGTGACTCTCCGGGTGATCTCTATCGATTCTGCGGTGCGCGGGCACTTTGCCGATATCGGCCATGATGAGACCTGTCATAACATCACCTATGAAAATGCCCAGGCCCGGGAGCGCACCCAGGTTCTGATGGACGTGGCCAACCAGGTTGGTGGCCTGGTTATCGGCACCGGTGATCTTTCCGAGCTGGCGCTTGGCTGGTGCACCTACAATGCCGATCACATGTCGATGTATGGCGTCAACGCGGGGGTGCCGAAGACCCTGGTGCGTTACCTGGTTTCCTGGTGTGCCGAAGTGGAATTCAGCGGCGAGGCAACGATGGTTCTCAACGACATCTGTGCGACCCCGGTTTCTCCGGAACTCCTTCCGCCGGCGGAAAATGGTGATATTCGCCAGGTGACCGAGGATCATGTCGGCCCTTATCTGTTGCACGATTTTTTTCTCTACCACCTGGTGCGCCTGCAGTTTGCGCCGGCCAAGATCTATTTTTTAGCCAATCAGGTCTTTGCTGAACAATTTTCTCAAGAGGAAATTCTACGTTGGCTGAAGACCTTTTATCGCCGGTTTTTCTCGCAGCAGTTCAAACGCTCCTGTCTGCCGGATGGTCCTAAGGTGGGAAGTGTGGCGCTGTCCCCCCGAGGCGACTGGAGGATGCCAAGCGATGCTTGTGTCACTTTGTGGCTCGGCGATCTCGAACGCCTCGAGGCACCGAAGGGCTGATTTTTTCAGGTCGCTCCAGAAGGGGAGACTTTCTAAAATGTTAATTGGGGGATTGGGTTAATATCCTTATGTCTGATGGAATTCTGTACCTGGTTGCCACGCCGATTGGCAATCTAGAAGATATAACTTTACGTGCGTTACGGGTGCTCAAGGAGGTTGACCTGGTTGCCGCCGAAGATACCCGTCATAGTCGCAAGCTTTTTAACCATTTTGGCATTACCACCCCGCTGACTTCTTTTTTTCAGCACAACGAGGCCGTCAAGGGGGAACAACTTATTGAGCTGTTGCGGCAGGGCAAGTCGGTGGCAATGATTTCCGACGCCGGCACCCCGGCAATTTCTGATCCCGGATACCTGCTGGTTTGCCGCTGTCACGAAGAGAAGTTGCCGGTGACCGCGATTCCGGGACCCTCGGCCGTCGTCGTCGGTCTTTCCCTTTCTGGTCTGCCGGTGGCGCGATTTGCTTTTGACGGGTTTTTGCCAGCTAAATCCAGTGCCCGGCGCACGGTCTTCGCCGGAGTGGCCAATGAATGCCACCGCACTATCGCTTACTACGAAGCTCCGCATCGTCTCCTTGCAGCGTTGCAAGACCTGCGGGATGAACTCGGGGCTGACCGCCAGATCGCTATCGCCCGCGAGTTGACCAAGCTTCACGAAGAGCTCTTTCGGGGGACGGTGGCTGAAGCGCTGGAACATTTCGGGCAAAGCCGGGTGCGGGGGGAGATTGTTCTGATGATTGCTCCGGCCCTGGTGGAGCCTCCACAGGAGACCGTTTCTCAAGCTTTGCTCCGGTTGCGTGCGGACTCTGACCTGTCGCGGCGAGACATTGTTAAACAAGTCGCCCGGCAGTTTGGGCTTTCTGGCAGCGAGGTATACAAAGAAAGTCTGGCGTTGGATAATGAAGAGGAGGGCTTAGATGGAAAAACCGAAGATTCTCGTCGTCGATGATCATCGAACCGTCGGAATGCTCATGGAGGCCGTGCTCAAGTTGCGGGGCGTCCAGGTTCTCTATGCCGAGAGCGGTCCCGAAGGTCTCGAACTGGCTCGAGAAGAAATGCCGGCCCTGATTTTTTTGGATATCATGATGCCCGGGATGGATGGATTCAAGGTCTGTGAACTCCTGAAGCAGGATCCGGTCACTCAATCTATTCCTGTCGTTTTTCTTTCGGCGCGGGGAGAGTCGGTTGCCATCGATCGGGGCAAGGAAGTTGGTGGCGAGGGATTCGTTAAGAAACCTTTTAAAACCCTGGACATCCTCGGTGTCATGAACCGCTTCATCAAAAGTTGATGGGGCGACGCTTTCAGCGCTGAATTTCGAAGCTTGCGAATTCGCCGCGAAAATCTTCCCAGTCGATTAACAGCTCATCAACCTGAGCGCCAGCAGGTCCCTGCCGGCAGAGTTCCAGGGTACTGCGGATTTCCGATTCTCTGCCTTCGAAAATTGCCTCGACATCCCCGGAACCAAGATTGCGTACCCATCCGGTTAATCCATGGTCGAGCGCCTTGCGGCAGACGAAGTAGCGGAAGCCAACTCCCTGTACTATGCCGCAGATGCGTACTCTGGCCCGGATTCTTTTCATATGCCCTCTCCTTGTTGCGTCATCTTCAGGAATTCGTCCTCGGTCAGGATTTTGACCCCGAGCGTCTGTGCTTTGTCTAATTTGCTGCCGGCTCCCGGACCGGCCACCAGATAATCGGTTTTCTTACTGACCGAACCGGCGGCCCGGCCTCCCAGTTGTTCGACCAGGTCTTCGGCTTCCTTGCGGCTCATTCTCTCCAGGGAGCCGGTGATGACCAGGGTCTTGCCGGTGAACGGCCCGTTCTGCTGAACCACCGTCTCTTCGATGGGATTGATCCCCTGTTCTCTGAGTTGCTCCAGTAATTCTTTCTGACTCGGATCGGTGAAAAAATCGGCTAGTGATTCTGCGACTTTGTCGCCAATTTCATGGATTTTGATCAGGCTCTCCGTGTCGGCCAGAGCCAGGTCATTGAGGGAGGTAAAGCGTTTGGCGAGGATTTTTGCCGTGTGCATGCCGACGTGGCGGATTCCGAGTCCGAACAACAGGCGTGACAGGGGGTGGGATTTGCTCTGCTCGATGGCTTGCAGGAGTTTGTCGGCCAGCACTTCTCCCATTCGCTCCATGGAAAAAAGGTCTTCCTTGCTGAGGCGGTAGAGGTCGGCGACCGTTTTGACCTTGCCGAGAGTGATCAGTTGCAGGATCTGTTTTTCGCCCAGGCCGTCGATGTCCATGGCGTTGCGGGATACGAAATGTTTGATCCGCTCGACGGTTTGGGCCGGGCAATGGCTGTTGCTGCAACGCGGGATCACTTCGGTTTCGGTTTTGCGGACCGGGCCGCCGCATTCGGGGCAGGCTGTTGGCATGGGGATCGGCTGTTCGGCCCCGGTTCGTTTTTCGGTCAGAACTTTCACCACGTCGGGGATGACATCGCCGGCCCGTTCGACTACAACCTGATCTCCAATCCGGATGTCGAGGCGGGCGATTTCATCCCAGTTGTGCAGACTGGCCCGCGAGACGGTCACTCCGCTGACATTGACCGGTTTCAGGTGCGCCACCGGGGTGATGGCCCCGGTGCGACCGACCTGCAGGCCGATCCCCTCCAGGGTGGTTTCTTCCTGGCGGGGGGGGAACTTGAAGGCGACTGCCCAACGAGGGGTGCGGCTGAGCTCGCCGAGCTCCTGTTGCAGGGCGAGGTCGTTGACCTTGACCACCATGCCGTCGATTTCGAAGGGGAGGCTGTCCCGCTTGGCCAGAAGCTCGCGATAGTGGTCGAGCACCCCTTCGGCTCCACGGACACAGACCGTCGCTTCCAGATTGACTCGCAGGCCCATGTTGGCCAATTGCTGTAGTGATTCAAGATGGCTGTGGTGTTGGCTATCCTGCCAGCGTCCGGTGCCGTAACAGAAAATTTTCAAGGAACGCCGGGCGGTGATGGCAGCGTCCAGTTGCCTTAAACTGCCGGCGGCAGCGTTACGCGGGTTGGCAAAGGTGCGGTTCCCCGCCTCTTCCTGAATGCGGTTGAGTTGCTGAAAATCTTTCAGGTCGATGTAGACTTCGCCTCGCACGTCGAGCAGGGGCGGAAAGGGGGGAGTGAGTGTCTGTGGGACCGAGGCCAGGGTGCGGATGTTTTCGGTGATGTCTTCACCCGTTGAGCCGTCGCCGCGGGTGCTGGCGACGGTCAGGGCGCCGTTTCTGTAGGTCAGTTCAACGGCGACGCCGTCCAGCTTCATTTCGCAGACATAGTCGATCTCTTCTTCACGGGCCAAAATATTCTTGCGGATGCTGGTGTCGAATTCAAGAAATTCTGCTTTGCTCTTGACGTTTTTAAGGGAGAGCATCGGAATGGCATGGGTGGCGGGGGAGAACTTCTCCGCTGGCGCGGCACCCACTTTCTGTGACGGTGAGTCAGCGGTTACCAGATTCGGCAGGGCCTGCTCCAGGTCAACCAGTTCGCGGAACAGGCGGTCGTATTCGGCGTCGGAGATCTCCGGGCGATCCAGTTCGTGATAGAGGCGGTTGTGGCGGTGCAATTCGACGCACAGTTGGGCGTGGCGCCGTGCTGCTTCGGTTCGGTCGATCGGGTTGCTTGGCACTTCTATTCTCCTGGCCGGTTTTGCCTGTCTGTTGTTGGTTGGGAAGGATTTTTTATAGCATAGTGCCCCCCGGTGTTCAAGCCAGCTATAATTTTACGTCTTCTCTGCTGTTCATTGCTGAATAAATTGAATTTCTCCGGCCCATCATGTAGACTGCCCCACAACTTTTTTGGGAGTTTCTGTCGTGGATGAGCAACTGTTTCGCCTGATCATATTGGGGGTATTGTTCCTCCTTTCGGCCTTTTTTTCCGGGTCTGAAACCGCCCTGATGGCCATTGACCGATTACGGATCAAGTACCTGGTGCAAAAGCAGCACCGTGGGGCTCAGCGCCTCGAAGCACTTTTGGCACAGCCCGATCGCCTCCTGGGGGCGATCCTGATTGGCAACAACCTTGTCAATATTGCTATTTCGGTGCTGGCTACTGGTTTGTTTGTCCATCTTTATGCTGAACGGGGGGAGCTTATCACCATTCTGGTGTTGACCCCGTTCCTGTTACTTTTTTCTGAAATCAGCCCCAAGTCGTATGCGGCCAAATACCCGGAAAAGGTCTCCTTTCTGGTCTTCAGGCCGATTTCGGTGGTTATCTTGTTGTTATCCCCGCTGATTTGGGTCATCTCTGGCTTTACCCGTCTATTCTCCCGGTTGCTTCCCGGCGAAAGCGAGGTTCGGCCGATTATTTCCGAAGATGAAATCCGCACATTGATCACTGTCGGCGAGCAGACCGGAGTGGTGGCCAAGAACCAGCGGCGGATGCTGCACGGGGTCTTCGAGCTCTCGCAGACCCGGGTTCGTGATGTCATGATCCCGCGCACCGAGGTAGTTGGTATCGATGTCGCTGCCTCGTTTTCCGATGTTTTGCCGTTGGTCCAGCAGTCCCGGCATTCGCGGTTTCCCGTTTATCAGGGAAACCTGGACAACATCATCGGCATTATTCACTCCAAAGACATTCTCGCTTCGATCGATCAGCCTGAAGCTTTTTCGCTCGAACAGGCGGTCCGTCCGCCCTATTTTGTCCCCGAGTCGAAACGTATCGAGACCCTGCTGCAGTCTTTCCGCAGGCGGCGTATTCACCTGGCTGTGGTGGTCGATGAATATGGTGGCGTCGAAGGGATTGTCACTCTGGAAGACATCGTCGAAGAAATTGTTGGTGAAATTCAGGATGAGTACGATGATGACGATGTCTTGCTGCGTGAGTTGGAGCCGGGCCGCTACCTGGTCGATGGCAGCACCTCATTGCGGGTTATCAACCGTCGTTTCGGGCTGAATCTTTCAGAGGAACACGTCAACACCCTGGCTGGCTTCATGATCCGCCTGCTCGGGGCGATCCCCCAGGAAGGGGATCACTGTCAGTCCAACGGTGCTGCTTTTACTGTGATCAAGGTTGTTGATCGTCGGGTCGAAGAAATAGAGATGGTTCTCCCCTCTCCTCCCTCTCATTTGTAGCTTTTTCTTGAAAAAGCTTAATCCCCTTTTCGGAGGCCCCCTGATGGGGGCTTTTTCGTGCCGCACAGGAATCCTAAACCCTTAGAAAACAGGAAAAGTTTCTTGACAACCCAGGGGGCGGTGGATATAGTCCAAATGGTGGGGAAAGGTGTCATTGTGTGACATTTAGGGGGCAAATGTGATCTTCCAGGGTGAATCCAATAACTCGATCGATCTTAAAGGTCGTGCCAGTATCCCGGCTAAGTTTCGGGAAATACTGGCAGAATCTTTCGGTGACGAGTGCCTGGTGGTGACCAAAAACTTCGAGGGAGGGCTGTCAGCCTATCCCCCTTCGAGCTGGAAAGAAATCGTCCAACGGATTGAGCAGGAACCCGCCAGTGCGCAGAAGGCTGCCGCCATCCGCTTGATTGTTGGTCCTTCCGTTGAGTGCGCGTTTGACAAGCAGGGGCGCATCTTGATTCCACCGGCCTTGCGGACGTATGCCGGCCTTGAAAAAGAAATCGTTATTGTGGGTATGTTCGAAAAAATCGATGTATATAGCCAGGTTAAATATGCTGAAGTCACCCGCAAGTCCGAAGAGCTGCTGTTGGCGAGCCCCGGATTTGTTGCGAGCGTGGGGCTTTAGTTTTGTCTGAAATCGTCTATGAGCATCGCTCGGTGATGCCAGATGAAGTTTTGGAGCTGCTCCAGCCAAAGGCCGGCGGTATATATCTCGATGGGACCCTGGGCGGTGCGGGCCATGCCCGATTGATCCTTGAGGCCTCTAGCCCGGATGGTCGCTTAATTGGACTCGATCGTGACCCGGGGGCTCTGCGCAAGGCGACCGAAGTTCTGGCCTCTTTCGGCGAGCGCGTGGTGTTACGTCACCGAAATTTTTCTGAAGCGGCCGAGGTGTTGGCCGAGTTGGGAATTGCAGGGCTGGACGGGATGCTGCTTGATCTCGGGGTTTCGTCTCATCAGCTGGATACTGCAGATCGGGGTTTTTCCTTTCGTAGCGATGCGCCGCTCGATATGCGTATGGATCAGACCACCGGGATGACTGCCTCCGAGGCTCTGAACGAACTGCCGGGCGAGGAGCTGACCCGGATCTTTCGCGAATATGGCGAAGAGCGTTGGGCCGGTCGGATTGCCCGGAAGATTGTCAAGGTGCGCACGGAGTCGCCTTTGCTGACCACTCTGCAATTGGCCGAACTGGTCAGAGATTCGGTGCCCGGGGGACATGTGCCGAGCAGGATTCACCCGGCGACCCGGGTTTTTCAGGCGCTCAGGATTTATGTTAACCAGGAACTCGAGCACGTGACTCAGGGCGTCGGTGCTGCCATTGGGCTGTTGAAGCCTGAAGGGCGCTTGGTGGTGATCAGTTTTCAGTCGTTGGAGGACCGGATAGTCAAGCGGCTCTTTTTGGATGAGGCCAAAACCTGTACTTGTCCTCCCCGGCTGCCGGTCTGTTCCTGCAATACGAATCCACGCGTTGAACTCTTGACGCGCAAGGCGGTTCGGGCAACGGATATCGAGATTGATGAAAACCCCCGTTCGAGAAGCGCGGTTCTGCGGGCGATTCGACGTCTCCCGGTGTAGGCGTATCTTTTTCGGTTGTTTCAAGGAGGGTGTTGTGATGGATGCCACGGTAAAATCTCTGCCCAAAATCAATGGTTTTACTCTGACGCGGCCAAGACTGTTGCCTCTTTTTGGCGGTTTGGCCGTTTTGCTGGCGATTTCCCTCTTTTTTGTCTGGTCGCGTATAACCGTTGTCAATCTGGAATACGATATTTCCAGTCTGGGCAATCGCTTACACGAAGTGGAGCAGGACAATACCAAACTGCGTTTAGAGGCGGCGCACCTGCGTAGCCCGGTACGTATTGAGCGGGTCGCCCGCACCGAACTTGGTCTGCGCATGCCGACCCTTGAACAGGTAATTATCATCGACTGATGGATAAGCTTGAGAAGTGGGTCCGCATCCGCATACGTTTGGTCGGCTTCTGTTTTCTGGTGGCTTTTAGTTTTATTGTTGTGCGGGCGTTTCAGCTTCAGGTTTTAGGACAGGATGAATGGAAAAAAAGGGCAGAGCGACAACATCAGAAGGTTGTCTCCCTGACACCCAGGCGGGGGACAATATTCGATCATAATGGTGAGGAGCTGGCGTTGAGTGTTGAAGTAGACTCCATCTATATCGAACCTCAAAAAGTCTCTGAACCTGACCGCGTTGTCAGTACTCTGGCCAGTGCCCTTTCTCTGTCCAAGTCGTCCATTCAATCTAAAATTAAATCAAAAAAGAACTTTTTGTGGCTTAAGCGCCAGGTCACCGAACGCGAAAGTGAAAAAATACGGGCTTCGGGACTGGCTGGTATCGGCTTTATTAAAGAACATCAGCGTTTTTATCCCAACTCGGAAATCGGTGCCCAGGTTATTGGTTTTACGGGTATTGATCCGAAGGGGCTGGAAGGGTTGGAGCTTGCCTATGATTCGGTGATCCTTGGTCAGGGGGGGTACCTGGTGGTTGAACGGGATGCCCTTGGTCGAGGTATGGGCAGCGGCGACAAGGTGGTCGAGGGTGCGCAGGATGGGGCTGACCTGTACCTGACTCTGGACAAGAACATCCAGTACATTGCTGAGAAGGAGCTAGCTGCAGGGGTGGCTGCAGTAGGAGCCAAGGGCGGTAGCGCGGTGGTCATAGATCCGCGCACGGGAAAAATTCTGGCCATGGCCAACTATCCTGCCTACAACCCCAATGCCATCAGTAGTTTTCGCCCTTTCCAATGGCGCAACCGGGCGATTTGCGACACCTATGAGCCGGGATCGACGCTTAAGGTTTTTGTCATGGCTGCCGCCCTCAATGAAGGGTTGGTGACCCCTGAAACAGTCATCGATTGCGAAAAAGGCTCGTACGCTGTTGGCGGTAAGGTCATTCATGACCATCATGCCTATGGCCAGATCACCGCAGCGGAAGTCATTAAGGTCAGTTCTAATATCGGTGCCGCAAAGCTCGGTAAGGCTCTTGAGCGCAATCGGCTGTATCGCTACCTGACTGATTTTGGATTTGGTTCTGCGACCGGAATCGATTTGCCTGGTGAATCATCGGGTTTGCTTCGTGACTCGTCGAGCTGGTTCGAGATCGACCTGGCTGCGATTTCTTTTGGTCAGGGGATGACTGTTACCCCGCTCCAGTTGGCTCGAGGTGTGGCGGCGATCGCTAACGACGGGATGCTGATTTCGATGCCGATTGTCGAGAGGGTGGTTAACGAGCGCGGAGAGACTGTCGAAGAACGGCAGCCCGAGACGAGCAAACAGGTGGTCGCACCGGAAGTGGCAAGGCAGGTGCGAAGCATGATGGCCATGGCTGTTGGTGACGGGGGAACCGGGACCCTGGCGGCGGTTCCCGGTTTCGTGGTGGCTGGCAAAACTGGGACCGCGCAAAAGGTGGATCCGGTGACCGGAGGCTACTCGGTGGATAAGCGTGTGGCCTCTTTTGTTGGAATGGTTCCCGCTGAGGAACCGAAACTGGTGGTGCTGGTGATGGTAGACGAACCGTCGTCGAAGGTGTATGGCGGACTGGTCGCCGCTCCGGTCTTCTCGAAAATTGCGACTCAGACACTGCGGTATCTGAAAATCGCTCCGACCTTGCCCGGAACCGTTGATCCGTTACCACCGCTGCCTGCTGAAGAGGCGTTGGCTCAACCGGTGCAGGCAGTTATCGAACCGGTTGAAGCGGGGAGCATAGTCATGCCGGACTGTATCGGCATGAGTTACCGCCAGGTATTGCAGACCATGGCTGAAAAGGGTTTGAACATTAAGCTGCGCGGATCAGGACGGGTGGTGGAACAATCGCCCCTGCCAGGACGGGCGATACGTTATTCGAACGAAGTATGGGTTAGTTTGGCGCCGCCAAACTGATGAGAGTGCATTGTCTGCTCGGAGAAACGGCTGCATGATGAAGCTATCGGAGTTGATTCAGAATCTCCCGGGAAGCCGTCTGCTTGGCTCTGGTGAGAGCCAAATTACGGGGCTTTATTACGACTCGCGGACTGTCGAGGCGGATGGAGCCTTTTTTGCTTTGCGTGGCGCCACAGTTGATGGACACCGCTTCATCGCCGATGCCCTGGCTCGGGGGGCCCGTGCTGTTTTTTTCGAGCAGGAAATGGATCTGCCAGCTGGCGTGTCTGGAGTGCTGGTGGCTAATGCCCGACTGGCCATGGCGCAGGTGGCCGCCAGGTTTGTCGGTGAGCCGACCGCTGGGATCCCGGTGGTCGGGGTGACCGGAACTAACGGCAAAACTACCATCACCTACCTGGTCGAGGCTA
This sequence comes from Trichloromonas sp., assembly GCA_041583595.1. Taxonomy (GTDB): domain Bacteria; phylum Desulfobacterota; class Desulfuromonadia; order Desulfuromonadales; family Trichloromonadaceae; genus Trichloromonas. The sequence continues at coordinate 6,895 of JBFHFM010000021.1, read as the reverse complement.
TCCTTCGCTCCGCCGGCTGTCATCCTGCGGTTATGGGGACGATTAATTATCGTTTTGGTGATCGCTGTCTGCCGTCGCTGCATACCACTCCCGAATCGGTTGAGTTGTTGCAGACGGTGGCCGGGTTTCGTAAGGAAGGGGCCGATGCCCTGGTCATGGAGGTCTCTTCCCATGCTCTCGACCAGTACCGGGTTGACGGAGTCAACTTTGATGTCGGCATTTTTACCAACCTGACTCCCGAGCACCTTGATTATCACGGCACCATGGACGCCTATTTTGCCAGTAAAGCACGTTTTTTTGCAGATCTTCTGGCCGGTGGCAAGGGGGGCGTGATCAATATCGACGACAGCTACGGGCAGCAACTGGCCGAACGATTTCCCTCGGCCATGACTTGCGGCACCAGTTCGCAGGCTGATGTCTTTCCGCGCCAGGTCCGGTTGTCGCTCTCGGGTATCGAGGCCGAACTCGAGACCCCGGCCGGGCCCCTTACCGTGGTGTCCAGCCTGATTGGCGAATTCAACTTGCAGAATCTGCTCTGCGCGGTCGGGGCGGGCATCGCCCTGGGACTGCCGCTTTCGGCAATTGCCGATGGCTTGGCCCAAGCGCCGCAGGTGCCGGGACGGCTCGAGCGGATTGAAAACGATCGCAATGCCTTGATTCTGGTTGACTACGCCCATACTGGCGATGCTCTGGATAAGGTGTTGCAGACGGTCAGCGGACTGTCGCCGAGACGGCTGTTAACGGTCTTCGGCTGTGGCGGTGATCGCGACCGGCGCAAGCGGCCGGTTATGGGCGAGGTGGCAGCCCGGTACTCTACCCTGGCGATACTGACCTCCGATAACCCAAGGACCGAAGATCCTCTGGCGATTCTCGATGAGGTGCGGGTGGGCGTTTTGCGGGTCCATGAGCGGGAGTGGTCGCTTCAGGAAGCGCAGGCGCAATCGGACCGCGGCTTTGTGGTCATTCCAGATCGGGCCGAGGCGATCCGTTTTGCCGTGTCGCTGTTGGGTGAAAACGACCTGTTGCTTGTGGCTGGCAAAGGGCACGAAGATTATCAGATTTTGGGAACACGGCGGATTCATTTTGACGACCGCGAAGAAGTACGGCGAGCACTGGGCCGACTGGAGGTATCCGATAATGAACCTTGATATACAGACCATCGCTCGGATTACCGGTGGACGGCTCTCCCCTTCCGGAGCGTCTGTTACCGTGACCGGGATTTCAACAGACAGTCGGACGCTTAAGTCTGGAGAGCTGTTTGTCCCCTTGCGCGGGCCGAATTTCGATGGTCATGATTTTCTGCTCCGGGCACTGCGTAACGGGGCGGCTGCCTGCCTGAGCGAAGAAATGGTCGGCGCTTTTCCTGTTCCGTTGATTCAGGTCCCGGATACTCTGGTGGCGCTTGGAGATCTGGCGGCCGCCCGCCGCCGTGAATTTTCCGGCCCGGTCATTGGCTTGACCGGTTCGACTGGTAAAACCACGACCAAGGAGATGGTTGCCCATATTCTCGCTTTAACCGGACCCGGCCTGAAGACGGAAGGAAATTTCAATAATCTGGTTGGTCTGCCGCTGACCCTGTTCAGGCTGCAGGAGGATCACGAGTGGGTGGTTCTCGAAATGGGAATGAGTGCGCGTGGTGAAATTGCACGTCTAACTGAAATTGCCGAGCCGTTTGTTGGCATCGTTACAAATGTCGGACCGGCTCACCTTGAGACGTTACACAATATTGAAGGGGTGCTTCGAGCCAAGGGGGAACTCTTCGCCTCGATGAAGCCCGGCAGTATTGCGGTGATCAATGCCGACGACGAACGTGTAGCGCGGCTTCCTGTAGCTAACGGGGTACGGCGTATTTTTTTCGGTTTGAGCGCCGAGGCGCAGGTGCGTGCTGAAAACATCAGGGCCGCAGGCCGGACTCTTGAGTTTGAGCTGTTGTTGCCTGAAGGCTGCTGGCCGGTGCGCTTGCAGGTTGCCGGTCGCCATAATGTGCAAAATGCCCTGGCCGCGGCCGCGGCAGCCTTCGCACTGGGGGTGGATGGCGAAATAATCGTGGCTGGTTTGGAAGCCTTTCGTCCGGCACCGGGCCGCATGGAAGTGGTTTCGGTAAAGGATGATATTCTTATTCTCGAAGACAGTTACAACGCCAACCCGCTCTCCGTCAAGGCGGCTCTGATGACCCTTGACGAACTTGGAGGGGAAGGGCGGCGGATCGCTGTGCTTGGGGATATGCTGGAGCTTGGCAAGACTTCAGCTGAACTTCATCGCGAAATCGGTCAGGCCGCGGGGAGGCGGGTCGACTTGCTGGTGCTGCTTGGAAAGATGGCCGCCGAGGTGGCGGAGGGGGCCCGCGAGGTCGGGCTGACTGAAGAGCAAATCGTGATTGCCGGGTCTCACGAAGAAGCGGTCTCCTGCCTGTGCAGCCGGCTGCAATGCGGCGATCGGGTGTTGGTTAAGGGATCACGAGGAATGACAATGGAAAAAATCAGCAGTGTGCTGCGGGACCCCCAGGGATGTTCTGCGGCGAGAAACGGTTAGGATCGGTCGATGCTGTATCATCTTCTTTACCCGCTACATACTGAATTTTCGGTGCTGTACATCTTCCGGTACATTACTTTTCGGACGATCTACGCCACCATTACGGCACTGGTGATTTCATTTATCCTCGGGCCTTGGCTGATCGACAAGCTGCAGCGTTTGCAGATTGGGCAGACCATCCGCAAGGTAGGCCCCGAGTCGCACTTTAAAAAAGAGGGGACGCCGACAATGGGCGGCACCCTGATTCTGCTCGCTATTGTTCTGCCGACTCTGCTCTGGGCCGACCTGACCAATCGTTATGTGTGGGTGACTCTGCTGGTTACCGTTGGTTTTGGTGCCGTAGGTTTCGTCGACGATTACCGCAAGGTCAAGTACAAGAATAGTGATGGGCTTTCGGCTCGCAAGAAGATGTTCTGGCTCATGCTGATCTCGGGGCTCGCAGCCGTGGCACTCTATTTCTATCCGCCATTTCAGACCAATTTGGTTTTCCCGTTTTTTAAAGGGGTGCGGCCTGAGTTGGGTTTGTTTTACATCCCTTTCGCCATGCTGGTGGTGGTGGGTTCGGGTAACGCGGTCAATTTAACAGATGGTCTTGATGGCCTGGCGATTGGACCGATGATTATCGCTTCCGGGACTTATCTGCTCTTTGCCTATCTGGCGGGTAATGCCAGATTGTCCGAATATCTGCAGATCAGCAGTGTGCAGGGGGCCGGTGAACTGGCGGTGCTGTGCGGGGCGATGGTCGGTGCGGGTCTCGGGTTTTTGTGGTTCAATACCTACCCGGCCCAGGTCTTTATGGGGGATGTCGGTAGCTTGTCCTTAGGAGGTGCTCTCGGGATTATCGCGGTGATTACCAAGCAGGAAATCGTTCTGGTGATCGTCGGGGGTATTTTCGTGATGGAGGCGTTGTCGGTTATTTTTCAGGTGACTTCGTTTCGACTGTACGGTAAACGGATTTTTCGAATGGCCCCGATCCATCACCATTTTGAGTTGAAGGGATGGCCCGAGCCGAAAATCATCGTGCGGTTTTGGATTATCAGCATTATTCTGGCCTTGGTGGCTCTGTCAACTCTGAAGCTGAGGTGATATGAAACGCGATTATAATGGTAAAAATGTTGTCGTAACAGGGGCAGGCCGAACCGGCTTGGCCCTGTGCGCGTATTTTTGCCAGCGGGGGGCTGCTGTCACTCTGTCGGACCGCCGCACTGTGGAACAAATTCACGGACTGGAGAAACTGGCAGAGCTGGGGATCACTTTCGACCTGGGCCGTCACAGTGAAGATGTATTCTGCGCTGCCGACCTGGTGGTGATCAGCCCCGGGGTGCCGCTGACGGTTCCGGCGATTGCTGCGGCGATTCGTGCTGGGGTGCCGGTGTTGGGTGAAATCGAAATCGCCTTTGGTGAATTTGAGGCGCCCCTTGCGGCGATCACCGGAACGAACGGAAAGTCGACCACCACCACGGTGATGGGGGATATTTTTCAAGCTTGGGGCAAGGCCACCTTTGTCGGTGGCAACCTTGGGACTCCATTGGTCGAAGCCGTTGATGGTCGTCGCTGGGACTGGGGGGTCGCCGAGCTGTCGTCCTTTCAACTCGAAGCGATCGCGGCTTTTCATCCCCGCTACGCGTTGCTGCTCAATTTGACAGAAGATCATCTCGACCGCTATCCGGATATGGCCAGCTATGTGGCGGCGAAAATGCGGATTTTCGAGAATATGACCTCTGAAGATGTCGCGGTCTTGAATGCTGAGGACCCGCTGGTCATGCAGGAGACGGCGGGTATTCGGCCACAACGGGTACTTTTCTCATCAGCGCGAATTCTGGATCAGGGGATGGGCTACGACGGCAAAGACATTGTCTGGTGCTGGCAGGGCGCGACCTTGCGTTTTCCGGTGCGACAGCTGCATCTGAAAGGCCTGCATAACGTTGAAAACGTAATGGCGGCGATGATTCCTCCTTTGCTTGCCGGCTGTCCGCACGATATCGCCTGGCAGGCCGCTTGCGCATTTACCGGTTTGCCTCACCGAATGGTTGAGGTTCGGGTCTTGGATGGCGTGCCCTGGTACAACGATTCCAAGGGGACCAATGTGGGGAGCGTGCTCAAGAGTCTGGCAGGTCTCGCTGCTCCCGTGACCCTGATCGCCGGCGGCAAGGACAAGGGAGGCGACTATGCGCCTCTGGCCGCAGTGATCAAAGAGAAAGTGACCAACATGGTGCTGATCGGGCAGGCCGCCGGACGCATGGAGCAAGCCCTCGGTTCCTGCACCCACACGGTACGGGCCGGTTCCCTTCAGGAAGCGGTGCTGCTCGCCCGCACCTTGACCCCTGAAGGCGGTTCGGTGCTCTTTTCTCCGGGCTGCTCGAGTTTTGATATGTTTAAAAGTTATGAGGAGCGTGGCGAACTATTTGCTCACGCGGTGATGGAACTTCCCGAGCAAAAGGCGATTTAGAGATGGAAGTGAGGAAAGGCTTCGATACGACGATTTTACTGCTGGCGGTGGTACTCACCTGCCTCGGCGTCGTCATGGTCTATTCCTCGTCTTCGATCATGGCTGAAAAGCGCTACGCCGATGGATTCTTCTTTCTCAAACGCCAGGGGATCTATGCGATAGTCGGGTTCCTGGTCATGGCGGCGGCCATGCACTTTAACTATCAGCATCTGCGTAAGCTTGCGGTTCCCTTTCTTTTTTTCTGCGTGTTGTTGTTGATCCTGGTGTTGGTGCCCGGTGTCGGCAATCAAGCGGGCGGGGCTTCACGCTGGATCCGTCTCGGGCCGATTTCCGTGCAACCGGCTGAGGTGGCCAAGTTAGGTCTGGTCATCTACATGGCCTACTCGCTGGCGAAGAAAAAGGAAAAGGTTCGAAGCCTGGCCAATGGCTTTATTCCTTACATGATCGTGCTGGCCCTGTTGTTGGCCTTGTTGCTGATGCAGCCCGACCTTGGCAGTGCCATGACTTTAGGCGGGGTCGCCATGATCATGCTGCTGGTTGCCGGTACCCGTTTGACCTACCTGGTGTCGATCGTTATCGTCGCTGCGCCGCTCCTTTATTACGCGGTCATGACGGTTGATTACCGGCGTCGGCGGATTATGGCGTTTCTCAATCCCTGGGAGGACCCGAGTAATACCGGGTTCCAGATTATTCAGAGCTGGATCGCTTTCGGCACCGGCGGCCTGGGGGGAAACGGTTTGGGGCAGGGCAAGCAGAAACTCTTTTTTCTCCCCGAGGCGCATACCGATTTTATTTTCGCCGTGATTGGAGAAGAGTTAGGCTTCGCCGGCGTCTTTGTGGTGGCTGCTCTCTTCTTGATGCTGATCCTGCGCGGAATTCGGACGGCTCTTAACGCTCCTGACGATTTCGGTCGGTTTCTTGCCTTTGGCCTGATCTTGTTGCTCGGTCTGGAGGCGTTCGTCAATATCGCGGTGGTTTTGGGAATGTTGCCAACCAAGGGCCTGGCCCTGCCGTTTCTTTCTTACGGCGGAACCAGCCTGCTCACGACGTTGTTTGCGGTAGGTGTGTTATTGAATATTTCGAGCCATGCTCCCGGGGAGGTCCGATGAAAATGATGCTGGCCGGTGGTGGCACCGGTGGACACCTGTTTCCGGCCGTGGCCCTGGCGCAACGGTTACTTCAGCTCGAACCCGAATCGGAGGTGCTGTTTGTCGGTACTCGCCGGGGGATTGAGGCAAGGGTTTTGCCTGAGCTCGGCCTGCCCCTTGAAACCATCGACATCAGCGGTCTGGTTGGCAAGAAGCTGTTGGGTAAATTGATCATGGGGCCGCAGTTGATTCGCAGCATTATGCAATCGATGACACTTCTAAAAAAATTCCAGCCCGACGTGGTGGTCGGAGTCGGAGGGTATGCATCAGGACCTGTGCTGCTTGCGGCGCGGTTGAAGGGGTACCCGGTGCTGATTCATGAGCAAAACGCCTCCCCCGGTTTAACCAATCGCCTGCTTGGTCCCTGGGTTGACCGGGTTTGTACGTCCTTTGCCGATATGGACTTCAGCTTCAAGCGTGGCCGTACGGTTGTCACCGGCAATCCACTACGTAGCGGAATGGACGACTGTCCGCCGGTGTCTAATGGTATCCCGCGGCTGCTTGTTTTTGGTGGTAGTCGTGGCGCCCGCGCGATCAATGACGCGGTGGTGGCTATGCTTCCTGCCCTTGAAAGCTTCAAGGGGCGTTTGACGATTCAGCATCAAACAGGGGACGAGGATCTCGAGCGGATTCAGCAGGGGTATCGTGCCGCCGGTTGGGAGAGTGCGCAAGTGGTCCCGTTTATCGATGAGATGAGTGACGCCTACGCTCAGAGTCACCTGGTCATCTGTCGGGCAGGGGCGACCACTTTGGCCGAACTGATGGC
>JBFHFM010000020.1:0-21497 GCA_041583595.1 Trichloromonas sp. | reverse complement strand
CCGCTAACCTTGCCAGTGGCGTAGGCGTTATTGATTGTTCCATAGTCAGTCTCGCCCACCAGTCCGCCGAGTTGAGAGCTGCCTAGAGAAGTTCCCGTTTGGTTATTAAACCCTGTGACGCTTCCCGTGGCATAGACATTGCTAATTTCGCTATCTTCATTGTACCCTGCCAGCCCGCCCACATAGGTCCAGCCGCTGACACTGCCGGTGGCATAGGAGTTGCTGATAGAGCTTTCGTAGTTATTCCCCACCAACCCGCCAACCTCATTGCGACCGCTGACGCTGCCGGTAGCGTAGGCATTGCTGATGCTGCTGTTATCATTGTCCCCTACCAAGCCGCCAACATAAGAACCGGTGCCGGCGATAGTGACGTCTCCGGTGGCGTAGCTGCTGAGAACCGTAGAGTTTTGGTTGATTCCAACCAGACCGCCAACAGAACCATAGCCACTGACGTTACCCGTGGCGTAGGAAGCGCTGATGTTGCTATAACCATCATTAGATCCTACCAGGCCACCAACTTTAGTGCCCATGGCGCTGACGTTTCCAGTCGCATAGGAATTGCTGATGTCGGCGGTATCTACGCTTGCTCCAACGAGTCCGCCGACGTAGTAAGTACCGTTGACATTGCCAGTGGCGTACGAATGAGTGACTGAGCCGCTGCCTTGGTTATTTCCCACTAGTCCACCAACATAGTAGATTCCGCTGATGGTTCCGGTGGCGTAAGAGCCGCTGACGGTGCTGCCGTTACTACCCCCAACCAGACCACCAACAAGGTTGTTGCCAGTCATGCTACCACCGAGCATTCCCACATTGCGGATAGCTGCTCCGTCGGCATACCCGAAGAGGCCGATGTAGTACGAGTTGGGTCGATAGATGGTCAAATCGCTGATGGTGTGGCCCAAACCGTCAAAGGTGCCGGTGAAGCCTGAGGACTCACCGCCCACCGCCATGAAGCCGGCTCCGCTTTCCCAACCGGCGGTGGCGCTGGCGTCGATGTCGGCGCCGAGCACATAGCGCCCGGCGAGATTGCTGACCATCCCCTGCAAATCCGTATCTGTAGTGGATCCCTCCGCGCCAAGGGCGGTAAGAATGGTGTAGCTGTCCGTCGCGCCGTCGGAGCCGAGTTTGGTGGAAAAACTGCCGGTGGAGGCCAGATTGACCGGCGCGTTGATTGCGTATCCGGCAGTGTTGCCGGCGGCAGCCGCCCCTTGGCCGTATTCCAGGGCCAGGCCGGCGCTGCCAGACGCGTAGAGCGGACTGTTGACCTCGATGTTGCGCCAGGCGGAGAGGGTCAGCAGGTTGCTGCCCCAAGTGACACTGTCATTGACAAAGATGTCGCCATTGTCTGTGCCACCGGATGTATCGGTGGCGATGGTTACATTGTTGCTGCCCAGTGCCGCACTCAGAGCGGTACCGGTCATGTCGCCACCGCTGGCGGCGATGGTAAAATCATACGGGTCAATCAGCCAGGTGCCGTTATTGCCGCTTGCGGATCGGGTGGTAACGCCAAAGTCACCGACAAAGGCTACCCGGGCAGCGCTGGTCTCAATAAAACCGCCGTCGCCACCGTTGGGTGCCGAGGCGTCGATGGTGCCGCCGACGACGATGTGTCCATTGTTCATATCGCCTATCAGGTAGATTTCGCCGGTCTCGCCGGAGACCAGCGTCTGCGCCTCGGTGATGCCGGTGTGGTTGATGACGGAGCTTGTCAGTTCATTCGCCGATTTGGCGGTAAGGTAGACCCGTCCGCCATCGGCCTTGATGGCGCCCCCCTGCTCGATCAGGGTATCGATCGTCGCTTCATCGACTTCCAGCTTGACCGGTCCGCCCAGGTCGAGGGTGACTTTGCTGCCGGCGCCGAGGAGCACGTTGCCGCCATTGGCGGTGAGGCTGCCGCTGTTCTCGATAGTGGCGGCGATCAGGGCGATGGTGCCGCCGTCGGCGGCAGTGATGTCCCCTTGGTTGACCACGCTGCCGGGGCTGTCGCCGCTGAAACTGAATCGGTCATCCAGAAAATCTGCGTTGCTGAGTTCAAGGGTCGAGGCCACCAGCCCACCGACGTTGACCTGTGAACCGGAGCTGAAAATGACCCCGTTGGGGTTGAGCAGAAAAACCCGGCCATTGGCGTTCAAGGCGCCCTGAATCTGTGAAACCTCGCTCCCCAACACACGGTTTAAGGCAATGGCACTGCTCGACGGCTGGTTGAACGTGACGCTATTGTCCCGTCCGATGGAAAAACTCTGCCAGTCGATAGCCAGCCGGTCGCTCATCTGGTCGATGACCATCTGACCGTCGGACTGGCCGATGCTTCCGCTGCCGGCGGTGACCGATTCGCCTACGGGTAGGACTCCGGTCAAGTTTTGGGTCATACCACTGTTGGCGCAAACCAATAGCATGCCGCAAACAGCTAACGTGATAACGAATTTTCCCATTCACTCCTCCTCTATATAGCTTTTTTCCCTAATGTTCTCACCGGAAAGTCGTACGGCTTCCCAGAGAACAACTTTCAGGCAGTTATCACGGTTTTCCTTGTCCTGAAAATCAGGGCAGGGCGAAATGCAGCGAAATTTTTAGTAAGTAAGTGATTGTGTTCATTAGAAGGGGGGAGTTGTATCAGGTGAACCAGAAATGGTGAGTTGACTTCAACGCCCCCTCGTGAAGCCAACACCGTAAAATTAACTGTTAATACGTAAAAAAAATAGTCGACTATTTGTAAACCTTATAAAAAATACCCATAAATAATGACATATGGAACTATTTTGAATGGTTCCATATTGTATCTTTCAATCAGGACACTAGGGTGGAAATAGAAAATGTCGACGGTTGGTTCAAGGAAGTTGGTTTTACTGCGATGTTGAAAATGTAAAGTTCGGGGGGGATGGCTCACCAATAATTTGGCGAATTTTATTTCACAGTGTTTTTGAGAATTGCTGTTAGAGCGCAGAAAACTGCCAGACAGGCATCTCGGGTGGCGATCGACTGACGACGATCTTCGGCCGCGCGTCAATGCCCCGACTTCCGCAAGTCCTCTTTTGTTTTTTTGCAGGTTTCTACTGTTAATACTCTGATTTTTTCATCCAGAAGGAAGATTGTGGATATTTATAACCCAGGGCACTGTTAATCTTAGCTGTTTCAGTGGAGGTTGGTCTTAAATTTTCAAGCGTATTTGAAATGACAAGGAGCTTTTAAACGGCCAGATATTTTTCCGTCAAGTGATATAAAACCTTAATTATTTAAAACGTTTTGACCATCGTTGTTTTGATTTCAATCCTCTTAGTATTAAAACTTCTACGAATATTCCTGAAACTAGTTTGTTCTATTTTTTTTCTTGACATTGGTAAATACAAACCCGTATACAGTGAAAGACACCTAATCATAACTCTCTAAAAAAGCAAAACCGGGGCAATCTGGTGACGCAAAGCCACGTATCCATGTTTAGTGGATGGACGGGCTACTGAAGAGAGTGTCGTTTCCGCAAGAAACAGGAACTGGCACCCATCTTCACTTGAAGATGGGTGTTTTGTTATTCATAGAATCCCTCCCTCTCTAACTTTCACTTCAAGGGTGATAATTACCCAAGAAGTAGTTTTATTCAGAAGGCATTCTGGGTTTGGCTTACTGCCAAGTTACAAGATAGGCTGCTTTATGCTTTGGACTTCAAATGTTTTTCGGCCCATGTGGCTTTGTGCTCTTATCGTGTTTCTGACGGTAACGCTAGGATTTGCCACGGAGGGGGACCAGCTTCAACGCCTGAAGGTCTCTGAAGTTATTAATCAGACCCACGATAAAACGTTTAACGATTTGCTTATCACTCAAGGGATCGCAAATCTGGTGGCCCAGGAACTTTTTGATACCGGCCGTTTCGTTCCGGTCGAAGACAACGAGGAAATTAGTCAAAAAATACAAGAATTGGTATCACTGCAGGACGCAGCTTCATCGGTTGTTCAAGTGGATGATCAAGTAGAACTTGCAGCTTATGACGCAGTCGCCTCAGTCACAATTAAAAGTTTCAAGAAGTCAAGAGTCCGTAGTTTTCTCGGCCCCTTTTCCAAGGCGGAGGTCAATATTGCCGTTGAGGTAGAAGTATCTGTTCAGGAAGAAGGGGGCCTGTTGCAAAGCGCTGTTGGCAAGGGAGCCAGCAAAACCAAATCAGTCGGGGTCTTGTTTCAGGTGCGTGAAGGTAAAATCCACTTTGATCAGACCAGCGCCGGGCAGGCAACGGCGCAAGCTGTTCGGCAGGCTGTTGCAAAACTCGAAGGAGAACAACTTTGAGCCGATACCAGGCGTTGATTCTGAATCTTGTTTTTTATGTTTTCACCTTAATGGTATGTGGCTGCGCCACCACCTATGTGGAGCCAGAGCCCTTGGTTCCTTCAAAGGCGAAGGCTGTTCTTACGCCTTACACCGGCCCCAAAACTGTTGTCGCGGTTTTGCCGCTTGGCCTCTCGCAGATGGCGGCTCAGAAATATCCCCATCTTCTTGAAAAGTCGGTGGGCATGGGAATTCACAACCGGGTGGTCGAAGCCCTTTATGACACGAACCGCTTTCGTTTTGTCGAAGAAAAACCTGAAATCATCAAGGATGTCATGGATCGGCAGTGGATGAGTTCCGCCGGAATGGTTGATCAGAGTGTCGCTATCGAGCTGGGTCGCATCCTTGGTGCGCAAAAAGTTATTTACGGTGAGGTTTTCGATTACGGTGAAGGCGGGGAGCAAATTTCGGGTTTCAAGGCCAGATCGGGGTTCAGTACGCGCATGGGGATTCAGGTCCGCTGCGTCGACATTGAAACCCTCGAATATGTACCCGGCAGTGGAACCGGACGCGGTTTCGATGTCGGCGAGGCCTCGGGCGCGGCCATTCAGGAGGCATTGGCTGGCATGATTCGCAGGTTGCAGTAAGCTGACGGCTATTTTATTCCTTAAATTGAATTGTTGCATGGTTGGAGAGGGAGGATGTTTATTCAGAGATGGTGGATGAAGATCACTAGTGCCTTCTCAAGGTGGGGGCTCATTGTGGAATTATTGGGGGGAATAGGTTGTTGTTGATATCAATCATTTTTTTCAGGAGGTTTGTCAAATGGTTTACAGTTTTGGGAAAAAAATTTGTAATTCAGCGCTCTGGCTGCTTTTGGCGCTAGGTATGCCCACATTAAGTTTGGCTTACCCTGTGATTAATGCCGGTTCCTTGGAAGAAGTGACGGAGAAGGAAATCGCGTTGATTGCTAGTGGTGTTGACGTCGAAGAAGCTGGCGGGTTAACCATCAACGGCAATGATTTCACTTTTGGGGTAGATCCGGATTCAAATGAATTCACCTATTATGTCAACGGCGTAGAATTTTTTGAAATCCCTACCCTCGGACCCGGAAGCACATTGTTAGACACTCTGGATTACTGGCAAAATAATCCTGTTGAATACCAAGCTTTTCGTGAAGCATTTGCAAAAGCCTTGGGGATCCCACTGTTTTCCAGCGCACATAGTCTAGCCGTCCCCACCTCTGCCGCTGCCAAAACGAGTCGCCTTGTTTTTAACGAAGTCGTCATGCCAAACGTCCAGACCAAGGCGGACAAGGAAAAAACCGCTACTCAGAAATCGTTGCATATGACCCGAACCTTTGCTGGTCAGCTTCGCTATGAAGATGTTGAACAGGGCGGTATCGATGGCCAAATAATTGGTTTTAACCTTGGATTGGCACAAGATTTCAACAATATCACGGTTGGTGTAATCCTCCCCTATGACAACCTTGATTACGACGACCTGTTTGAGGCGGATCGTTTCGGCGCCATCTTTTTCGGGCAGTACAATTATGAGTTGACCTCTGAGCTCAGCGCCGCATTTACCGCCAACCTGAACTATATGTACACCGATCTCGATTATGATTCGGGTAGCAGCGATTACATCAACACCTACGGTGGCGGTCTCAGCGCATCGATTACCCTTGATAAAGATATCTACTCGACTTCAGCAGCCGTTTCCTACCAATACAACGAAGATGATGTCGATATTGAAGACGACCATCAGCATCTGCTCAAGGTGGGTGCCAATGCCGGTTACCGTATTGGAGACAACAATGTCGTAACGGTTTTCGGGGTCTGGAATAAAGATATCACCGACTATGCGTTTGATCCGCAAGACGACGACTATTTCGATCTGGGTACTGAAGTGACTATGAACTTCAGTGAGACGTGGGGAATCACCATCGGCTACAAAAAGGTTGCCGATCTCGAAAACTTTGATTCCGACGAAATTTACCTCGGGTCGATGCTTCGCTTTTAATTGATGCAATCAGGTTAGGAGACTGTCCGAGAATAGAAGAACCTGCTGCGAAACCGCCTGATCGGCCCATATCTCCGTATGTTTTCGACAAATAGCCCTGCTATTCGCTCTCAAACCTACGAAAATCTGTCCTCGAACAGCCGATTTCTCGCTACGGTTCCCATCCTCGGACAGTCTCCTGGGGCGTCACCATGGGGAGACGCCTCGGCCTGAGTTTCAAAGCACCCCGTAACCTTTTAACCAGGAAACCGCTGATGCGTATTGTTCTCTGTCTGTTACTTTCCCTGTTCGTCGTCTGCCCCACCTTGTGTGAGGCCTCGCAGAACAGCGTCATTGCCGAAGGGATGGCTGCTGTGTCGGGTTCTTCCCCCGCGATGAGCCGGCAGGAGGCCTTGCACGATGCTCAGCGTAACGCTGTTGAAAAGGCCCTTGGCACTATGCTGAGCAGCGAGACCCTGGTTGAAAATATGGTTCTTATCAAAGATAAAATATTTACCAGGGTGGAGGGTTACGTTAAACATTTTGAGATTCTCTCTCAGGCATGCGATGCGGATACCTGTTCAGTGACCATTGAGGCCGAAGTGGAAGAAATGTCCCTGGCTGATGACGTCGCCGCCCTGGTACATATTCTGCCTCGGATGAACTACCCTACATTGGTCGTTTCTGCCGCGCAGAAAGACCTCTCTTCCGAATTACAGGATGTCTCCCTGGGGGTAACCACCCTGGAGCAAACTCTGACCAGAAATCTGGCCGACAAGGGATTCCGGGTTGCCGATCCCTCGGCCCTGGAGGCTGAGCAGTTGCGTCAGGCGACCCTGCTTGAGGCTTCGGGAGATACTTTGGCCAAAGCCCTTGAAGCTGCGAGCCTTCTGGCCCAGGTGGTTGTAAAAGCTCAGGCTGTTTCCCAGGATAATGGAGCTTCTCCGTACAACGATCGACTTCACTCTTATGGGTCCTTTCTGACCGCCGAAGTTTATGAAACCGCAACCGGGCGTCAGTTGGCTACCGCCACTGCTGAGGCTAACGTGCCACATCACAGTTTTGCCATCGGCTCGCAAAAAGCTATGGAAAAAGCCGCTGAAAAGCTTTCTGAGGAGCTTTCGGCGCAGATTGTCAGGGTCTGGCTCGACGCTTGTTACAATGCCCACGACGTCTCGCTGATCGTAGAGAAGGCTGCTTTCGGTGATCTTTCGGATCTTAAAAATGCTCTTGCTGAGGTGCGTGGGATCACTCGGGTTAATCAGAAGAGTTTCCTTCGGGGAAGAGCTGATTTGGTGCTGGGCTGGCAGAGTTGCGATACGCTTCGCCTTGCCGAACTGCTGGAAAATTTGGCAATTCCATCTGGAACTTTAAGGGTTTTGGAAGTTCAGGGTAACAGCATCCGGACGACCATAGGAGCTCGTTAATCTTCCCGGATGATTTTGGGTTGCTGAATAAAAAGCGGTACTTGAGGAGCAGAATACATGAAAGAAGTTTCAATGAAGTGCAAGTTGATACTCTTTACACTTTTCTGCGTTTTTCTTGCACTCCCAAGCAATACTATGGCGAGTCCAGAGCAGATATCCAGGCCCCTCACTTTTGGTGGGCCGCAGATTCAGATTGAAGATCTTACCGCCGAACTTGTCTCTGACGGAAAGATTTTGCTCATCAGCGGAAAAATCAAAAATATGGGGCAGTCAAAGGTCCGAGGTTATGTCACGGTTTACCTCAAGAATGCTAATCACGATGTAATTAATGGTATTGATGCCGATGTGAATAAAAATAAGCCGATCGCTCGTGGTCAATCGGGGAGTTTTGAGGCCACAGTCAGAGTTGACGATCATCCTGGCCTGGCCAACGTATCCGTTGAATTTGTTGAGGCTCACATATGATTTTCCCTGTTCACCGTAGTCCCAGGGTCTTTTTGGAAGTTTGAAGGATTCCCCTTCATCGCTTTTAAAAGGCAAAAATTGAATAGCAGTTTACCAAAGGAGGAATTATGAAGAGAAAAGTTACGATCATTGCCGGAGTTATTCTGTTGACTGGAAGTATGGCGATTGCCGAGTCGAACATTAAGGGCGCCGTCATCAATAAATCCGATGTCAAGGGTGCTGCCAACATCGCGATTGGCCAGGACAACAAGGCCAACATGGGGAACATGGAGATTAAAAACTCCAACATCAAAGGTGCCGTGATCAACCAGTCGGATGTCAAGGGTGCCGCCAACATTGCCATCGGCCAAGGCAACGAAGCCAATATGGGTTCGGTCTCTATTGCCGACTCCAATGTCAAGGGTGCCGTGATCAACAAATCCGATGTCAAGGGTGCCGCCAATATTGCCATTGGCAAGGACAACAAAGCCAACATGGGTTCGGTTAACATCAACGACTCCAATGTCAAGGGTGCCGTGATTAACAAATCCGATGTCAAGGGTGCCGCTAACATCGCCATTGGCCAAGGCAACGAAGCCAATATGGGTTCGGTCACCATCGGCGACTCCAACATCAAAGGTGCCGTGATCAATCAATCCGACGTCAAGGGTGCTGCGAACATCGCTATCGGCCGTGACAATAAGGCCAACATGGGTTCGGTTTCTATTAACGATTCCAATGTCAAAGGTGCTGTCATTAACTCTTCCAATGTCCAAGGCGCTGCCAATATCGCCATTGGCCAGGGCAACGAATCTAACATGGGTTCGGTTGTGATTGAGTAGTTTTTAAATTTTCGGTCCTCTTCTTCGCCAGGAAGAAGAGGACCGTCTTTTATCAAAACGAAGTGGTTCCCACCTTTCCCTGCGAGGATAACCATGAAAAGATTGTCTTTAATCACGTTTTTTCTAGCCACCTCCATCTGCATTGGAATCCCTGGGATAGGATTCGGGGGCGATTTGGATGATGGGATTTCCAAGTTTACTGACGATAATATTTCCGGCTGGGATGAATTGGGAAAGGGCGATAAGAATGTTAATTTTATCATCCTTGATGCTAAAAGCCGGGCGGCAGTCAGGGCTAAAAACGGAACATCCCAGGATGGATCCGGTACGAATAAAAGTGCCAGTATGAACAGCGTTATTATGGGCCCCGGGAGTAACATCAAGGGCGACATTATCATTATTGACCAAAGCAAGGGTGATAAGACCCAGGTGGTTGATTAGCCATTGTCCATGACTTTTGCAGATCGGCAAGCAGTTTCAAAGATTCAACGAAGGGATGTTTTCATGAAAAAAATGATGAGCCCACACCGGCAACACCAACTTCCTGTCCCTTTTTCGTGCAAGGTTCTGCTTTTGCCGCTATTACTGCTGCTGGTGTCATGCGCGAGCATGGATCCGGCTAATGTTGATGTCCAGATTCCGGAATCGGCCCCAGAGGTCAAAGCAACAACCTACACACAGGCCCTGCGTGATCTTGGTTTGATGACGGATATTTTCGGGACCGGAGACCTGAAGATCCAAAGCAACCCCATTGGTGACAACACGGGTACTTCTGGCTCAACCGGTGGAGAGATCCCCCGGGATATTACGGAGATGATCAAAAGCTCTCTGAATTCTATCGGTGGGCAGGTCACCTTTATTCCTTATGATCCGGCCTTCATCCAAAATCAGATCGTTACCGGTTATTCTAACTTCGACAACAAATTGATCCCTGATGTGGTTATCAGCGGTGGAATTACCGAATTCGACCGGGGACTTGAAACCCGTGGAGACGGCACCGACATGGGAGTTGAGGCAGAGTTTACTAATGCTCCATCGTGGGTACCCTCTAAATCGGTTAGTGTAGAATACGGCGATCGGGGTAAAACTGGCTTGGCCCGAATCACGCTCGACTTTAATCTTCTCGATTTTCAGACTATGGCCGGAATTCCGCGTATGAACTCTGTTAATAGCATGGAGGTCTCCAAGGGTATGGCCGAAAAAGAGCTTGGCATCACGCTTTTCGGTCCAACTTTCGGTCGTAAGGGGAGTATCAAAAAGGTTCAGGGTCGTCACGCAGCTGTAAGGCTCCTGGTTGAGGTTAGCATGATCCAGGTGGTTGGAAAATATCTTAACCTTCCCTATTGGACCTTGCTTGGAGATGATGTTTTGCCAGATCCTGTGGTTATGGACACTCTTTCCCGGGATTTTTACAGCAGCAATAAATCAACGCAGGTGGCCAAGGCTCAAGAATGGCTGTTTCTGCAAGGCCATGATGTGCAAATCTCAGGGGTCCTGGATGCGAAGACTTTGGCAGCCTTGAAGGCTTTCAATCCTTCTTTTTCAACTGAAAACCCGGTCCTTGACTTCGATACCTTTGCCGCGCTGTTCCAGGCCGTACCTATCGCCCCTCAAACCCTTGGACGTCGACAGTTGATCTTTCAATCCCCAGTCGTGCAACCCTCTGGTGTTTTGGCTGAATCCGGCAATCAACTGTTGCCAATAGATCAGCCCGTCTCGACCCAGTACCGTGAGCCTGAGTCCCAACCGGCGCAATCACAACCGGCCTCTTCTGGCAGAACTACGACAGGCTCCATTGGTAGAAAACTCACAGACGAGGAATGGTAAATGTATGAAAGCCCTCTTCCGATACTGCCTGAGTCTTAGCTCTTTCCTGGCGCTATGCTTTCTTCTGCTTCCTGCCGCTGAGGCTGGAAACAGGGGGCTGATTGAGAGAAGAGTCGGAGAGCTTGACACCTTGAACAAGCGTGTACTTGAACAGGTACCCGAGAGGCCGAGGGATGGTGGAATTCTATTGAAGGCTCATGTGCATGAGCAGGTTGACGGAAATCTGGACGTGCGGTTCTACAGCCGGGAGTATTCTCCGGGGGTGGCGTCTCCATCTTTGGACTTCAAGGGAAAACAATACCAGCTGAACTCAAAATAGGAGAAGTAATCCCATGGTTCCCAACAAATTCAAAACCTGTCTTTTAATGATCCTTTTTGCCTCTGTTCTGGCAATCCCTGCTCAGGCGGGAAACAAACGGATCATGGCTGTCAAGGCGGCTAAGGTTGTTGCAGAACGGGCCTTGGTTGAATCGATCTATGGTCTGAAGTTGCGCGCCGAGGAAAAAGTTGTGGATATGGTCGCGGCCAGTTTTTCCGGTAACACCGAAAGCAAGACATCCGCACAAATAAAGGGGATTACCTACGAAGAGGTTATCTACGACGCTGAGCAGGATATTGCGCAGGTCACAGCTATCGTTAGTCTTCCTTCCATTACCAATATCGACGGAAACTTTGTCGATCTGCAAGGAAAGGTCTTCCGCCGTGTCGGATTTGCATCCTCAACTCCTGCCATGGCAGGACCCCTCAGGGCCTTGAGGGCAGCGGAAATTGATGCATACAAGGAACTTATCAAAAAACTTGTGGGCTTTGAACTCGAGAGCCATACAACCGTTGAGAATTTCATTTTGACCTCTGATGTTGTTAAAACAAAGGTCATGGCTACCCTTTTCATGACTGAACTTAATGAGTACGGCTGGACTTCCGACGGAAACGCCTTTGTCAAAATGCAGCTCAACCTGCGAGATGCCTCGCAGATGCTTGGTGAAAACATCATCTCCGATTCGGATGTTATTGAAGTAGAAGGACAGGGCGCTCAGGTAGACGATTTTGCATCGTCCCATAGATAGACAGATATGATCTGGGGATGAGTTTTCTTCTTGAGAGGTGAACATTTATGAAAAATACGGGAAACAGGGAACGGTTTAAGTTCTTTTGCCTCGGACTTGGGGTTGCTCTGGCCCTCATGATGCTGGCCGGAGCCACGGAGATTGGCCCCCCTAGTTATGGCCGATACCAGCTTAGTTCCTGGGGGAGCAGTTTTGGTGACAAAGCGGGGGGGTTCGGTGTTTTTGTTGCCGATACTGCCACTGGCGAGACTAAAATGGTCTATACTCGAATTTTTGGCACCCCGGGAGAGGGGGATATTAAGAAAAACGAACTTGAAAAAACCTTCTTCTCCATCAACAAATAGCCCTGCTGTCTTCTGGTGGTCAGTAATCCATGTCTATATTCCGCATTATGACACGAAATATGCTGGTTCTGCTTATGTGGGTTGTTTTGACCGGAGTATGGGCCAGTCAGGGAGGGGCAGATGTGTTCACTGCTGGGGACTGTATCCGAGGCAACGGGGTCTTGAAGTCGGAAGTCAGAACCCTTGATCCATTTTTTGCTCTGGATGTCGATGGGGCATTTATGGTCAATATCCATTGCGGTAAAAAACAGACTATCAGCGTCTCTGCGGATGCAAACATCCTCTCCCTTATTAGTACCGACGTTCGAAACGGGCGACTGTTTGTTTCTACTCGCAAACCGATTTGTACCAGCCAGACCCTGATCATCGACATTGCTGTTGAAAATATCGCCTCGGTCACTTCGGGAGGCGCCAATGATATCCGGATTGCGGATCTTCATAATCTATCGTTGGAGGTGATCCTCGGTGGTGCTGGGGACCTGCATGCCTACGGGCATACCGGTGATCTCTCGGCCTCCATCCTGGGCGCTTCGAATATCCGGGCACTGGATCTTCAGGCAGAAAGAGTGACCGTCTCTATCAGCGGAGCGGGTGACGCTGAAGTTTATGCCTCACGTTCCCTGCGTGCTGTCATATCGGGGGCGGGAGATGTGCGCTATGCGGGAGAACCCGAGTCTGTAGATAAGCAAGTTACCGGATGGGGGGAGATTTCGCCTCTGGATGAGTGATAAATCCTGAGTAAAAACGCGAGAGATAAACTTGAATGGAGGGGCGAACCAGGCTAAGTTGTCTCCCTCTGGAAACGGACTTTTTCGTCAATTTTTGAGTCAGTCTGCTCGACTCTATTTCATTTCTGGCAGCTTAACAGTTTGCTCTTTCCCGAATGGGAATGGCTTAGCGTGACACGGGAAAATATTTTATCCATATGCATTGATCCGCCCTTCATAAATTCGCGAGCATCTTTTAACCCCATCGAAAGCATTCGGATATAAAAGAGAAATTTGATAATCGGCTTTTGGGGGACCTCATGCTCCATGAGCAGCACATAGCCACCAGGATGCACCACCCGTTTCATTTCTTGTAGTGCCTGTTGTCGTGTTTCTCCTTTAAGTTCATAGAGGGCGTGAGAACAGGTCACCACGTCAAAACTGTCAGCGGCAAAAGGAAGCTGCGCAGCATCTCCCTCGACAAATATTACCCTCCCTGTTGTGTTTTTCTCTTGCGCTTTACGCAACATGCCGTGAGAAAAATCATATCCCACAATGGCCAGAGATTGCGGATAGCGCTTCTCAAATGTCAGGATTACCGACCCGGTCCCGCAGCAGATGTCCAGAATGCGGGGGGTGGGTTTGTCCTCGAGATGGGCTGCGTCAACCAGAAATTCTCGCGTATCGTCTTCATCCTGCCGAGAATGCATCCGGATGAAGGCATCGTAAAAATTGGAGAAAATATCGTAATATTTTCGTCGTCCTGTTCTGAGTTGCGGCATACCGACCCTCCCGATGAATGATATTTCCATCCAGAAAGGCTTCAGTATAGCAATATTAGTTGAGGCTAACTATATGTTTTTGTTTTTAGGGTTTCATTAAGGCAGGAAACATCTCTAACGAGTACCGCGGCCATTGTTACAACTCGTGATTTATCTCTATTTAAGTCTAAGCACCTTCAAAATCGGAAATTGTTCCATGAAAACATGAATGCTTCGATTAATTTATGGATTTTCGTATTTGTAACCAACCCCGTAGATAGAGTGAATCAGTTCCAGGTCGGGGGCGGCGACAGCGATTTTTTTACGCAGATTTTTGATGTGGCTGTCGATGGTTCGATCACAGATGATGCGCTGATCGGGGTAGAGGCGATCCATCAGTTGGTTACGGGAAAAAATTTGCCCCGGCTTTTGGGCCAATATGCTCAGCAGTTGAAATTCTACCGCCGTCAGATCAAGTTTTTGCCCCTGTACGATGGCCAGGTAACGCTCCTCATCCAGGCTCAGGATCTGTTCACTCTGTGGCGCTTGCGGTGCACTTCGGCGCAATACAGTCTTGACCCGCGCCACCACTTCGCGAGGACTGAATGGTTTACAGATGTAATCGTCGGCACCCAGGTCAAGGCCGATGAGCCGATCAATCTCTTCGGCGCGGGCGGTGACCATGATGATCGGCACCTCGGAAAAACTCCGGATTTCTTTACAGATTTCCAGACCATCCTTGCCGGGCAGCATCAGGTCAAGCAGGATGAGATCCGGTGCGTTGTTCTTGACCCAAGGGACAACCGTCAGTCCATCGGCGAGCCATGCGGTTTCATATCCAGCGTTTTGAAGATAATCACGGTGCGTCTCAGCGAGTCTTTGTTCATCTTCAACAATCAGAATTTTAGATGTCATCTCTGGGCCTCTTTATGAACGCAAGGGGAGCTCGATTTTGATATCGATCCCTCCCAGCGAAGAAATTCCTGCTTCAATTGTTCCATTATGGGCTTCAACAATATTTTTACAGATCGCAAGGCCAAGCCCGGCTCCACCCTTGGCTCGACTGCGTGACTCTTCGCCCCGGTATAACCGGTCGAACAGCTTCGGTAATTGTACTGGTGTGACTCCCGGCGCTGAATCCTGGAAGAAGAAAGAGACATGGCTTTTCGTGCTTTCCATGTGGATTTTAAGCTGCCCCGGGGCATCGGTATAACGCAAGCTGTTCTCAAGCAGGTTGGAGAAGAGCTGTTGCAATCGGTCGGGATCAGCCAATACGGTGTAAGCAAGGTCGTTTGAAAGATCGGCCGTAAGGTTGAGCCCTTTTTGGACGAAACGTTGATGAAAGAGTTCGATGCTCCCTTTTAAAATTCCGACCGGATTCACACTGACTTTTTTATACGTGAGTGCACCGGCATCCGACATGGAGAGTTCGTAGAGGTCGTTGACCAGCCGTCCCAGATGCATGGCTTCGGCATGCAACGTTTCAAGATTCTGCGGATTGGGCTGGCGGATTCCGTCCTGCAAGGCTTCGATATCACTACGCAGTACCGCAAGAGGAGTACGTAATTCGTGTGAGATGTCGGCGACCCATTGTTGTCGGGCCTTTTCGTTTTTCTCCAGTGTGATGGCCAGCATGTTGAAGTCGTCGGAAAGCCGGCCGAGTTCATCCCGGGTGGTGACTGGGATGCGGGTCTTGAACTGCCCGGCAATCAGTTGGCTCGTCCCGCTGGTGAGCTCCTTGATCGGTCGCAACAGATGGATGGTAATGGGAAATGTAAGCAGCAACGATAACGCCGCCATGACCAAGGTCATTAGTGCAAAGGATTCGGTCTGTTCTTCGAGAAAGAGCAAATCACCCGACTCGGTAAGTGTTTTGGCCGGGATCAGTCCCATGTAACCGATGATTTCACCCTGATGAGTTAACGGTTTCAGCTTGAAATCGATACTGATTTCTGGAGGACCCCCGACGACACGCTGTTTATGTGCGTCAAAAAGAACAAGTCTCGGACCAATGTCTCTCATATCCATGGGGGGAGGTGGGGGCAGCTTGCCGAACCGGCCTGGTTCGGGGTTAGGCTCTGGTCGGTGTGTGGTAGAGAACACTTCATTATGCAGACGCCGCCACAGGTTTTCGTTTTGCCACAGAAACCCCCAGTTGCCCTGTTTGGCATAGCTGTTGGCCAGTCCTTCTTCAAGCTGATTCAATTGCTCCAGTTGCGTCAGTTCCTGCTTGTTGACGTAGTCGAGAAAACCCCGGTCAAAACTCCATTGCATGAACCAAAACATGCTCGAGGCGACCATCGCGCTGGTCAGCAACAGGGTTAAGAATAGTTTGTACTTGATGCGGGTGTTCATAAAAACCTCTAAATTGGTGCGCTATTAATAGGTTTCCGAGTGTTTAGTCAACAGCAGAATAAAGCGTGAATGTGGAGGAAATATGCAGTTTGGGAATAATAATTTAACCGCTTTACCCAGCGATGGTCCAGAAATTCAGTGTTTATCCTAGAGTAAAGCGAACTCTCTGGAAAATATATTTAAAAAAAATCACCGGCATTCATAATTTCTCCATATTTGTTCTTTACGATCCAGACATCAAAGCAAGACAACCTATTTATCTCACGCACCCTTGACCCAATAATAATCTACCGTGAAATGGAGATGGATTATGGTGGCCCATCCGGTATCGAAATTGTTAATCACCGGAATCCTGAGCCTGATGCTTTCAGCGTGCGGTGGCGACGGTGGCAGCAGCGCAACAACGTCCAGTGATGTGGACACGGATACGACAACAACAATTTCCTATTATGCCATCGTCGATACCGGCCAGGACTCTTGCTATGACGAAGATGGCGCAGAGATAACTTGCCCTTTGGAGAACGAAGATTTTTACGGACAGGATGCTCAATATAGCGGAATCGTAGCCAGTTACACCAACAATGAGGACGGTACGGTTACGGACAACATCACCGGCCTGATGTGGCAGAAAACGCCGGCCAGTTCAGGCTTAAGCTGGGAAGAAGCGGTTGATTATTGTAATTCTCTGGAATTGGGTGGCTTTAGCGACTGGCGCATGCCAACCACAAAGGAGTTATTTTCGATCAGTGATTTTTCACAGGGCTGGCCTTATCTCAATACGACCTATTTCGACATCGCCGGGTCCAGTGTCAGCAAGGACGAACAGTATTGGGCCGATTATTACGTTGGCACAACGGTCGAGGGAGGCTCGGCGGCGGCTTTCGGCGTGAATCATGGCACCGGCCATATCAAGGCGTATTCCGCCAATGTTTCCGGTCCCATGGGCAACTATGTTCGTGCGGTACGGGGTAACAGCTACGGCGTCAATGACTTCGTGGATAACAACGACGGCACGGTGACCGACAATGCGACAGGGCTGATGTGGCAACAGGCCGATAGCGAGATCGGTCTGGATTGGCCTGCCGCGCTGGAGTACGCCAAGAACGCAACGATCGGCGGGTACAGCGATTGGCGTCTGCCCAATGTCAAGGAACTCCAGAGCATCGTCGATTACACCCGTTCCCCGAGCGCAAGCAATGCGGATAACCTGGGGCCTGCTATCGATACAGATTATTTCCAGACCACTGAACTGCCATCAGGAACGACCAACTATAGTCCGGATTATGGTTATTTCTGGACGAGCACCAGCGCCTATTTTGGCGGGGATAGTTCGGAATATTACTACGCCTGGTATGTCGCTTTCGGGACGGCAGTCGATGGTGATGGAAGCGATTTCCACGGTGCGGGAGCCGTGCGATTCGATACAAAAATCGAAGGTGGCCCTTTGGGCGAAGGTGGCGAGCGCTATTATAATTATGCCCGCCTGGTGAGAGATATTTAGGAGAGGTCCTCGGCTGACGTTTGGCAGGTCAAGTTACTGCAAAAGCTCTACTTATTTCAGATATTCGGGCAGGCATTAGCTCCCCCGCTCCCCCCTCCGCGGGAGTTCTAATGTCTGCCCGGGTTGAGAAAATCGTACTCAAAAATGGATATCGGTTATGAATCGCTCAACAGTTTTATTGATTACCCGAACAGCAGAATTTTTTGCAGATCTTAAACCTCTATTGATCAAGGAAGATATCCGGATCTGCCAGGTGGAGACCTGGTCTTTGGCTCAAGCATTGATCAAAACAGAGCCACCGCAACTGATAGTGCTCGATTGCCCTGATTCAGGAGTCGACGGATTGGCCGCATGTCAGGACATTCGTGCCAAATTTCAGGGACTTCTGGTTCTTGTTTCCGACGAAATAGACGAGCGGTTTCATATCTTTGCTCTCGGTCTGGGCGCGGACGTTTCGCTGGCAAAGAGTGCGGGGGCGTTGCTGGTGTCCGCTAATATTAAAGCTATGCTGCGACGATTTGCTCCGCCCGAACCGCCCCCCATCCAGACGTTTGGTCAGTTAAAAGTTGATGCTAACAAGCGGGATGTTTATGTCGAAGAGCAGGCCGTGCAGCTTTCGACCACCGAATTCAATCTCTTCTGGTCCCTGGTTAAAAATATCGGTCGCGTTCTCAGTCGTGAGGATATCCACCAGCAACTCTACAACGCACCCTACAATGGGTATGACCGTAATATTGATCTCTATATTTCTCGAATTCGCCAAAAACTCGGCGATGATCCGTCTGTGCCGCGTTATCTGAAAACCGTTCGCGGAATCGGGTATCAGTTTGTCGGTGGTTAGTTGGTTTTTATTGGGGATTGGTCTTTTTCCGTAATCTCTTCGTCAATCTGCGGCTTTACTTGACCTTGAGAAAAATTGCTCGTTTCCCATATGAAAACTGCACTCGTTTCATCCATAGATTCCGGATGGAAACTATGGCGTTAGTCCTTGACACAAACTGTTACATTCTTGTGACACGGTCGCCATAAAAAAACGTTAAAAACTGCCGATAAGAAAGGTACGGGACGGCCGTCTCTAATAGATAGTCAGTTCATCACCCATTCATGGAGGTCATGATGATCAGCAGTGTAAGTAGTATGAGCAGCAGCATGTCGACGATGAGCAGCAGTGCCACCCAGCGCCAGCCTCCTCCCCCGCCGGATAAGGACGTTTTCAAAATGGCGGATAGCGACAGCAGCGGTCTGGTTTCGTCATCGGAGCTTGAGAGTCTGGTGTCAAGTATCGAGGAGGTTACCGGCAGCAGTATTGACGTGGATGACGCGCTCAGCAGTTATGACGCGGACGGGGATGGATCGCTAAACGGCGAAGAGATGCATGGCTTGATGGCGAGCCAGGGCTTCCTGCCTTCTGAAATGATCAGCGATGAAGGTGGCGACTCGGGCATGCAGCCTCCTCCTCCGCCTAGTACTGAACAGGCCATGTCTGCTTATTCACAATATTCCGGTGAAGACTCTCTCAGTCAATTGATTGATCTGTTGCAGGGCAAAACCGATAGCACCGAAACCTATTCCTCGCTTGAAGTTACTGCCTGAGAAAATTGATTTTTTACTTTTTTCTGGCACATACCTTTTAACCCCACTGACGGCCACATTTTATTCCCGACCTGGATCCGTGAGCTCATTTTCCATGATGGGCTCGCGGATTCAGTTCTTTCACGCTAAGATCTTCCTTTCGTGAATCAATCATCAAAACGCACTTTCCATATTCCTTCCTTGTTGGCTCCATATTTCTTCCTTATTTCAAGTCTACTTTTCGATACAAAAACACAACCTTCATCATTCGAACAACCCGTATCAGCGGTAGGGGGTTTGACTCACACGCATGAATAATAAATACAGGGCTTTGCCAATGTGTCTTCGAATTTTGCCGGCAGTACTTTTTATCTTAATTGTTTTGGCCCTTCCGAACCAAGGCCACTGCGAAATTCAAGCTGAGCAGGTTCTCTCTTTGGAACAGGCTGTTCGCATCGCATTGAAGACGAGCCCAAACTTGTCTCAGCAAGTGAATGCAGTAGAAAGTGCGGATATCTCGGTTTCTCAGCAGCGGACGAACCTCTACCCAGATCTTGTCTTAGCAGCCACCGGATCAAAGAGTTTCGACAAGGCCTCCGACGAAACCTCGAGTCAGATGGAAAATCGCAACTTTACGTCAATCAGTACCGAGTTGTCCTCATCGGTTAACCTG
Organism: Trichloromonas sp.; assembly: GCA_041583595.1. Taxonomy (GTDB): domain Bacteria; phylum Desulfobacterota; class Desulfuromonadia; order Desulfuromonadales; family Trichloromonadaceae; genus Trichloromonas. The sequence goes on along the minus strand of JBFHFM010000020.1, from coordinate 1,725 downwards.
TTCAACGGATTTGCCGACATCGCTGCGATCAAAAGTGCCGAGTTTGAATTGGGGGGCGTGCAGGAAACCCTTACCCGAGCAGAACAGACCCTGGTTTTCGAGACGGTCTCCAATTTTATTCAGGTGCTCACGGACCAGGCAATGATCTACGTTGAAGAAGAAAATCTGGAAGAGAACCGCAAGCTGTTGGAGAGCATCGAGACCTTCTATCAGGCGGGCCGACTTGCGATCAGCGATCTGTATCAGCAACAGGCGGCAACCAAGCAGGCAGAACTGGATCTGCTGGAGGCAAGGCATACTCTTGATGTCAGCAAATTGCTCCTTATGCAAACCCTGGGGTTAACGCCGACGGTCCGTTACCAGCTCGCCACGCCAGATTTCGAGAAACTGTCACTGCCGGTAGCTGAGGACGATCTCGATCACCTGACCATTCTCGCTCTGGCGAACCGTTCTGATATCAAAGCTCAGCAGCACCAGGTTGAAGCGGCTGGACAACAGATACGCGAAAGCCAGGCCGGTCACTTGCCCAAAGTGGATCTTTTTGCCAGCCTGGCTTCTGATTACAGCAGTCTTGCTGATGAAAACAATTTTTCTGACCAGTTCATGGAAGACAATCTCAACGCCACCGTCGGTGTCTCTTTTTCCCTCCCTCTTTTCGATCGTTACCTGACCCGCAACAATATTGCGCAGGCCCAAATTCAGCAGCGTAATGAGCAATTAACCCTTAAACAAAAAGAGTTGCAGCTCGGTCTCGAAATAGCTGAGGCCATACAAGAATATCGAACAACACAGAAACGGGTCGATGTTGTCGAAAGCAAGCTCACCTCTGCTCGTCAATCTCTTCAATCCTACGAAGAGCGCTACCGGGTGGGGGCCTCGACCCTTGTGGAACTCACCCAGTCACGATCTCAGTACGTGACCGCAGCCTTTGATCAAATACAGGCCAGGTACGATTTGGTGACCCAGAAAATAGCGGTTGCCTATTATTTAGGGAACATGGAGCCGCTGCTCGCGGCTCTGGAACTGGAGAAAAGCTAAAATGATGGCGAAACGAAAAATCTCAAGAGGTATCAAATCAGCTGTCGCGCTCATCGGGGCTCTGACTCTGGTGACTCTTGCCTGGTGGGCTTTGGCGCAGCAGGGCCCACCAGGGTCAAGACCCTCATTCAAGTTCGCTGAGGTGAATAAAGGGAACCTTGAGGTGCTTGTCTCCAGCACGGGTACCCTGGCGGCTCTGGAAACGGTGGAAATCGGCACTCAGGCTTCGGGGACGATTGAGCAACTGCGGGTCGATTATAATGACCAGGTCAAAAAAGGCCAGATCCTGGCGGTACTGGATCAGTCATCTTTCAACGCCTCGGTCCAGAAAGCCAAAGCTGAAGTACTCAAAGCTCAGGCTGAATTGAAACAAGCAGAGGACGAGTTCAGCCGAAACGCTCCGCTTCAGGAAAAAGGCTACATCTCAGAGCAGGAATTTCTCCCCATCAGAACGGCCGTCGAAACGACAAAAGCCTCTCTGCAATCAGCCGAGGCTGACCTGCAGCAGGCCCAGATCAATCTGGAGCATACGGTGATTCGTTCGCCCATCGACGGCACGGTCATCGATCGCAGCGTCGATGCCGGGCAAACCGTTGCGGCAAGCCTCAGTACCCCGACCCTGTTTTTGATCGCCGAGGATTTATCGCGCATGCAGATCGAGACCCAGGTCGACGAAACCGACATCGG
>JBFHFM010000019.1:0-21531 GCA_041583595.1 Trichloromonas sp. | reverse complement strand
TATGCTCTATGGTTTTTTCACCCCATGGGTATTCATTGATGAAACAACTTGCGATCCTCGGTTCGACCGGTTCTATCGGTGTCAGTACCCTCGATATTGTCGCCGCCCATCCTGATAAATTTCGTATCGTATCGATGACCGCGGGCCGTAACCTGCCACTTCTGCTTCAGCAGATTCGGCAGTTCAGTCCCCGGTTGGTTGCGGTTCTCAGTCCCGCCGACGCTGAATCCCTGAAAGGTTTGCTCGGTGCCGAAGCTCCTGAAATCGTATCGGGAATTGCTGGTCTTACGGCTTGCGCCTGTCATCCCGACGTGGATATGGTGTTGTCTGCCATTGTCGGTGCGGCCGGTCTGGTTCCGACTATGGCGGCCATTGAAAGTGGCAAGGATATCGCTCTGGCCAACAAAGAAACCCTGGTGTCGGCGGGTTCACTGGTGATGGAGGCGGTGGCCCGTAAAGGGGTTCACCTCTTCCCGGTAGATAGTGAGCATTCGGCCATTTTTCAGTCTCTTGAAGGGCATCGGCATCGAGATGTGCGTCGTTTGATTCTGACGGCATCGGGCGGACCCTTTCGCAATCGGGCGTTGGCCGATCTTCGGCGGGTGACTCCGGCCGAGGCTCTGGCGCATCCCAACTGGAGCATGGGCCGAAAGATTTCCATCGATTCAGCCACGATGATGAATAAGGGGCTTGAGGTGATCGAGGCGCGCTGGCTTTTTGACTTGCCTGCCGAACAGATTGCCGTACACATTCATCCCCAGAGTATTGTTCATTCTATGGTGGAATATAAGGACGGCGCGGTGATCGCTCAGCTCGGTATTCCCGATATGAAAACCCCGATTGCCTATGCCCTGTCTTATCCTGAGCGGCTTCCCCTGGACCTGCCCCCTCTTGATCTCTGCCGTCTGGGAATGCTATCGTTCGAAGCGCCTGATCATGAGCGATTCGCCTGCCTGAACCTGGCTTATGAGGCGTTGCGCAGAGGTGGAACGGCGCCGGCGGTGCTCAATGCGGCTAATGAAGTGGCCGTTGAAGCTTTTCTCGATGGTCAAATCGCTTTTCTTGATATCCCCGAACTTATTCGCGTTACACTTGAGAATCATCAGGCGACTCCTTTGGAACACATCGATCAGGTGTTGCGTGCCGATCGTTGGGCTCGCACCGAGGCGCGCAGGATTATCGATACGTCTGTCTGACGGGAGGTTCCATGGTTACACTGCTTGCCGGTATTATTATTCTCGGCATTCTGGTTTTTGTTCATGAGTTGGGGCATTTCGCTGTCGCCAAGCTTTCCGGAGTCAAGGTGCTTAAATTCTCCCTGGGTTTTGGGCCCCGGTTGGTTTCACGTCGGTGGGGAGAAACCGAATACCTGATCTGCATCATTCCCTTGGGCGGCTATGTTCAGATGCTCGGGGAAGGGATTGGCGAAGACGGCGAGGCGGTTGAACTTTCCGCCGAAGATCAGGCGCGTTCTTTTGCCAATAAGCCGGTGTCGAAGCGAACCGCCATTGTCGCGGCCGGACCGCTGATGAACCTGTTGCTGCCTTTTTTGGTGTTGCCGATCGCTTACATGGTCGGGGTCAATCTCCCGGCCTATCTTGATCAGCCCCCCTGTGTCGGTTATGTTGCGTCTGATACCCCCGGTGCTCAATCCGGGTTCCTGTCCGGAGACTGTATCGAGGCGATAAACGGTGACCAGACCGCTAATTGGACCGACGCCAACCACGCCCTGATCGCCAATGTTGGATCAACTCTGGAATTTCAAGTGGCCAGAGCGGGACGCTCGTTGCTGTTGACGATGGATCAGGATGTGGGTGGACTTGAGGGGGTGCAGTCCTTGGGATTGCTGCCCCATCAGGATGCGGTCGTCGGTGCCCTCGCGCCGGGAATGCCCGCCCAGGCTGCCGGGTTACAGATGGGGGACCTAATTGTTGCGGTGTCTGAATCGCCTGTGGATTCCTGGTACGATCTCAAGCGCCTCATTCAGCAGGGGGAGGGATCCTCTCAGACCTTTACTGTTGAACGCAACGGCCAGCAACTGACCTTGTCGATCAAGCCGGTTCGTGACGATGCCAATGGTGCCGATTATCTGGTTGGGATCGCGCCGCAGGCGGATAGCGTATTTAAGCGTTTTGGCCCCTTGGAGGCCATTAAGGCTGGAGCCGACCGAACCCTTGAGCTGATTGAATTGACCCTGGTGTTCATTCAGAAAATGGTTTCCGGGCATGTCTCCTCCAAAAGCATTGGTGGCCCGATTACCGTCGTGCAGATCGCCGGTCAAGCGGCACAGACCGATCTTTCCAGTATTCTGACCGTTCTCGCCTTTCTCAGTATTCAACTTGGTATACTTAACTTGTTGCCGATTCCGATACTCGATGGCGGTCACTTGTTTTTCAACCTGTATGAATTTGTTTTCAGGCGTCCGATGTCGCTTCGCGCTCGTGAGGTCGCGCAACAGATTGGGTTGCTGTTGCTCATCGCCCTGATGGTTCTTGCTTTTTACAATGACATTGTCAGGATTTTCTTCGGGGGGCAATAATGAATGAGTTGCTCCTGGTGGTTGATACCGCGACCCCGGCCGGAAGCGTGGCCTTGTCTCGTGGAACCACCCTGCTTGGAGAAATTGCGCTCAACGTTCGAAAAAACCACACGGATCGACTGTTGCTCATAATTCAACAATTGTTGAAAGATGCCGACCTGTCTCTTGGTCAACTGGACGCTTTTGGCGTTGTTTTGGGGCCTGGTTCGTTTACCGGGTTGCGGGTGGGCGTGGCAACGGTCAAAGGGTTGGCGATGGCAACGGACAGACCGGTCGTTGGTGTTTCCTCCCTGGCGACCCTGGCGATGCAGGTTCCCTTTTCCACTTTCCCGGTCTGCGCTCTGTTGGACGCCCGAAAATCTGAAGTCTATGCCGGGGTGTTTGACTGGAGAAACGACCGGTTTCAGGCGATGGGAGAAGAAGCTGTCTTGCCCCCGGCGAGGTTGCTCGATACGCTGGATCAGGATCTGGTGTTTGTCGGTGATGGTGCGCTGGCCTATCGCGACCTGATCGTCGACCGATTGGGCGACCGCGCTCATTTTCCACCCTGGCCGCTTCACATGCCCCGCGCATCAAGTGCAGCATCACTGGCCCTCGATGCATTGCGTCATCAGCAGGTGATTTCCCTGGAACGTCTTGTCCCTACCTATATCCGTCCATCTGAGGCGGAAGTTAAGTGGGCTTCTCTTGATAAGTGAAAGTCTTTGCAGGGTGGGATAGATGGTTGACAAGCAAAAACCGATTGGTTATTTTATAACCACGTTTTCGCTCTTTTTAACCCTTTTTCGGGAGGTGTTCTATGGAGGAGAAGGATCCGACGAATCAGCAACTGATCCAGCAACTTTTTGATGGAAATCCGCGATTCCGCCTGCTTTACGAAGAACATCATCTGCTTGAAAAAGAATTACAGAAGCTTGACCAGAAAGTTCACTTGACACCCGACGAAGAAGTGGAAAGAAGAAAGGTACAAAAACTTAAGCTGGCCGGCAAGGATGAGATGGAGCAAATGATTCTCCACTGCCGCCAATAAACTTTTTTCTGCGTTTAACTTATGGGAAAGGGTTTGGGCTTTTTGCCTGAACCCTTTCCTGTATTTAATCCGGTTTGTCAATCCCAAACAACATTTTGGGCAGATCAACTGACATCGGGTTGCTACGCGGGATTCCCTTTTGTTGTCTACACCTACATACCGAGTTGGAAGGATTTTTAAAACCATGACAGCGAAACGCAGTGATGCCGTTACCCAGGGCTTTGAACGTACTCCTCACCGGGCTCTTCTCAAAGGGACTGGGGTGCCTGATACCGAAATGAAAAAACCCTTCATCGGTATCGCGACATCATTTACCGACCTGATTCCAGGACATACTGGAATGCGCGATCTTGAGCGCTTTATTGAAAAAGGGGTTCATACTGGCGGTGGTTACTCGTTCTTTTTTGGCATTCCCGGGGTATGTGATGGAATCGCCATGGGGCACAAGGGGATGCACTATTCGCTGCCGACCCGAGAACTGATTGCCGACATGATTGAATCGGTCGCCGAGGCCCATCGACTCGATGGCCTGGTGCTTTTGACCAATTGCGACAAAATCACTCCGGGAATGTTGATGGCGGCCGCTCGGCTGAACATCCCCTGTATTGTGGTTACCGCTGGGCCGATGATGACCGGTGCGGGCCGCCAGGGTCGTCGTTTCTCCTTTGTCACCGACACTTTTGAGGCCATGGCCCAATACAAGGCGGGAGTGATTGACGAAAAAGAACTGATGATGTGCGAGGATCACGCCTGTCCGACGGCTGGTTCGTGCCAGGGGCTTTTCACCGCCAATACCATGGCGATTCTTACCGAGACCCTTGGCATGAGTCTCGTTCGGTGTGGCACGGCGTTGGCCGTCTCGTCGCTGAAAAAACGTATTGCCTTTGCCTCGGGAGAGCGGATTGTCGGTCTGGTGCGAGATCAGATCACTCCGCGGCAGATTTTGACCAAGGAAGCTTTTGAGAATGCTATCCGCGTCGACCTGGCCCTCGGTGGCTCCAGCAATACCGTGCTCCATCTTCTGTCCATCGCTCGTGAGGCCGGGGTTGATCTACCCCTCGAAGAATTCGACCGGCTTAGCCGCAGTACCCCGCAACTGGCCTCGATGAATCCTGGGGGCAAGCATTTCATGGAGGATCTTGACGCTGCCGGCGGTGTAGCCGCTGTCCTTTATCAATTGCGTGATCGGATCAATGACAACCCGACCCTGACCGGGCCGACAGTGAAACAGATTATCGCAAGTGTGGCCGAGGTTGATGAAGAGGTGGTGCATTCGATCGCTTCACCGGTCCGGCCTGAAGGGGGTATCGCTATTCTTTCGGGTAACCTGGCACCGGATGGTGCTGTTGTTAAACAGTCCGGCGTCTCCGATAAAATGATGAATTTTGAGGGGAAAGCTCGCTGCTTCGAATCCGAAGAGGATGCGATGGCGGCGTTGATGGGTGGCCAGGTCGTTGCTGGTGATGTCGTTGTGATTCGATATGAAGGGCCCAAAGGGGGGCCTGGGATGCGCGAAATGCTCGCCCCGACGGCGACTCTGATGGGGCTCGGCCTTGGCGATAGCGTAGCCCTGATCACTGACGGTCGCTTTTCCGGAGGCACCCGTGGCCCCTGCATCGGCCATATTTCGCCCGAAGCGGCCGAAGGTGGGCCGATTGCCCTGGTGGAGGATGGCGATACTATCGTGCTTGACATTCCTAACCGTCGATTAGAACTCAAGGTCGCCGAGGATATTCTGGCCCAGCGGCGCAGTCGCTGGCAGAAGCCGGAACCGAAAATTAAGACCGGTTGGCTGGCCCGTTATGCCGCGGTAGTCACCTCGGCCAATACAGGCGCCATCTGCAAGGCTGATTGAGCTGGCAGATTCCCGGTGGGGAACCGGGGTTCGTTTCATAAATGAATGACATTGGAGGAAATTTTTGTGAAAAAGACTGGTTCTCAGATACTTCTGGAATGCCTTGCGCTCGAAGGGGTGGAAACCCTTTTCGGGTACCCCGGGGGGACGGTTATTAATATTTATAATGACCTGATGGATTCGCCCATCAAGCACATCCTGACCCGGCATGAGCAAGCTGCAGTCCATGCCGCCGATGGTTATGCCCGCGCGACCGGTAAGGTTGGTGTCGCTCTAGCCACCAGTGGTCCCGGTGCCACTAACACAATTACCGGCATTGCCACGGCTTACATGGATTCTATTCCCATGGTGATCATCACCGGACAGGTGCCTACTCCATTGATCGGCAACGATGCTTTTCAGGAAGCCGATGTGATTGGTATTACTCGCCCGGTTACCAAACATAATTATCTGGTCCAGGACGTCAAGGACCTGGCCCGAATTATCAAGCAGGCCTTCTATATCGCCCGCACCGGTCGACCTGGCCCGGTATTGGTCGATCTGCCGAAGGATGTGCAGATAGCCACGACTGACTTCGCCTATCCCGAATCCGTTGAATTGCGAGGGTACAAACCAACATTCAGTGGCAATGCTCGACAGGTGGAAAATGCTGCCAAGATGATTCTGGGGGCCCGTAAGCCGGTTCTTTACGTCGGTGGCGGGGTGGTCCTGTCTAATTCATCGGGGGAGCTCAAAAAGTTTGCCGAAATGGCACAGATTCCGGTGACTACGACCCTGATGGCGATGTCTTCTTTTCCCAAGAAACATCCGCTGTCGCTGGGGATGCTTGGGATGCACGGCACCTATTATGCCAATATGGCCGTCACCAATTCGGATTTGCTGATTGCCGTTGGCGCCCGTTTTGATGACCGGGTGACTGGTAAAATCGCCACTTTTGCGCCCCATGCCAAGATCATTCATATTGACATCGACCCGACCTCAATCAAGAAAAATGTGCGGGTCGATCTGCCGATCGTTGGTGATTTGAAAGATGTTCTGCATACTTTGGTCAAAAAACTTGGCGAGCGGCAGGAGCAGGTTTCCTCTCTGGTTGATAAAACCGCCGGTTGGCGCAAGGAAATAGACGGATGGAAAGAACAGCATCCGATGAGTTACAAGACTTCTAAGACCATCATCAAGCCTCAGTATGTTATTGAGAGACTGCGCGAACTGACCAATGATGATGCGATCGTCACAACCGAAGTAGGCCAGCATCAGATGTGGACGGCCCAGTTCTTTGACTTTTCGCAGCCTCGTACCTTCCTCTCCTCCGGTGGGCTGGGGACGATGGGGTACGGTTTGCCGGCCGCTCTTGGTGCCCAGGCTGCCTTTCCCGAGCGTCAGGTCATCGACGTTTCCGGTGACGGTTCGTTTCAGATGAACTCTCAAGAACTGGCCACCCTGGTGCAGTACCGTCTGCCGGTGAAAATTGCTATTCTGAATAACAATTTCCTGGGTATGGTGCGTCAGTGGCAGCAGCTGTTCTTTGATAAGCGTTACAGCCAGACTTGTATGGAACTCCCTATTGATTTCGTCAAACTGGCTGAAGCCTATGGCGCTACCGGCCTGCGGGCAACGACACCCGATGAGGTTGATGATGTCATCCGCAAGGCCCTTGAGACCCCTGGTCCCGTGATCATGGAATTCAAGGTGGCTCGTGAAGAAAATGTTATGCCGATGGTTCCGGCCGGTGCTGGTCTGAATGAGATGGTTCTGGCTTCCTGAAAAGCCTTCCCGAAAGAATAAGGTTTAGGAGAATTTCCTGATATGAGACATACAATTTCTGTGCTTGTTGAAAATGAATTCGGGGTGCTCAGCCGGGTGGTTGGGCTATTCTCCGGGCGTGGCTTTAATATCGAAAGCCTCTCTGTTGCACCGACTCTGGACGAGTCTATTTCCCGGATGACCATCGTTACCAGCGGCGACGATCAGATTCTTGAGCAGATCACCAAACAGCTCAACAAGCTGATTAATACCATTAAAATCATCGATTTCACCGACCAGGATTATGTCGAGCGGGAAATGGGGATGATCAAGGTATCTGCCGAAGAAAATACTCGGGCCGAAGTGCTGCGCATTGTGGATATTTTCAGGGGCAAAATCGTTGACGTGACGCCGCGATCCTACACTGTAGAAGTGACCGGGTCGCCGGACAAAATCGATGCTATAGTTGAACTTCTGCGACCGATGGGAATCAAGGAACTTGTTCGCTCCGGGCCTGTGGTCCTCTCTCGGGGGCCCAAAGGCTGGAAGCACCACTGATCATCGATGGACAGGCCGTTAGCTTGATTTGACTGCGGTGCGTTAGGAAATGGCCCATTTTCGGACGCTGCTTGCAGCGTCCATTGGTAAATAATATCGATAAAACCGGTGTGTCATGCCTTGCCCGATGGGTCGGTTTTGTCGATTAACTGTGAGAAACTCCCATGCGAAATCTAAATCAACCGGTGGCCGTTGAAGGTTATCCCTTCATTGCCTTGTTCGCTTTTATTACTCTGGTTTTTGCACTGCTCGGGTTGAAGTGCATGACCGTCATCCTGCTGCTTCTCACCCTGTTCTCCGTCTATTTTTTCCGTAACCCTGAACGGGTTACGCCTGCAGACGAAGCGGCTGTGATTGCTCCTGCAGACGGCAAGGTCGTTTTTGTCGGTAAGGTCAATGAAGAGCGTTATTTTAAGGGTGAAACCACTAAGGTCAGCATCTTTATGTCAGTTTTTAATGTCCACGTTAACCGCGTCCCTTTCAGCGGTAAAGTGGTGGACATGTACTATCATAAGGGGCAGTTCCTCAATGCGTCTCTCGACAAGGCGAGCATGCAGAATGAGCAGGGGGGGATCCTGCTTGAGGCGGCCAATGGCAAACGCCTTCTTTTCGTGCAGATTGCCGGATTGATCGCCCGCCGGATCGTCACTTATCCCGTTATTGGCGACCTTTTGGAAAAAGGGCAGCGCTATGGTTTGATTCGGTTCGGTTCGCGGGTCGATATCTATTTCCCTGAGGATTCCGAGATTCTGGCGCGACTCGGCGATCGTACCGTTGCCGGCGAAACGATTCTCGGTTATCTGCGTTGACGCCTGGCTGTTTTTTTTGAACGACCCCTTTCGGTTGATGCAGTGTCTTTTGATTTGGCATCATCAAATGGGGTATGACGCTGTCGAAAAAAGATCATTTCTTGGGGATCCGGGCAAGAACCGTCTTGACAGTCGCCTGGCAACTCTGGTTTAGTGTATAAACATTGTTTTTTAAAAGACGTTGAAGAGGAGTAGTAAGCGGACTTATTTCGTTTCAGAGAGCCGGCGGTTGCTGCGAGCCGGTACGGAAAACCGCTGAACTCGCCTTGGAGTTGCATTGGTGAAGCTGCTGGATACAACAGCTGTTAGCTACTGTCGTGAGCCTGCGTTAAGGGATAAGTAAGGACCGTTAAGGTCGAATCAGGGTGGTACCGCGAAGCTCAAGCTCTCGCCCCTGTAACAGGGGCGAGAGCTTTTTTTATTTTGAAAGGAGGTGGTCACGTGGAAAGCGACCTAGGGGAGCTAGCCGCTGCCGGTCTGGCAGGTATACTAATTAATACAACGAATCTTTTTACGGGCCGCCTGTTTATTCAATCAGTACCGGGCGGGGAACTTATCTGGAGGAACTTATGAGTAAGGCCAAAAACATCAGGATTTTTGATACGACGTTACGCGACGGTGAACAGTCTCCCGGCGCCAGCATGAACATTGAAGAAAAACTTCGGATTGCCCATCTGCTTGAGAAAATGAACGTGGATGTTATTGAGGCCGGTTTCCCGATTGCTTCGGAAGGGGATTTCGAAGCGGTCAAGCGCGTCGCCCAGACCATCAAGGGACCTCAGATTGCTGGTCTTTCAAGGGCTAGCAACATGGATATTGACCGGGCCTGGGAAGCGCTTAAGTACGCTGGAGAGCGCGGTCGTATTCATACCTTTATCGCTACCAGCGACATTCATATGAAGTACAAGCTCAAAATGAGCGAAGCACAAGTTATCGAAAACGCGGTTAAAGCGGTTTCGCGGGCGGCTGGCTATACCCAAAATGTCGAGTTTTCCGCCGAAGATGCCGTTCGCACCCGGTTGCCGTTTTTAGCCCAGGTTGTCGAGGCGGTCATTGCCGCCGGGGCCAAAACCGTGAATATCCCAGATACGGTCGGCTATACCATCCCGTCCGAATATTTCAATATCATCAAGTACCTGAAGGATAATGTGCCGAATATTGACCAGGCTATTCTGTCGGTACATTGCCACAATGATTTGGGATTGGCGGTGGCCAACTCGCTGGCGGCTATTCAGGCCGGGGCTGAGCAGATCGAATGTACCATCAACGGTATCGGTGAGCGAGCCGGCAACTGTTCGCTCGAAGAGATTGTGATGACCCTGCGCACCCGGCAGGACATTATCCCCTATACGACCAACGTGGTCACCGAGCATATCTATGCCGCCAGCAAGCTCCTTTCGACCATTACCGGCATTGTTGTTCAGCCGAATAAGGCGATCGTCGGAGCCAATGCATTTGCTCATGAGGCTGGCATCCATCAGCACGGGGTTTTGATGGAAAAATCGACCTATGAGATCATGACCCCCGAGTCGATTGGTCTGAACCAGAATAAATTGGTGCTGGGTAAACACTCAGGCCGTCACGCCTTCCTCAAACGACTTAAGGAACTCGGTTACGACCTTGCCAATGAGGATATCGAAAAGGCTTTCGTGCGGTTCAAGGCTTTGGCGGATCAGAAAAAAGAAATTTTCGACGAAGATCTCGATGCTATTGTTGCGGATGAAATCCTCCGTGTTCCTGAAACCTATAAATTGTTGCAGATGAATGTTTCGTCTGGCTCCTTTGCTACTCCGACGGCCACGGTTGAAATGGAAATCGAAGGCAAGGTAAGAAAGACCGCTCAGATGGGCGATGGCCCTGTCGATGCCACCTTTAAGGCGATTCAGAAACTGACTGGCAGTCAGGCCCGTTTGCTGCATTTTTCGGTTGGTGCTATCACCGGTGGTACCGACGCCCAGGGCGAGTGTACAGTGCGTCTAGAACATGACGGTCGCGAAGTGCTTGGCCAGGGAGCCCATCCCGACATCATCGTTGCCAGCGCCAAAGCCTATATCAATGCGGTGAATAAAATTGCTACGACGCCTAAACGCAACGATATTTCTCTTTGATCATTTGTGATAGTTCTGATCCCAGGCGGGACGGCGTAAGCCGTCCCGCTTGGTTTGTCCCCTTAGCAGATTACGTCAAGCTTGCCAGTTCAGTCCGCTTGGGATAGAATCGTCGGGCTTTATTATCGAACTGGAACAAGAAGGAGAGAGTATGGGAAAGACCATCGCTGAAAAAATCTTCGCTTCACATCTTCGTGACGAGCCGTTTCCTGGCACCAAGGTGCTCGACCTTGACCGGGTATTGTGCCATGAAATTACCACTCCGGTAGCTATTGCCGATCTCGAAGTGAGGGGCAAGGACCGGGTTTTCGACAATACCAAGATCAAAGCGGTTATCGATCACGTTACCCCTTCGAAAGACAGTAAAACCGCTTTGCAGGCGAAAATGCTGCGCGATTGGGCTCGCCGCCATCAGATCAAGGATTTCTTCGATATTGGTCACAACGGCGTCTGTCACGCGATTTTCCCTGAAAAAGGTTATATCCGCCCCGGCTACACGGTGATTATGGGTGATAGCCATACCTGTACCCACGGCGCCTTTGGCGCTTTCGCCGCCGGCGTTGGTACGACTGACCTGGAGGTCGGCATTCTCAAAGGGGTCTGTGCCTTTCGCGAACCGGCGACCATTCGCGTTAACCTGACCGGCAGCTTGCCGAAAGGGGTTTACGCCAAGGACGTCATCCTCTTTGTTATTGGTCAACTCGGGGTCAACGGGGCGACGGATCGGGTCCTGGAGTTTTGCGGTCCGATCATCGATCAGATGAGCATGGAAGCACGCATGACTCTGTGCAATATGGCGATCGAGGCTGGTGGTACTTGCGGTATCTGCATGCCCGATATGACCACCGTTGAGTATCTCTGGCCTTTTATCAAAGATGAATTTGCCAGCAAGGAAGCCGCGTTGGCTGATTATTCTCAATGGGTTTCCGATGCAGATGCCAGCTATGACCGGGTTCTTGATTTTGATCTGTCCAGCCTGGAGCCCCATGTCACCTACGGCTATAAGCCGGACTGCGTTAAGCCGGTAGGTGAAATGGCCGGGACTCCGGTTGATCAGGTTTACATTGGGACCTGCACCAACGGTCGTATCGAGGATTTGCGCCAGGCGGCCGAAATTCTCAAAGGAAAACGGGTCGCAGAAACCGTACGCGGTATTGTTTCTCCAGCTACGCCGAAAATTTTCAGTCAGGCCCTGGATGAGGGCATTATCCAGATTTTTATGGATGCTGGCTTCTGTGTGACTAACCCGACCTGCGGCGCCTGCCTCGGTATGAGCAACGGGGTTCTGTCCGGAGGCGAAGTCTGCGCCTCGACAAGTAACCGCAATTTCAACGGTCGGATGGGTAAGGGCGGGATGGTGCATCTGATGAGCCCGACGACTGCTGCTGCAACGGCTATCACCGGTGTCATCACTGACGCCCGGACCCTTTAAAAAGTCTGATGTGGGGGCGAATCTTGTATTCGCCCAGGGCGATCACGAGGATCGCACCTACACGATTATCCTATGGAGAGACTGACCATGAATAAAATCTTTGGCGGCCCGGCCATCTTTCTCGACCGGTCCGATATCAATACCGACGAAATCATCCCGGCCAAGTATCTGACCGAGGTGACCAAAGAAGCCCTCAAGCCCTACATGCTTGAAGACCTCAATCTTGAAAATTTTGATCCCAAAGGGGAAAAGTTGAAAAATGCCCGGGTGGTCATCAGCCGCGAAAACTTCGGCTGCGGATCGTCTCGCGAGCATGCTCCCTGGGTCTTTGAGGTCAACGGCGTGCACACCATTATCGCCCAGAGCTACGCCCGGATTTTTCGGCAGAACACCTTCAATGGCGGCATGCTCGCCATTGAATTGCCCAAGGCCGATCTGGACAACCTTTTTGCTCTCGAACAAGCGGGGGAGGTCAGCATCAGCGTCGATCTCGACGGGCAGAAGGTGATGGCCACCGCCGGCGGTAAAACCGAAACCTACAGCTTCGACATCAGCCCTTTTGACAAGGCGCTGGTGCAGGCTGGAGGCTGGGTCGATTTTGCCGACGCCCGCTACTGATTACCACCATCGATAAACGCAAAGAGGCCGGACAGATTGTCCGGCCTCTTTGCGTTTGGTTCGAGGGTTCAAGTTCCAAGTTCGACGTTCGACGTTCCAAGTTCGAAGTTCCAAGTTCCAAGTTCGAAGTTCCAAGTTCGGGGTTCGATGTTTGCGCCACTCGCCACTCGCCACTCGCCACTCGCCACTCGCCCCACCTAATCCCTATAACGTCGTACCAGATCTTCGTAGGCGTCGATGCGGCGATCGCGCAGGTAGGGCCAGATGCGTCGGACATCTTCGCTGCGTTGGCGGTCTATGTCGACGACTATGACCTGTTCCTGGTCATTACCCGCTACCGCGACCAACTCGCCCTGGCAGCCGGTGACAAAGCTGTTGCCCCAGAATTGTGCGCCGGCGCTGACGCCTGAAGGATCGGCTTCGAAGCCGACGCGGTTGACGCTGATGACCGGGATGCCGTTGGCTACGGCGTGGCTGCGCTGGATCGTGACCCAGGCTTCGCGTTGCCGGGTCTGTTCCTCATGATCGTCCCGGGGGTCATAGCCGATGGCTGTGGGATAGATCAGCATTTCGGCTCCGGCCATGGCCATCAGCCGGGCGGCTTCCGGGTACCACTGGTCCCAGCAAACCAGCACGCCAAGGCGGCCGACCGAGGTGTCGATGGGGGTGAAGCCGAGATCGCCAGGGGTAAAGTAAAATTTTTCGTAATAGCCGGGATCATCAGGGATGTGCATTTTGCGATATTTGCCGGCGATACTCCCATCCGACTCCAGTACCACGGCGGTGTTGTGGTAAAGCCCTGGCGCCCGTTTTTCAAAGAGGGAGGTGACGATAACGATGCCGAGTTCTTTGGCCAGAGCGCCGAAGGTTTGCGTCGCCGGGCCGGGAATCGTTTCAGCCAGGTCGAAGCAGGCGGTGTCCTCGGTCTGGCAGAAATATGGCCCGCAATGCAGTTCCTGAAGCACGACGAGTTGGGCTCCGCTGCGCGCCGCTTCACGAATACCGCAAATGCTCTTTTCGATATTCTCTTCGCGCTGGTCGCTGCACCCCTGTTGCACTAATCCGACTTTCAATAGCTTCATGCCAGTACTCCTTTGGGGATCTGCATGGTTACGCAGTGCAGCGAACCATGCTGCAGAATGAGTGGCAGGCAATCGATGCCGATGACCTGCCGTTGCGGAAACGCCCGGGCGATGATTTCGAGGGCCAAGGCGTCCTGCTCGTCCTGGTAGGTCGGCACCAACACTGCTTCATTGATGACGAGAAAATTTGCGTAGGTGGCCGGAAGCCGCTGCCCTTCTTTATCGAAACAGGCTTTTGGCCAAGGGAGCGGGCGGAGCCGATAGGGGCGGTTGTCAGCCGTGCGGAAGGCTTTAAGTTCGGCTTCCATAGCGCTAAGGGCGGCAAAGTGTTCGTCCTGAGGGTCATCGCATTTGACATAGACGATGGTATTTTCTGGACAGAGCCGGGCCAGAGTGTCGATGTGCGAATCGGTGTCGTCGCCAGCCAGGTAGCCGTTTTCAAGCCACAGAAAATGATTCGAGCCCAA
This sequence comes from Trichloromonas sp., assembly GCA_041583595.1. Classification (GTDB taxonomy): domain Bacteria; phylum Desulfobacterota; class Desulfuromonadia; order Desulfuromonadales; family Trichloromonadaceae; genus Trichloromonas. The sequence continues at coordinate 7,290 of JBFHFM010000019.1, read as the reverse complement.
CAGGCGACCGACGGCCGCCTCAATCTCTGGGCGACCCAGGTGTGGGTTGCGGTTGGCTTCGAGCAGGCATTCGCAGGTGGTGAGCAGGGTTCCTTCGCCATCACTTTCGATGCTGCCCCCTTCGAGAATCAGGCCGGGGATACGCATCTCGCATTCGCCGAATACCCCACTCTCGGTCAGGTTGGCGGTAATCCGGTTGTCGAAGTTGGCGGCAAATTTAAGCCCCCAGCCGTTGAAGCCGAAGTTGAGCAGCACCGGGCGGTTGTCTTCGAAGATCGTAATCGGCCCGAAGTCCCGCGCCCAGGTATCGTTGGTCGGGATCTGCACAAGGCGCACTCGCTGCATGTCGACCCCGGCTTGGTTCAGCTGTTCCTGGACCGGCGCGATCTCCGGGGCGACAATCAGTACCCGTTCGAACCGACTGATTTCTTTGGCGATGTTGACAAAGACAGGCTCCACGACAGCTAAATCGTCACACCAATCACTATCGGCGTGCGGCCAGGCCAGCAGCACGCCATCCTGTTCTTCCCACTCGGCGGGAAAACGTACGTTCATACTTGTATCCTGAATTTTAGAGGTTCCGATGCGCGCGCATCCTAGCCCATCTGCTGTTGATTGTAAATATGCTTGCCCTGAAGGTCGAGCTGCAGCCGGTTGTCGATGTATCCGTAAATGCTCCAGGTCAGCAAGATAGCAGTCAATGTGAGAATGGTCAGGCGCAGGGGGCGTGAGAAGGGGAGATGCGGAATGCGGTCACGCCAGGGAAATTCACCGCCATAGCGCAGACGCATTTCACAGGCGGTGATCAGAATGGTTAGCCAGGCGGCCGCCAGGGCATAGCCGCCGAGAATGTCGCTGAACCAGTGCATTCCCAGGTACAGACGGCTGAAGCCGATCAGCAGGGCCAGCGCGCTGCCGGAAACCACCAGGTAAAATCGGCTCTGCAGATTGCTCAGGGTATTGAGCAGCATGTAAACCAGCAGGCCGTAGAAGACCAGGGCGACAAAGGCATGGGCGCTGGGAAAACTGAGAATAGTGGTGGCCAGATTGGGAAAATAGGATTCGGGTCGGGCTCGCGCAAAGAGCAGCTTGAGCAGGAAGACCAGCAGTTCCCCCCCCGCGGTCCCACCGACCAGGATGACGGCAGAAAAATAACGGTTTTGCAGCACAAGCCAGAGGCAGGCCCAGAGGCCGATTAGAAGAATTACCGTGGCGTTACCAAAATAGGTGATGATCAAGACGATGACATCGCTGGTTGGGTGCTGCATGCGTGCCAGCCATTGGTAGACCTGGTGGTCGAGACGGGTCAGTGGACCGATGATCCAGATAAAGAGCGAGGCAAAGAGGATGACGCCTGCGAACCCGGTCGTCAGGTAGAGGCCGGTGCCATGGTGCAGGCTGAAGCGGTCCGCGATGAAAGTCCATGCGCGGGGATGTTTATTGGAGAAGCTGCGCATGAAGCGGGTTTGCAGCGCCACTTCCCAAGCCTTAGCGATTTTGCTCCAGATACGAACGGCAAGTTTTGACAGGCGTGGAGCGAGGCGTTTCCAGAACAGCTGATTGAGAACGAGCAGAACGACCAGTGCAGCCATAAGATAGCTAATACGGCCGATCCATATTTGTACCAGGTTCCAGCTGGCACCGAAGAAATAGCCGAGACCGGGATAGGCCAGTCCCCAGAGGAATCCGCTGATGACCGCGTAGCTGACAAAAAGCAGGGGTCGCATGCGGGCATGCCCGGCAATAAAGGGGATAAAGGGGCGCAGAAAGCCGATGAAGCGTCCCAGAAAAACACTTTTGCCTCCATGTTCGGCAAAGAAAAGTTCCGATTTTTTAAACAAGGTATGGTAGCGGCGAAAGGCCGGTTTGTTCAGTAGTGACGTACCCATGCGGGCGCCAAGCCAGTAGCTGATCAGATCACCCAGGATTGCGCCGAGAGCCGCAGCGAAAATCAAGATGACAAAGATGCCTTTGCCGTTCGCGGCCAGAAACCCGGTGAACACGATCAATACGCTGCCCGGAACCAGCAGGCCAGCCAAGGCCAGGGACTCGAGGAATGAAATGAGGAATACCAGAAGGTAATAGACCGCGCCGGTCGGAAGCCAGTGAAAGATGTCCTGAATCCAGGTTTCCATGTGGAGCGCTCCATGAGGTTTGTTTTTCTCTCACCTAGAGAGAGTTCATGCTGTTACGGATGCTTTCGTTTTGACGAAAAAATCTTGAACAGGTGAATTAAAAAAGACGGTTTAGGTGCGTTTCTCGAGTGACGGCATTTAACACGTATCTTAATGGTCTGAAAAGTCGTCTTAATGCAGCAGGCGACACCTATAAGTATAGCGGCTCATCCACCGAAGCGGGCATGCCAGGTATCGAAAATCGCGGGTTTGTCCGCGCCGAAGCGGGCCAGGGTTTGACGCACCTGCTCTGGAGTGCGTTCCTGGTCATTTTCTTTGGGGTTTTTCGAAAAAAACAGGTCGGCATAGGTGATGATCTGTTCTTCGATGCTTAGGGGCAGCATGTCACGTACCGGCAGGGGCAGATGGTTGGCGCGGATTTCCTCGGCCGTCAGGCCCACGCCAATATGCCGTTCACAGACCAGGGCGTGTCGGGGGAGTCCCTCCTGATCAAGCAGTTCACGCCCCTTGTAACCGTGGGCAAGGTAGGGTAGTTGGCCGTTACAGCCGAGATCCGGAGCGTTGGTGAACAGGATGCCGATGTCGTGGAGCAGCGCCGCTTCTCGAACAAACTCGATGTCGATAGCCGCTAATTGATTGAGGCGGCGTGCGGTAATCAATGCTTTGGCAGCAACCCGGCCGCTGTGGCGCAGCAGAATGCGGTGGGCCTCGCTTCCGGGGGGATAGTATTTTTCGATCAGGGTAATTGGGTTCATTTTGGCCTCCAGAGAGCAGATATGCCATTGCACCCGATGACTGTCAAGAAACAAAAAGTCGACTGTGGTCGACTTTTGATTGACCCGGGCGGGGGGGGGACGATAAAATTCGACCGCAGTCGACTTTTGTATGGAGGTTCAATGAGCGGTATTCGCGAAATCAAAAAACGGGAAACCCGGCAAGCTATTATTGCGGCGGCGGTTGCCCTGTTTAGTGAAAAGGGCTTTGAAAAAACCAGCATCGAAGCTATTGCGATAGCGGCAGGAATCGGCAAGGGGACTATTTACGGCTACTTTCGGGCCAAGGAGGATATCTTTCTGGCTTTTTGTGAAGATCAGATTGATTACGCCTTCGGTATATTGGCTGAAAAAAACGATCCTCAGGCGCCTCTACTGGAGCAATTGGTCCTGCTCTTTATGAGTCAATTTCGTTTCGTTACAGCGAATCGCGAGTTCGGCCGTTTGCTGGCTCGGGAGATGACCTTTCCCCGCGAGGCCAGTCGAGAAAAATCGCGTGATCTGGATGCCCGTTACCTTCAGGGCGTTGGGGTGCTTTTGACCCGGGCCAGCCAGCGTGGTGAATTGAAACCTGAAATTGATAACATGCATGCTACCGGTCATCTGTATGCTCTTTATCTTTTGACGCTGTCGGCGTGGTATTCCGGTTATCTGGTTGAGGAACAGGAAGTGGAGGCCTCGCTGCGTTCGCTGCTTCATCAAGCGCTGACCGGCATTGGTGAGCGGGTGACCGGTGATAAAGGTGATCCCAAAGTTATCGAACGGATTGGTCAGCGTATTGTCAAGGTAGATATTTTGGGATCAGGAGAAAATTGATGAAACGCCTCAGTCTTTATATGGTTGGTTTGTCGTTAATGATGTTATTGGGTGGCTGTAGCGAACCCTCTGACAGTTCAATTTCAGCCCCGGTGGTTGAAACGGCCAGCGAGAAAGTCACCAACGTGGCTGTGCACGTCATTTCGCCTCAGAATCTGCGGGAGCAGTTGACGCTGCCGGGGTCGCTGGAAGCCTGGGAAGACCTGCTACTTTCCGCGGAAATCGATGGCCCGGTGCGGTGGATCGGTCCGCTCGAAGGTGATCGCTTGAAGAAGGGGGAAGTGATCATGACCATTGATCCGGATTCCCGTCAGGCGAGTCTCGATCGGGCCAAGGCCGAATGTGAACTGCGTCGGAATAGCCGCGACCGCTTCAAGAGCTTGTTTGACGAAAAACTGGTCAGTGCTCAGGAGTATGAGGATGCCAGTTGTGCCTACGACGTCGCCGCGAGTGTTTTGCGTCAGGCCCAGGTGGCTCTCGATCAGAGTTCCCTGGAAAGTCCGGTGGACGGCGTACTCGATCGGTTACTGGTCGATCGCGGCGAACATGTTTCCGCTGGCACTCCGGTGGCTTTGGTCGTGCAGATTGATCGACTCAGGGTGCTGATCGATGTGCCGGAGAAAGATGTGGCATATCTTCACGTCGGTGATTCGGTTCAGGTGGTGCAGGCGACAATCAACGGTCGGGACGGAGCAACCTTTGCTGGAACTCTGATCCATCTGGCCTACAAGGCCGACCCGGTGACCCGTACCTACCGCGCCAAGGTTGCCGTCGACAACGCCGCGGGACGGTTGCGGCCCGGAATGATCGTCAGGGTCGAAGCGGTTCGTCGTGACCTGTCAGATGCCATCGCCGTGCCCTTGTCCACCCTGGTTGACCAGGGGGGACGGAAGGTGGCTTTTGTTGCCGAAAGTGGCGTCGCCCGTCAGCGGGAAGTGAGGGTCGGACCGATTATCGGTGATCAGGTGGTGATTGAGGCCGGACTTGCGGTCGGGGATCAGTTGCTGGTGAAGGGGCAGCAGTTGGTTGTCGACGGCTCTGCTATCGCTGTGACGGGGGATTGACATGCTGATTTCCAATGTCGCCATCCATCAGCGCAGCACCGTTTTCGCGCTGATGTTTATTGCTATTGTCGTCGGCGTGTACAGCTACGTCACCTTGCCGCGCGAATCGAATCCCGACATTACCGTTCCCTATGTATTAGTGGTTACGCCTTACGAAGGGGTGGCTTCCTCCGATATTGAATCGCTGGTGACTCTGCCCATCGAGCGCAAGCTCAAGGGGCTCAAAAACGTCAAGGAAATCCGTTCGGTGAGCGCCGAAGGTTCGTCGATGATTACCGTCGAATTCAACCCCGATGTTGATATCGATGACGCCTTGCAGTGGGTGCGCGATAAGGTTGATCAGGCCAAGGGCGATCTTCCCAATGATCTGGAAAATGACCCGTCGATCCTTGAGGTTAACCTCTCCGAGTTTCCTATCCTGATGGTGGCCATATCCGGCGATGTCGGTGAAACAGTCCTCAAAGGGGTGGCCGAAGAACTCGAAGAGAGGATCGAGGAGGTCCCCGGGGTGCTCGACGTGGTTCTCACCGGTGGCCGCGAACGGCAGGTGCGGGTCGAGTTCGATCCCGATCGGTTGGCGGCCTACCGCCTTTCTTTTGCCGAAATTCTGGCCGCGATAAAGCGTGAAAACGTCAATATCCCCGGTGGCAGCATCGACATCGGCGCAGGCAAATACCTGCTGCGCATCCCCGGCGAATTTACTGATCCCCATCAGATCGACAATCTGGTGATGGTGACCCGAGAAGGGCGGCCGATTTACTACAAGGACGTGGCGACGGTTCATTTTACCTTTGAAGACCGCACCAGCTACGCCCGTCTCGGCGGCGCTGAAAGTATTACCCTGGCGGTCAAGAAACGGACGGGTGAAAATATCATCGCCGTGGCCGATCAGGTCTTTGCCCTGCTCGGTGTCGCCCGAAATATGGTTCCCGAAGGAGTCGAGCTGTCGGTGACTATGAATCAGTCGAAAGACATCCGGCGGATGGTGTCCGAGCTCGAAAATAACATTCTCACCGGATTGATTCTGGTAATCGCGGTGCTTTTCCTCTTTCTCGGACTGCGTAATTCGCTGTTCGTCGCCCTGGCCATCCCCTTTTCGATGTTGCTCTCCTTTATCGTCATTCAGGCGCTGGGGATGACCCTTAACATGGTGGTGCTATTCAGCCTGATCCTCGCCTTGGGGATGCTGGTCGACAACGCGATTGTCATCGTCGAAAATATCTACCGCCATATGCAAGAAGGGAAGGGGCGCATCGCGGCTGCCAGAGAGGCAGCAAGTGAGGTTGGCTGGCCGGTGATCAGCTCGACTCTGACCACCCTTTGTGCCTTTTTCCCCATGACTTTCTGGCCGGGGATTATGGGCGAATTTATGAAATTTCTGCCGATCACCCTGATCATCACCCTGACCTCGTCGTTATTTGTTGCGTTGGTTATTAACCCTGTGATCTGCGCCAGTTTCATGCGTCTGCGCCCGGTGGAACTTAATCCGGAGGAGGATCGAACCCTGGTGCTCCGCATATATCGCCGGTTGCTTGAAAAGGCTCTTGATTACCGTTGGTTTGTAATGGGCGGGGCTTTCGCGCTGCTGGTCCTGATTACGACCTGCTACGCGCTCTTGGGGCACGGTGTCGAACTCTTTCCCGATACCGATCCGAATCGGGCCTATGTGGAAATCAAGGCTCCCGAGGGGACCAGTCTCGATTCCTCGGACCAGTTGGCGAGAAAGGTCGAAGAGATCGTTCGTGGGGAGCCGGATATCCGCTTCGTTATTGGCGAGGTAGGCGTGGCGTCAAGTGGTGAGGCTGGCGCTGAAAGCGGCAGCCAATCGCATATGAGCAAGGTCTCTCTCGAATTCGTCGATCGCGCCGAGCGCCACGAAAGTACCAGCCACGTTCTGGAGAGGATCCGCAATGCCCTGGCCGGTTTCGTCGGTGCCGAAATCAAGGTTGAAAAAGAGGAAAACGGGCCACCGACTGGACCCCCGGTCAGCATCGAAATCAGCGGCGAACGCGTCGAAACCCTCGAGGCACTGGTGGCTCACGCCAGGGAATTGATCAAGGATGTGCCGGGCCTGGTTGATCTCAAGGACGATTTTTCACGAGCCAAACCGGAGATCAGGGTGCAGGTTGACCGGGAAACGTCCAGTCTGCTCGGGCTTTCGACTTCGGACATTTCCAATATGGTTAAAGCGGCCATCAGCGGCAGCAAATTGGGAACCTACCGCTACGGACAGGATGAGTACGACATCGTTGTGCGCCTCCCGGAATCACGGCGTCAGAGTCTGGCAGACATCGAAAACCTCTTGATTCCCACCGCAGGAGGCGATCCGGTGCCGTTGTCGACGGTAGCGTCCATCGGTCTGTCCACCGGCTTCGGTTCGATCCGTCACCTTGACCAGAAGCGGGTGGTGACTCTGTCGGCCAATACTTTGGGGCGTAACAGTAATGAGGTGCTGAAGGAGATTGAGGGGCGTCTGCTGGGGTGGGACCTCCCGGCGGGATA
>JBFHFM010000018.1:0-21754 GCA_041583595.1 Trichloromonas sp. | reverse complement strand
TGGCGTGGATCAAGCCCCTGGCGGGCGACCAGCCAGCTTCCGGCGGTCAGTTTTTGCTTCACCAGGTCTGTCGGTTGCGCGAGTCGTTCGAATTCGCCGGCGGGCTGTTTTTGCAGGTATTCAGAACTAAGAAGCGCCAGTTCGACCATCCGGAAGCGATTGAGCCATTCATGCAAGGTGGCTTCGTCCTTAAAAACTCGCACGGTGATCCGGGTATTGAGCTGCTGCCCCAGTGTGCCGGCAAAATTTTCGGCGGCATCCTTGCTAAGCAGGGGGGTGCCGGGATCGGCGACGATGCCGAGGGTGAATTCTGCCGCTTCGGAGGCCGGGGCTGTTGAAGCCTTGCGGGAGGGGGTCGGTATGGTGGATGCTGGCTGCTGAGCACGGGTCGAGGTTGGAGCCGGCTTGGGGTTTTCAGGCTGTGAAAAGCGCTGGATGCCCAAATTATACAGCAGGGCGTTTCCTTCCGGATCGTTTTCCATGCCGGCGAGCACGGCTTGGATGCGGGACAGGCGGTCGCTGTCCAGCCCCTGGCGAACGACGATCATATCTGCCGTAGCACCGGTCTGCTCGGTTTTTCCATCCGGGTTGGCCAGTTCATTGAAATTGCAGGTCGGTTGCTGGCGGAGCAGGTTGCCCTGAACCACGGCCAGATCGACATCGTAATAGGTGTTCAGTGCTTCTTTCAGGTTGCGGTCGTTGGGAAAAATACGGACGTCAACCGGTTCTCCCAGGCGTTTTTCGAGGTAGGCCCCGAAACGCTGAGCCTGAGGTACCGACTGGATGAGGGAGTCCGCCGCCGGGGCTGCGCCAAAAGTGAGGGCAGCCTGGGCGGAAACCGCGGTCATCAGCACCAAGACATACAGGGCCAGCAGGCGTTTCATCAGGTACCACATACGGCTCGAAATCCTTTAGCTGAAGTTGATCAAAGGGGTTGGAAACACATCGAAAATTGCTCGCATAGTACCGTTCGCCGGCGGGAATGTCAACGAGGGAATTCCTTGACAGCGTACGCGTGAGTGTGTTAAGGAATCAATCCGGCGCCCGGATGGCGCAGGTAAATAATTCACAGGTCTCCTGTAACTGGCGCTAGGTGGGGAACCACCAGGGAGCAGGAAGTCACGACCGTCGCAGCCGTACGCCTGGGCTCCTCTGCATCCGACAGGGCCGGGCGTTTTTTTATGCCGGGCGATGAGGTCGTTGCAGGGAAACATCTCTTCTTGAAGGAGCACAATTCATGGGCAAGAAGCTTTATATCCCCGGACCGGTTGAAGTCAGCCCGGATGTCTTCGAGGCGATGGCGTCACCGATGATCGGTCATCGCATGAAAGAGTATGCGGCGTTGCATCGCGAGGTGACGACTGGTCTGAAGACCTTGTTGAATACCCAGAATCCGGTATTCCTTTCTACCTCAAGTGCCTTCGGGGTGATGGAAGGGGCGGTTCGAAACCTGGTGCAAAAGCGCTGTGCCAACTTTGGAAATGGCGCCTTCAGCAGCAAATGGAACGATGTGACTCGCCGCTGTGGCCTGGAGGCTGATCTTTTTACTGCCGAATGGGGACAGCCGATTACCCCTGAGATGGTCGATGCGGCGCTGGCTACCGGTAAATATGACGCCATGACCCTGGTGCATAATGAAACCTCAACCGGCGTCTTGTCGCCTCTCGAGGACATTGCCGGGGTGATGAAAAAATATCCCGAAGTCTCTTTTATTGTTGATACGGTTTCGTCGATGACCGCCGTTCCTCTCGATGTCGAGGCTCTCGGCACCGACGTTTGTCTGGCCGGGGTGCAGAAGGCTTTTGGCCTGCCGCCGGGACTGGCGGTTTTTGCCGTTTCGCCGAAGGCGCTGGCAAAAGCGAAGACGACCCCCAATCGCGGCTATTATTTTGATTTCGCGGAGTTTGAGGCCAACGATCTTAAGGACAACACGCCGAGTACGCCCTGTATCAGTTTGATCTTTGCGTTGGCTCATCAGCTGCGCAAGTTTTTTGCCGAGGGATTGGAAAACCGTTATGCCCGTCACCGACAGATGGCTGAGGCAACCCGCTCCTGGATTCTGGATCAGGGCTTCGGTCTCTTTGCCGCCGAAGGATATCGTTCGCTGACCCTTACTGCCGGTAGCAACGATGGCCGCACCGATCTGGAAAAGCTCAAGAAGCTGGCCGGTGAGCGCGGCTACGCTATCGATAACGGCTACGGCAAAATCAAGAATCAGACCTTCCGCATTCCGCACATGGCCGACATGACCCTGGTGGACCTCGAAGAGCTGTTTCGTCTCCTTGAGGAGCTGCTGCCGCAAGTGCGGAGCTGATAGGCCTGAAGAGTAAGGTGTAAGGAGTTAGAAAAAAGCGAGGTCCCCGTTCGGGGACCTCGCTTTTTTGTTATACTTCGCAATGGAATACTCGTTCCATGCCTCCTCACGCCACCAGCGCCCCTCCGCAGGAGGAGCCGCAGCCGGCGCTGCAGCCGAAGCAGTGGCGGCCGGTGACGATCCGGCGTCCGTTCAGGTTGGCTGGATCGAGTTTGTTGATGTGGTTGGGGAGGCTTTGGTTGAGGGACAGTCCAAGGGCGAGGTTGAAGTCGCAGTCAGACAGGGTGCCGTCCCAGGAAATGCAGATCTGGTGGCGGCACATCAGTCCGTTGAGCGTGTCAGGGTTGAAGGCGTCATTCAGCAGCGTTCTATATTCAAGGTCTTTATTCTGCCGTTTCAGATCATCCAGAAACCGTCCCAATGGCATGTTGGTGATGGTCAACAGGTGACTGAACTCGATGCCGTAATGCTCCCGCAGTTCTTTCCGGTAGGCCTCTTCGAGAGAGATTTGGTCAGGGGGAAGAAAGGGGCCGCCGGGGTTGTAAACCAGGCTGAGGGTGAGTTCCGGCTCCATGCCGTAGCCGCGACGGTTGAGCTGGCGGATGGCCTCAATGCTTTTGTCGAAGACCCCTTCGCCGCGCTGGGCCCGTACGTTGCTGTCGAGATAACAGGGGAGTGAAGCGATTAGCTGAACGTTGTGCTCTCGGTAGAACTCGGGCAGTCCCTCCATGTTCGGCTCGAAAAAAACCGACAGGTTGGTGCGCACCTTGACTGGGTGGCCGGCGGCATGCAGTTCGCTGACGAAGCGGGTGAAGTGGGGATTCAGTTCGGGGGCTCCGCCGGTGAGGTCGACCTGGCAGCCGGGCAGGGCTTTGAGCAGTCGAAAAATCGATTCCATGGTCGGCCATGTCATTACTTCCAGCCGGTTAGGGCCACCGCTGACATGGCAGTGGCGACATTGCAGGTTGCAGCGTAGTCCGACGTTGACCTGCACGGTCTGTACTTCAGCGCTGCAAAGGTCCCGCCCGGTTGTTTTGCGAACTTTCCTGTCAAACTCGTTCATATGCTGTGCTCATCCTTTTCTATGCATTCAATTTCAGGCGTCAGTAGCGTACCCGCACCCGGTAGGTGAGGGTGGTGCTCCCTTCGGCCGGCACCTTGATTAGCCAGCTGGCGGTGCCCGCGGTTTCTTTCTGGTGAGGATGGCTTTCGCTGAGCATTTCCCAGTCGCCCGGCATGGGTTCGGCTATCCTGACCGTCACTGCCTCGGTTTTGGCATTGTTCAGCTTAATGCTGTAGGCGCTCTCGAAGACGTAGTTGTATTGCCCTGACCCGCCGAGCTTCTGGAAATCGGTCTGTTTCTTGTTGGCGGTGACATCGAAGGCATCGCCGAGCTTGAGGCGAACGAGGTCATTTTTGGGCGTGTGGTCGATACGGTCTTCGCCGACGAACTGGGAGCTGCCCTGCCGGTCCTTTTTGTAGACGCGAACGATTCCTTTCGGTAGCGGCATCCCCAGTCCTGCTTCTTCGCGGTTGGCCAGTTCGAGAAAGACCCCTACTTTAAGTTTTTCGCCGAGATTATCAAACCGTCCCCGATAGTAGTAATCGCCTCCCTGCAACAGATATTCGCGCACCACTGGTACTTTCGCAGCGCTGAGCAGGCTGACCTGCTTGGTCTGGTTTTCCCGCAGGGTGGTCGGCCGACCGAGGGAGTAGAGGTGGTATTCGAAGAGGCTTTCTTCCTGCATTGGCGCCGAAGCGGCGACCATCCCCTTTTCCATCATGAAATCGCGAGCCATGGGGATTTCCTGGCGCACCTGGTTGACATCTCCGGCCACCAGCTGCAGACGCGCGGAGCGATAACTGGTGCCACTGCGGTTGGTCAGGGTTACCCAGCCGGAAAGGTCGAGGGTGCGGTCGTCTTCGCTCAGTTGGGCCACGTAGTCAGCGTTCCAGGAGAGCCCTGAGGTCAGGTAGGCCAGCTCAAGCTGCTGCTCTCCGGCTTTTTTGCTGTGCAACTGCAGCACCAGGGTCGGGCGGTCGCGAAGGTCGGCGGGGACATCGGGATAGATCAGCCGCCCCGGCACCCCGGTCTCGATGCGGTCGCCGATTTTCAGGACCACACCGCTGCTGGCAGCCAGCACCTCGGCGGTTTCGAAGCTGTCCTCGCCGGTCTGGGGATGGACCCGCACCACTTGTACCTTTTTACCGACGAATTTTTCCAGCAGTTTTTCCGGGGTCAGCAGGTCGAAGTCAAAGTTCTGCTCGATTACCTGCACGCCGTCGGTCTCGCTGAGGCTGCGCAACAGGGCGGTTTCCGGGCGAATGCCGGCGCTCACCTCGCGCAGGGCCAGATGGTTTTCTCCCTGTTGCAGGGTGATCTTGCGCTGGTCGCGAACCAGGGCGAGGTTGTCGTTGTAGATCGTGACGGCAACCTCTTGCTGGTCGGCAAGGGTGCTGCGCAGCTCAAGGGGAGGTTCGGCCAGAGCCGGCGGTGTAATAAGAGCGGTCAGCGTCAGCAGCATCGGCAGAAAAAGATTGCGGTTCATGGACTCTCCTTTTTGGACTTAACTGGAGGTGGTTGTTGTCGGATGAAAACTAATTATATACAGCGATGTCCAGGGAGCCAAGGCGGTAGATGAAATCGCCACGCATAATTACGAATGGTAAGTTTGAGAAAGAGGAATGGATGATGCCGTTGGTACGACAATGAAATAAATTTTTAGCTAAGAAAGTCGGCGAAACGGTCCCATTTTTATGGCAATATATGTGAATTATTAATAAGCTTTACTTTTATTTGCCTGGGGATAAGGCCAGGCTAACAAACGGCAAAGATATTTGACGGTGCCTGCTATGAAAACAGGATCTTCATTGCAGATGGAACTAATCGATATCCGTCTGGGTGAGGTTTGCAGCAAGAGGCTGTCTGTCATCGGGACAGTCCTTGCCCTGGTTGTGTGTCTGGGAGCGTTGCTTGCGGCGGGGAGCGGAAACCTCTGTCCGTAATGTAAGGCAGATACGTGAAGTGAGGCAGCGGCGGGTGAAAGAAATCCCCTGGATGGAGACGTTTGGGGGTGAATTGGTGAAAAAGGCCGGTAAATGACCAAGAGAAAGGACCGATCATGAATGCATACCGACGGGGTAGTAAAGGGCCGGAAGTGAGGCAGATCCAGCAAAAACTTAAGGAGCAGAAATTATATCTAGGCGATATTGACGGCATTTTCGGAGGGGGTTCTGAAGGGGCCGTCAAGCGTTTTCAGCGCCTCCGGGGACTGGTGGTGGACGGTATCGTTGGCGCTGAAACGTGGCGGGCTCTGTTCGACGAGGTGTCTCTGCCTGAGCCGAAGATTCTGAAGGAAAGTCTGGCCTACCGGTGCCTGGCCCTGACCGGTTCGATTGAAACCGGGATGCCGGTGCCGGACTGTTTTGCCGGCATCAGCGGTGACTTTGACGATCAGGGATTGAGCTTTGGTGCTCTGCAATGGAATCTCGGTCAGGAATCCCTTCAGCCGCTCTTTCGGGAAATGGCGCAGGAACATCCGTCGCTTCTCGAGGATCTGTGTCAGGATTACTATCCCGAGTTGAAGGCCGTCTTTACCTCTAGCAAGGAGGAACAGATGGCCTGGGTCCGCTCGATTCAGGATCCGCGTCGTTACTCATTGGCTGAACCCTGGCAGGGTGTACTTAAGGGTCTCGGTCGTCTCAAGGAATTTCAGGCCATCGAGGTCCGTCATGCCGACCGGCTCTTTGCCAAGGCGCAGGATCTGTGTCGGCAATATGGCCTCTGGTCACAACGGGCTCAGGCGTTAATGTTTGACATCAAGGTGCAAAACGGAAGTATCTCGTCGTTGGTCAAGTCGCAGATCTTCAGTGATTATGATCGACTCGGTACGGCCCAAGGGCGGGAATCGCTCGAGGAGGCGCGCCTGGTGATCATCGCCAACCGTCGGGCCGAGGCCAGTAATCCCCGCTGGATCGAGGACGTGCGCAAACGCAAGTTGGCCATCGCTCGTGGCGAAGGGATGGTTCATGGTCAGTATTATCATTTGGCGGATCAGTTCGGTATTCGCCTTGAGCCCTTCTAGGCTTGCCATGTGGTGGCAAAATGACTCAGTCCCGGTGCAAGGTCCTGATAACTACGCCACAACAACACCGCTCCCATAAGGTGAGGCATGATTGAAATTGTTATTCGAAGGGGGCGATTTCTTCGGCGGTTGGCAGACGCAGGAGATAGAAGGTGACCCCCAGGGCAACGATCGGTAGCATGATCCGAACCCACAGAAGGTTCACCAGGAAGACCGCAGAAATAATAATGCTGGCCCAAACCAGGGCGATGGCCTTGAGTTTGCTCTTGAAGGGCATTCCCTGGCCATTGAGATAAGGCTGGATAATGGGGCCCAGCTGTTCATGGCGGAGAAGCCAGGTGTAAAATCGGTCGGAGCTTCGGGAAAAACAGGCCAGCGCCAGGAGCAGAAAGGGGACTGTTGGCAGCACTGGAAGGAACAGGCCAAGGACGGCCAGTGCCAGGCAACTGCAGCCTATCGCCTGCAGGGTCCAGCGCAGCAGGAGGCCTCCGCGTTTTTTGCCGTTACCGGGAGAGGTCTCCATGGCGTCAGGCCGGTTCGAGGCCGGCGAACTTAAGCAGCAGTTTTTTGGCTCCGACGGTGCGAAAGTAGATGGTAATCTTCTGGTTGTCGCCGCTTCCTTCGATGCGGCGTACGGTGCCGACGCCGAACTTGAGATGGCGTACCTTCATGCCGAGTCGTAAGCCCTCTTCGGCGTCGGGGACGATCCGCACTTCGTCTTCGAAGGGGGAGTCCACTTCGTCATCGTCATCGTCGAAAGGCGATGGGGCCAGCTGTTCGAAAATCGAGGCGAGGTTATGTCCGGCCGTTTTCTGTAGCGCAGGCGCCGGTGTGTCGTGCAGGGCCGAGGCCGGAATTTCGCTGAGAAAGCGGCTCGGTGGATTGAACTGGTAATCGCCGTAAATCCGGCGGCGTCGGGCGTGGGTCAGGTAGAGCTTTTCCATGGCCCGAGTCATGCCCACGTAGCAGAGGCGGCGTTCTTCTTCAACCTCGTCACCGCCGTCGCTGCTGCGCGAATGGGGGAAGAGACCTTCTTCCATGCCGGTCATGAAGACCACCGGAAATTCGAGTCCCTTGGCCGCATGCAGGGTCATCAGGGTCACCCGGTCGAGGCTGGCGTCATAGGAATCGAGATCGGTGATCAGGGCGACCTGTTCCAGATAATCGGTCAGGGTCCCTTCGCTGCCAAAATGTTCTTCCATCCCCGCCAGTAGTTGTTCCAGGTTTTCCACCCGGCCGCGGGCCTCTTCGGTGCGTTCTTCACGCAACATCGGCCCGTAGCCGCTCTCTTCAATGATGGTGGCGGCCAGTTGCGGGTAGGGGAGTTCTTCCAACTGCTTGCGGAACTGCTCCATCATCAGCACGAAGGCCTTGACTTTGCTGAATGCGGCACCTTTGAGCAGACCGCGTTCGACGGCGAGTCGGCAGGCGGGGAGAAATCCCCCGGCTTCCTCTTCAAGGGCCGCGATGCGTTCGACGGTGGTGTTGCCAATGCCGCGGGTCGGGACGTTGACGATGCGCCGGGCTGAGATGGAGTCGGCCGGGTTGACCAGCACCCGCAGGTAGGCCAGGATGTCCTTGATTTCCATTCGTGAGTAGAATTTTATTCCGCCGAACATAACGTAGGGCAGACCGCGCTGGCGCAGCGCCTCTTCGAGGGTGCGCGACTGGGCGTTGGTGCGATAGAAAACCGCGATATCCCGCAGGTGGCGGCCGCTCTCCTTGAGTCGACTGATTTCACTGGCCACGTAGCGGGATTCTTCCATATCGTCGGGAAGTGCCTCAAGGGTGATTTTTTCTCCTTGGGGATTCTCTGTCCAGAGGGTTTTTCCCTTGCGGCCACGGTTTTGCGCTACCACTTCGCCGGCCGCTTCCAGGATGGTGCGGGTCGAGCGGTAGTTCTGCTCCAGGCGGATGGTGGTGCAGCCGGGGTAGTCCCGTTCGAAACTGAGGATATTGCCGATCTCGGCGCCGCGCCAGGCGTAGATCGACTGGTCGTCGTCGCCAACCACACAGAGGTTGCCATGGCCGCCGGCCAGTAGTTGCACCAGCCGGCACTGAACCTGGTTGGTGTCCTGGAATTCGTCGACGTGGATGAAGCGGAACCTCTGGCGGTATTTGTGCAGCACCTCGGGATGGGTCTCGAAGAGCCGCAAAGCAAGGAGCAGCAGGTCGCCGAAGTCGAGGGCATTGGCTTGTTTCAGCCGCTGCTGGTAGCGCTCGTAGACTCGCGCCGTCAATTCATCGTAATAATCGCTGGTATCGATCTGTTCGGGAAAGAGGCCTTTGTTTTTGGCGCTGTCGATGGCCCAGGCTGCGGCTCGCGCCTTGAGGGTCTTTTCGGGAATATTGAGGTCCTTGAGCACCGACTTAAGCAGGCGTTCCTGGTCCTGGTCGTCGTAGATGCTGAAGTCGGAGGAGTATCCCAGTACGGCAATTTCACGCCGTAAAATCCGTACGCAGGTGGCGTGAAAGGTAGCCACCCAGGGGATTTCCGATTCGCCGAGCAGGCGTACCAGCCGTTCTTTCATTTCGGCGGCGGCCTTGTTGGTAAAGGTTACCGCCAGGATTTGCCAGGGAGCGACGCCATGGGCGTGGATCAGGTGGGCGACCCGGTGAATCAGGGTGCGGGTCTTGCCGGAGCCAGCTCCGGCCAGCAGCAGCAGCGGTCCCTCAAAGTGCAGCACCGCCTGGCGCTGAGGGGCATTGAGTCCGGCGAGCAGATCGGTCACCTTACTGGTCCTCCAGGGTACGGCTCATCAGCGCCCGGTTGTAGGCCGATACCATGTCCCGCCGGGAGATGATGCCGACCAGCTTGCGGTGGGTTTCGCGATCGACCACGGGCAGCTGTTCGATGTTGCGATAGCCGATCTTGCGCATGGCCTGGTCGAGGTCTTCGTCCGCATGGGCGGTAATGACTTTTTCGGTGGCCAGTTCCTTGATGACCACCAGGTCCATCAGGTCCCGCTCGAAGACCACCCCCATGAAATCCTGCACCGAGATGATCCCGGTAAGATCGCCATTGGTGTCGACCAGTGGAAAGTTGGTGTGTTTGGTTTGTTCGATGAAATCGGCAAACTGGCCGAGGGTCATGTTTTCCGGGATAGCTTCGACCGCGCGCACCATTACCTCGCCAACCTTCAGTGATTTCATGATGTTGCGCTCTTTGCCCGATTCCAGGTCGATGCCGGCCCGGGAAAGTTCAAGAGTTTCCAGGCTGTCTTTTTTGAAGTGGCGGGCCATGGCGGTGCCGATGACGCAGGTCAGCATGATCGGGATGATGACTTCGTAACTGTCCGTGATCTCGAAAAGCAGGAAGATGGCGGTCATCGGCGAGTGGGTTGCCGCCGCCAAAAAGGCTCCCATGCCGACCAGCGCGTAGGCGCCTGGAGCGATTCCGGCGGCGGGAAAGATCTGTGCGACCAGATAACCAAAAGCGCCGCCGGCTACGGCGCCAAGGTACAGGCAGGGAGCGAATGTTCCGCCGGGGAGCCCCGAGCCGAGAGTGATTGAGGTGGCTATTGCCTTGGCAAAGACCAACGTGGCGAGCAGATACCAGGTCGGCTGGTACCAGGTCTGGTCGCCAAGCAATACGGTTTCAATGAATTCGTACCCGTTGCCGAAGACCTGGGGGAAACAGACCCCGATTGCGCCAACCGCCAGGCCGCCGAGAATCGGTTTGGCAAGACGATGGATTTTTATGGCATCAATGCGGTCTTTAATCCGGAAATGAGTGTCGATAAAAGCTGCCGCCAGAGCGCCAATGATCAGACCTAAGAGGACATAAAGGCCGAACTCCCAGAAATTATGCACGGTATAGTGGGGGGCATAAAGTTCCGAGGTGTTGCCGAGCAGCGCCCGCGAAACAACGGTAGCCATGCCGCTGGCGATGACGATGGAGGTGAAGCTGGAGAGTTCGAAGGCCGCCAGCAGAACGATTTCCTGGGCAAAAAAGACCCCGGCGATCGGTGCGTTGAAGGTGGCTGCCACGCCGGCGGCGGCGCCACAGGCGACCAGCACCTTGAGCCGGTCCCCGCTCATTTTGAACATCTGGCCAAACTGGGAGCCGATAGCGCCGCCGATGGTGGCGATCGGTCCCTCCTGTCCCGCGCTGCCTCCAGAGCCCAGGGTGATGGCCGCCGCGAAGCCGCGGGTAAAAATGGGCCGCAGACGCAGTTTGGCTCCGCGCAGGTTGACCCGTTCGAGAAAACCTGCGAAGCCGCCCTTGAGGTCATCGCCGAACCAGTGCCAGAGTGGCACCATCAGGAGGCCGCCAATGGCTGGGAAAAAGATCACCGCCAGGCGCTGGGGACTCCACTCGGTAAGAGAAAAGTGGAGCAGATGTTCGCCCTGCTCGAAAATGCCCCAGTGGACAAACTCAATCGTTTTGCGGAAGGCGTAATTTCCCAATCCTCCCAGCAGGCCGATGATGACCGCCAAGATGATCAGGAAGGTGTTTTCGCTAATATGGAAATAGCCTGGCATACTGGCCATAAACTGGCGCAGTTTTTTGGAGGTATGACGATAAGACAAAATAATTTTACTCCACGGTGACGCTTTTGGCCAGGTTGCGGGGTTGGTCGACATCGGTTCCTTTGAGCACGGCGATGTGGTAAGCCAGTAGTTGCAGGGGAACGGAGGTCAAAATCGGCATCAGGTCGTCGGCAATGGCAGGAACCACCAGCAGGGCATCGGCCCTGTCGCAGAGGCTGGCACCGCCGGCGTCGGTGACGGCGATGACCTTGCCGGCCCGGGCCTGGACTTCTTCCATATTGGAAACGACTTTTTCGAAGGTATCATTTTCCGGGGCGATGACCACTACCGGCATGTGTTCGTCGATCAGGGCGATGGGGCCGTGTTTCATTTCGCCGGCGGGATAACCTTCGGCGTGGATGTAGGAAATCTCTTTAAGCTTGAGGGCTCCTTCGAGGGCGGCCGGATACTGATTGCCGCGACCGAGATAGAGAAAGTCGCGGGCGTTCATGAAGTCGCGGGCGATCGTCTCGATGTACTCGTTGAGCTCCAGACTTTCTTCGATCTTGCGCGGCAGGCTTAAAAGGTCGCCGGCCAATTCCCGGCAGCGTTCGGCGGAGAGCACGTTGCGGGCCCGGCCGAGGCGCAGGGCGAAAAGAAAGAGGGCAACCAGCTGGGTGGTAAAGGCTTTAGTCGAGGCGACGCCGATTTCCGGGCCAGCATGGGTGTAGATGACGCCGGCGCACTCCCGGGGAATCGAAGATTCGACCACGTTGCAGATTGAAATCACCTGTCCCCCTTTGCCTTTGGCTTCGCGCAGGGCGGCTAGGGTATCCGCGGTTTCGCCGCTCTGGCTGATCAGCAGGCAAAGGGTGTCGGCATCGATGATCGGGTCGCGATAGCGAAACTCGCTGGCGATGTCGACTTCAACCGGCACCCGGCAGTATTTTTCAATCATGAATTTGCCGACCAGGCCGGCATGCCAGGAGGTGCCGCAGGCGACGATGAAGATCTTTTTCAACGATTGCAGGGAGGCATCGCTCAGGTTGAGATCCTCGAGGTAGACATCCCCTTCTTCTTCGCGCAGGCGTCCGGCCAGGGTGTCGGCGATGGCCCGCGGTTGCTCGTAAATCTCTTTGAGCATGAAGTGTTTATAGCCGCCTTTTTCCGCCATCAGCGGGCTCCAGGTGATGGTCTTCGGGGTTTTGCTGACGGGGTTGCCGACCAGGTCGGTGAATTCCATCGATCCGCCGGTAAAGACCACCATTTCTCCGTCTTCGAGAAAGATCATCTCGCGGGTGTGGGAAAGCATCGCCGGGATGTCCGAGGCGACGAAATTCTCGCCGACCCCTTGACCGACCACCAGCGGTGAGCCGAGCTTGGCAGCGATCATTTTACCCGGCTCCTGTTCACAGAGGATGGCTACCGCGTAGGCGCCGCGCACCTCGGCCAGGGCCAGGCGGACCGCGCTGACGAAATCCTGGGTGGTTTTGTAGTGTTCATCTACCAGGTGGGCGATGATTTCGGTATCGGTCTCGGAACTGAAGGTGTGCCCCTGTTTGCGCAGCCGTTCCTTGAGCATCAGGTAGTTCTCGATGATGCCATTATGAACCACCACGATACCGCCGGCGTTGTGCGGATGGGCATTGATTTCCGACGGGCGACCGTGGGTGGCCCAGCGGGTGTGGCCGATGCCGCAGCTCCCTTTGACCGGGCGTTCGCGGAGGACGTTTTCCAGGTTGATCAGTTTGCCCTGGGCTCGACGGATTTCAATCTTGCCGTCGTGGTGAGTGGCGATTCCGGCCGAGTCGTAGCCGCGGTACTCAAGCCGACGCAGGCCGTCAAGAACAATGGGGGTGGCTTCCTGGGAACCGATATATCCAACAATGCCGCACATATGTAAGCCCTCTGGTGTCTATTAAATTCGATGTAGGGGCGAATCTTGTATTCGCCCATGTTTGCGAGGTTCTTTTTTTGTGACGAGGGCGATCACAAGGATCGCCCCTACGCTATTTTTTCTTCCGCAGGCGCCAGCCTTCGATGATCCTCTGTTCGGTACGCGACAGGGCCAGGGAGTCGGGAGGGACGTCCTTGGTGATGGTCGAGCCGGCCGCGATCAGGCTGTTGCGCCCGATTTTCACCGGGGCGACAAACTGGGTGTCGCTGCCGACGAAGACGTCGTCCTCGATGATGGTCTTGTGTTTGTTAACGCCGTCGTAGTTGCAGGTGATGGTGCCGCAGCCGATATTGACGTTGCGGCCGATCTCGGTGTCGCCGAGGTAGGTGAGGTGGCTGGCCTGGGCTTTCTCTGCCAGAATCGCCTTTTTGGTTTCGACGAAGTTGCCGAGCTTATTGTGGCCGGCCAGTACGGTGCCGGGGCGCAGATGGGCCATGGGGCCGATGGCACAATGGGTTCCGAGAGTCGATTCGGTCAGCACCGAGCCTGCCTTGAGATGGGCTCCGTCGCCGATGGTGCAGTCCGTGACGATGACCCCCGGCTCGACGATGCAGTGTCCGCCAAGACGGGTCGTCCCCCGCAGATGGACTCCCGGATGCAGCACGCTGTCCGGTCCGATTTCCACCTCGGGGTCGATATAGGTAGTCGCCGGGTCGAGCAGGGTCACCCCGGCGCGCATCTGTTTTTCGTTGATGCGACGGCGTAAAATGGTGTTGGCTTCAGCTAGCTGGACCCGATCATTGATTCCCATCGGCTCGTCCGGGTCGACAACGCTGATGGCGCGGACTGTGCGGCCCTGTTGGCGGGCGATTTCGAGCACGTCGGTGAGATAATATTCGCCTTGCGCGTTGTCGCGGCCGACGGAGCGCAGGGCTTCGAAAACCAGCGGGGCTTCGAAGGCGTAAATGCCGGTGTTGATTTCGCGGATGGTCTTTTCTTTGGCCGAGGCATCTTTTTCTTCAACGATGCGCAAGACCGCCTCGCCGTCGCGGACTACCCGGCCGTAGCCTTGGGGATTTTCCATTTCGGCGGTCAGGACGGTGACTGCCGCCTGTTGCTCAGCATGGTAGGCGAGAAGTCGCTCCAGTGTTTCTCTTCTTAGCAGCGGGACATCGCCGCAAAGCAGCAGCAGGGTGCCTGAAAAATTTTGTAATTGGCTTTCGGCGCAGAGCAGGGCATGTCCGGTGCCCAGCTGCTGATCCTGGAGGGTGAAGAGCACCGGCTCGGATGTCAGGGTTTGCCGGACCTGGTCGGCGCCGTGGCCGATGACCAGGACGGTTTTATCGCATCCCAGTTCCCGGCAAAGCCGAACCGGCGAGCAAATCATCGGTTGCCCGGCCACCGGATGCAGAACCTTGGGGAGCTGCGATTTCATCCGGGTTCCTTGTCCCGCAGCGAGTATGACGGCGGCCAGAGGTTGTGTGCTCATAATCCCTCCTGAAAATGAGTTATTGAAAAAGCAATAATTATCGGTGAAAGGTTTTGGAGAGTCAAGAATTATGCCCGTTAAACTAGAAGTATACCTCCGGGTTTTTCTTTGCAAAGGTATAGCATGTTCAGTATAGTTCGTATATTGGAGGTTGCTATGGATGACCGCAAATCAATTGCGAGAGAACTGGGGAATATCGAGCAGGATCTGAAGGAGCTGCAGATTCTCTATGAGCAATACTTTGCCGGTGCCGAAAAGCGTGAACCGATTCAAAGCCGCGAGGCTGTGGCCAAGCGTCTGCGTCAGTTCGTCAACCGCAAAATCATCCAGACCGACCTGCGTTTTCGTTGTCAGACCGTAGCCACCCGTTTTCATAGTTATGCCAGCTACTGGGACCGAATTCTGCGCCAGATCGATGAGGGGCGTTATATTCGCCATACCGGCAAGGCCGGCCACTCTCAACCCCCGGAGACAGTCATTCCTGTCATGGACGATCCCCTGGATCAGGTCTATCAGGATCTTTTAAAGGCCCGTATTGCCTGTCGTATTGCCGGGCCCGACCCGGATCGTCAGCAGGTTCATTCTTTTTTAGAGCGGCAGAAGGATAAAATTCGCGAAAAATTTGGGGATCGAGAGATTGAGTTTCAGGTGGTGACCGAAGACGGTAAGCCAAAAATCAAGGTGCGCGCTAAAAAATAGGAGGCCCGGTGACCGGTAAACAAGGGAAGACCGCTCTGGTTCTCGCTGGCGGGGGGATCATGGGGGCCGCATACGAGATCGGCTGCCTGACCGCTTTGGACCGGCTCTTTGCTCCGGGGTTTTCGGCCACCCAGTTCGATCTTTATGTCGGGGTCAGCGCCGGATCGGTGATTGCCACCCTGATGGCCAACAAGATTGAGCCCGAGGCCCTGTTTCGGGCCATCGCCAATGACGAAAGTACGGTCTTCAACTGGCGCCGCAAGGATATCTACCGGCTCGATGCCCGCGGGCTTCTGACTTCGTGCGGCCAGGTGCTGCGCAACCTCTTCAAGATCCTCGGTCATTACCGCCGGCAGAGCTGGACCTTTTCGCTCAATGAAATGTTCACCATCCTTCAGGAGCAGTTCCCTTCCGGACTTTTTTCCCTCGATCCGATGTGCCAGTATCTTTCTGAGTCTTTTCGTAAAGAAGGGATTCTTGACGATTTTCGGCAATTGGCCGCCGAACTCTATATTCCGGCCTACGATATTGATCACGGTCGCCGGGTGGTGTTTGGTTCCGAGGGATTTGAAAATGTCCGGATTTGTCAGGCGGTCACCGCTTCCTGTGCCATTCCCTACTTTTTTCGCCCTTACCCCATTGCCGGGCGCAATTACCTGGATGGTTCCGTCGGTCGGGTGAGTCATCTCGACATCGCCGTCGAGCGGGGGGCCGAATTGATCCTGCTGATTAATCCCCGGGTTCCCATGGAAAACGATCAGGAGCGCTCCTGTCTTCCGTCCCTTTCCTTCGGCAAGTGCTCGAGCATCGCCGACCTTGGTATTTCGTTTGCC
The DNA here is from genome assembly GCA_041583595.1 of Trichloromonas sp. Classification (GTDB taxonomy): domain Bacteria; phylum Desulfobacterota; class Desulfuromonadia; order Desulfuromonadales; family Trichloromonadaceae; genus Trichloromonas. The sequence goes on along the minus strand of JBFHFM010000018.1, from coordinate 5,964 downwards.
TGGGAGCAGTCGCGGCGGATTGAAAACAAGGAGAAGCTTGATCTGGCTATTGCGCATTTTCGCCGGGAGCATCCCGAAGTCGAGGTGTTGCTGGTCGAACCGGGGCGTGACGAATCGCTCTTTTTCTTTCAGAGCCCGATGAGTAACGAAGCCCGTCATCATGTGATGAACTACGGCTATCAACTGACCCTGGCGCAGTTGCGGGACGAGTACCCGCGTTTCAAGGCGGCCTTCGAACGTTTGCAGATCCGCACCACGGATGAGCAGCTTTTCGCGCCGCCGCCAGCCGAGATTGACCGATAAATCGTAAGGTTGTCCTTGAGAGGGCAATCAGGAGGACCCGATCCATGCGAATCGTTCTGCCGACCCTGCATGTTCGCCGTTCGGCCCAGGCCGTTCCGCTGGCGGCCGGCTGTTTGAAAGCGGCACTGCCGGAGCCCCTGCGTTCCCGGACGCTACTGCTTGATTTTTTTCCGGAGCAGGGGGACCAGGAGATCCTGCAGGCGATTGTCGACAGCGAGCCCCAGGTGGTGGCTTTTTCCTTGTATGTCTGGAACCGTAGCCGGGTATGTGCCCTGGCCCGGCAACTGCGCGCTTTTTTGCCCGCAATAAAGTTGCTGGCTGGTGGCCCCGAAGTGCAAGCCTCTCCGCAGTCAGTGTTGTTGGAGGGCGGCTTCGATGCAATTATTCTCGGCGAGGGAGAAGAGACTTTTCGCGACCTGATGCTGCGCCTGGATCAAGGTCAAACGATGGAGCCTTCATTTGGGCTGATGTTGCCTGGCGGCAGCGATGCCGGTGTTTCAGCAGCGCCGCCGGACCTGAGCTCTTTGCCTTCGCCCTGGCTGACCAGCGCCGTGGTCCCAACCGAAGTCGGGGGCGTCCTCTGGGAAACTTCTCGCGGTTGCCCGTTCAATTGCACTTTCTGTTTCGATGCTCGCGGCAGTAGCGGCACCCGGCTCTTTCCCATGGAGCGACTGGAGCAGGAGTTGGACCTGTTCATTCGTCATCAGGTCAGCCAGGTCTGGGTCCTTGATTCAACGTTCAATCATCCACCGGAGCGGGGCAAAAAGCTGCTCAAGCTTCTTGCGCGCAAGGCCCCGTATATCCATTTTCATCTAGAGGCCAAGGCCGATTATCTTGACCGCGAAACCGCCCGCCTCCTGGCGAAGCTCTCCTGTTCGGTGCAGATCGGACTGCAGTCGGCCCGCCCCGAAGTGCTGCAGCACATCCGTCGGAGCCTTGATCCAGATAAATTTTCCAGCAAGATTCAGCTGCTTGCGCGCGAAGGGGTGACTTACGGACTTGATCTGATCTTCGGCTTGCCGGGGGATGATTTCCGGGGCTTCTGCCAGAGTGTTAATTACGCTCTAAATCTGGCGCCCAACCATATCGACATCTTTGCGCTGGCGGTATTGCCTGGCACTCTGTTGCATCACGAGGCTGCCGAGTACGGTTTGAGGGCCCAGAAGGATCCGCCCTATGAAGTTCTCGAAAGTGCCTCCATGAGTGCCGCCGACCTGGAGGCCTGTCGGCTGCTGGCGGCCGCTGTCGACCTGTTTTATAATACCGGCCGGGCGGTCGGGTTTTTCGCCGCCCTGCTCACTGTGACCGGTTGCGACGCCGTCTCCTTTTTGCAGGGATTTGCCGATTGGCTGCTGGCCGAGGCGAAGGTGCCACGCGAGACTTTGCTCGAAACGGAGCGATGGATGCCCGCTGAGGCGCTGTCGTTGCAGGAAGGGTATCTGGCTTATTTGCTCAAAAAGCAGAAGCGATTCGATCTGCTGCCGGCCGCCCAGGATTTGCTCCGTTATCATTTCCACTATGCTGAAGCTCTGCTGGGACCGGAAACCCTGCCGGCGTCTCCTGAGACTTTGCATGGCATCGATCCGTGGACGACACCGCTAAAGGTGGCAAGGGGGGTTCGCCTGGTTCCTTTTGCCTATGAGATTCTCGATCTGCTTGAGATGGGCGAAGTGGAGGTGGAGCAGATTGCTGCCCTGTTTCGGCCGGTCGGATCGGTGGCTATTTTTCTGAGGCGTGGTGATCAGGTCTTGTGCGAGTCGCTGGAGGAGGATTTTCTTAAGCTGTTGCGGGGATGTACCGGCGAGCAGTCGGCGGAGCAGATTTTCGCCGGCAGTGTGATGCGGGCCGAGGGAGAGGAAATTGCGCGGTTTGCCCTGGCGGAAGGGTTTCTGGTCTTGCCCGATCGCCGGAACGCGGGACGGCCGGACCGCCGGTCAGGTCGTCACTTGAGCAATAGTTCCATGAAGCCCTGATAGGTCTGCCGTTTGCGCTCCGAGGTTTCGTAAAGGGTCGACGAGAAGAGCGCGGTAGCGGCGTGTTCGGCCATCATGCTGAAGAGTTGAAAGTCGACCTCTTCAAACTGTTCTTTCTGGGTGAATAGCCGGTAGATCGCCAGCAGGCCGATGCAGGTTCCGTGGATGCTGAGAGGGATGGCGGCCAGCGGGGTCTGCAGGTCGTCGGAGCCGGCCGCTACAGGTCCTTTTTGAAAATAATGTTCGCCAGTGGCAATGACTCGGCCTAATAACCCTTTGCCCGGCTCGATGGTTGGAAATTCTTCGGCGGTGAGTTCTTCTCCGGCCTCGAAACGGTAGTCTCCGGTTTCTTTGTCGTGGAGAGCGAGGGCAAACTTTTCGGCACCGACCAGGTTGATGGTTACTTCCTGGATGATTTTAATGACTTGGGCTCGATCCAGTATCGAGTGCAGCCGTGATGAGGCAATGTAGAGGTTGGTCAGGTTGTTGTTGATTTCTTCGGTGTGTACGATGCGTTCGGCAAACTCGTGGTTTTCGTTTTCAAGATCCCGGATGCGTTGGTGCAGGGATAGATTTTCTTCCTGCAATCTGGCGTTTTGCGTTTCCACTGTTCCGAGTTGGGAGAGCAGGGGTTCTGTCGAGTCTGTACCCTTGGCGGTCAGGCCTGTTTCTACCGCGTCCAAAAGCAACGGATCGAGTTCTTTAATCCCCGTTTTTTCTGGGCGGATAAAGTAGATCCCCATCCCACCGTCCGGGCCATCTTTTATTCTCTTGACCTTTCCCATCAGGACAATATCCCGCCCTCCGGGCAGATCCAGCTTGAGTTCGACGACGGATCCGAGGGGCAGTGAGCCTGGGCTGTTGAGAAAAATGCCGTTGCGGGAAAGGTCTCTGGACGTGGCGACCATTTGCTGGCCTTCACCCCGGACCTGTACCTGAAGAGAGTAGGGCTTGCGTTCTTCGGTGCGGGCTTTTACGGCCCCCAGCAAGCGTTTAACTTTTTCAATCAGAAGTTTCTTCTGTACCGGTTTGGTGATGTAATCGTCGCAGCCGGCGTCAAGGCATTTGCGGATTTCCTCCTCCTTGCCGGCTGCCGTGACCATGATCACCGGCAGTCTTTTCCAGCGATTGTCCTGACGCATCCGCCGGCAGACCTCGTCGCCGTCGATGCCTGGCATGTACAGGTCGAGTAGCAGCAGCGAGGGGTTCACTTCGGGAAGTTTTTCCAGCGCTTCTTCGCCGGATGTAGCCGTGACGACGGTGTAACCGGCATCCTCAAGGAAGGACTTTTCCAGTTCGATAAAGAGTTTGACATCGTCAACGAGCAATATGGTGGTCATGCTGCTTCAGGCCTTGGATAGGAGTTGAAGATGATCCAGGGGCCTGTCGGTCAAGTCCGACAGGCTCTTAGATTAATCACGGAGAACAGAAAAAGCAAGCCCCTCTGCAAAGCGCAGAAGGGCTTATGGTTATCAGGGAAGCCCGACGGTTATACTTAGATGATCAGGCTACTTGCTGTAGACGATTATGATAGCGGGGCCGCTCGGCCAGCATGCTGATGATTTCTTTGATCTCAGGAATTCTTCCGGCAATGCGGACGCTGTCGTCGATGATCAGAGCCGGTGAAACGTAGACCCGGTGATCAATCATTTTTCTCCGGTCGCGATAGAGATGAACCTCCGCTTCGACGCCTGTTTGTTCCAGGGCTTTACGGACATTTTCAAGGGTTCGTTCGCAGCGTTGACCACTTTCTGGCTTACCAAGAATATCGATCCTCATACTAACCTCCCTGTTTTTTGAAGGGGTATGCTAAATATAACTATTTAAGTCATATTATACCGGTTCTACCAGGATTTTCAATAGGTTTTTAGGTTTTCCTCATCTCGGTGGTGGCCCGTCAGAGCCGTAGGCGGTTCTCAGGGCTCGGCGCACCCGCGCAAGCAGGCGGATGGGATTGATCGGTTTGGAGACGAAATCAAAGTATCCACTGTCAAGGAGCTTGGCTTCTTCTTCAGCCGTCGCTTTTGAAGACAGCGCCATTACCGGGATCTTGCAGGCGCTTTTGTGACTCTGCAGGGCGCGAAACATTTCATAGCCATCCATACGTGGCATGACCGTGTCGGAAATGATCAGGTGCGGATGGTGTTGGCATGCCAGTTTGAGGCCTTCGGCACCATTGGTCGCTTCGAGAATCTGGTACCCCTCTTTTTTTAAGGCCGCCATGATTGCACCCCGGACCATTTCCTGATCGTCGACCACGAGGACGGTCCACCAGTCTGAAATGTCTTGCTGCGGTGCGTGGGGCCGACCACCAAGATAGTGCTGATGAACGGCAGCCTGGATTTCTCCCGGGGTGGTGACACAGGGACACACCCGCAATCCGGTACGGAAGGTGATGTCGTCAATGGTATCCATGTCAAGCGGATTGACCATCGCCAGGTAGAGGTTCTTCTGTTCGAGTTTCAGCGGAAATAAATTGTTTTTCAGGGCTGCTTCGCTGGTGAACAGGGCCAGGACCTCGCCGGGAAAGCTGTAACTGGCCAGGTTTTGAACGGTTCGGTATCCGAACTGGCGCGCCAGGGCGACTGCCGTATCTTTTTCGGTAACGATCCCCATTTCTTCCAGAATCTGGCCGAGGCGTTTGCCGGTCCCTTTTTGTTTTTCAAGGGCAAGTTGTAGCGCCGATTCGGTGACCACCTTCGCATCCACCAGAATTTCGCCAAAACGCTTTCTTTTACTCATAGTATTACTTGTGTCCTTGATTTGGTGATGAATCTGTTATGCAATCTTTAGTGCAATAAAGATGCCGGTTGGTCAAGGACGAGGTGTTTTTAATGATGCAGCAGGAGGGCGCCTCATTCAGGCGACCTCCTGCTGCCTGCAGGAAGGCGTTGTGTAGGTAGGGTTAGCTGGGTTGATGCTCTTCTGCCGAATTGAGATATGAAACGCCGAGGCCATCCTGGTCGGCATCAACGGTAATCGTGGCGCCATCATGGATCTCTCCGCCGATGAGCGCTCGCCCGATACGGGTTTCGAGCTGATGCTGCAGATAGCGTTTGAGAGGGCGTGCACCGTAGATCGGGTCGTAGGCGTTGCTCGCCATGAAGTCGAGGGCCGCAGGAGTCAGAATCAGCTCAATGCGGCGACTGGCCAGGCGCTTGCGCAGGTCCTGAACCAGCAGTTCGACAATGGACTTGATTTCATTTAGTGTCAAAGTTTTGAAAAGAACGGTATCGTCGACCCGGTTAAGAAATTCGGGGCGAAAGTGCTGACGTAGTTCGGAGAGAACGTTTTTTCGCGCCTTTTCGGTGATTTGGCCATCTGACCCGAGGCCTTCAATCAGGTGCTCTGAGCCGATATTCGAGGTCATGATGATGACAGTATTCTTGAAATCGACCGTTCGTCCTTGAGAGTCGGTGATTCGTCCGTCATCCAGCACCTGCAGCAAAACGTTGAAGACGTCGTGGTGGGCTTTTTCGATTTCATCGAACAGAATCACCGAATAGGGCTTGCGCCGGACGGCTTCGGTAAGCTGACCTCCTTCCTCGTAGCCGACGTAGCCGGGAGGAGCGCCGATCAGGCGAGAGACCGCGTGTTTTTCCATGTATTCGGACATGTCGATGCGTACCATGTTGTCTTCGCTGTCGAACAGGGCTTCGGCCAGGGTCCGGGCCAGTTCGGTCTTGCC
>JBFHFM010000017.1:0-22075 GCA_041583595.1 Trichloromonas sp. | reverse complement strand
CCGTCTCCCAGCGCCGGGGCGATGCTGTCATCCGCCAGCGTCCAGGTGCCGTCACCATTGTTGGTCGCGGCGTAGGAATTGCCATTCACCGTGACTTGAATGGTGGCAGCCGGATCATTGACGGTACCGGTCAAGGCTGGAGTTGTATCGTTGGTGCTCAACACATTGACGGTAACGGTCGGCGCGGTCGCATCGATCGTCAGCTCATTCGCCGTGGCATCAGAGCCGACGTTGCTGAAACTGTCGGTGGCGGTAACGCTTACATCGTAGATGCCGTCTCCCAGCGCCGGGGCGATGGTGTCGTCGGCCAACGTCCAGGTTCCGTCACCGTTATTGGTTGCGGCATAGCTGTTCCCGTTGACGGTGACTTGGATGGTGGCAGTGGCGTCATTGACGGTACCGGTCAATTGAGGAGTCGTATCATTGGTGCTCAACACATTGACGGTGACCGTCGGCGCGGTGGCATCAACGGCCAATTCATTCACAGTCGCATCAGAGCCGACGTTACTGAAGCTGTCGGTGGCGGTAACGCTTACATCGTAGATGCCGTCTCCCAGCGCCGGGGCGATGCTGTCATCCGCCAGCGTCCAGGTGCCGTCACCATTGTTGGTCGCGGCATAACTGTTGCCGTTAATGGTCACTTGGATGATGGCAGTGGCGTCATTGACCGTACCGGTCAAGGCTGGAGTTGTATCGTTGGTGCTCAACACATTGACGGTAACGGTCGGCGCGGTCGCATCGATCGTCAGCTCATTCGCCGTGGCATCAGAGCCGACATTGCTGGAACTATCAGTGGCCGTCACGCTCACATCATAAACGCCGTCCGCCAAAGTCGGCGCGATGGTGTCATCGGCAAACGTCCAGGTTCCGTCACCGTTATTGGTTGCGGCATAGCTGTTCCCGTTGACGGTGACTTGGATGGTGGCAGTGGCGTCATTGACCGTACCGGTCAATTGAGGAGTCGTATCATTGGTGCTCAACACATTGACGGTGACTGTCGGCGCGGTCGTATCAGTCGATACAACGGTCGTTGTGTTATCCGTAACGGGAGTGGCAATACCGTCATCAACAGCGATTGTGAAGGTCGTGGTTGCGCTGATGTTGTCTGTGGGATTGAAAACCAGACCCCGAATCGCTGTGGTTGCCGCAGCAGCGGTGCCACTATAGGAATAAACACCGCCACCATCATCGGTGAAACCGTTCAAGGTACTAAAAACACCATTGGTTTCGGTATCGAGAGTCACCGAAAGGCTAAGGGTTTGAGCAGGACTATCGACATCACCAATCGTCACACCAGAAAACGGGGAGACATTAGTGTTGTCATTTACCGCCTGAACGGCAACAGTACCACCGATAGTCGGAGCAATATTTGGATTCAGCTCAAAAATTGAGTTCGATGAGATATTGCCAAGATACTGAATGTATAGAGTAGATCCCGTAACCGCAGCATTAAAATCCGTCCCTTCAACTTGTCTAATACCATCAATTGTCAAATAGATAGGATCGGTTGAATTCCAGTTAGTTATCTCGAAAACCGGCGCATGATGGGTTGTTGTGTTCTGGAACTCGAAGCGGACATGGTCGTCAGCATCATTATCATCCAGTGTGTAAGCGCCGCGCAGTTCCGAATAGCCATCGCCCGTCAGCGCACCATCCCCATTGGTAATACCGAAGTTCAACGTTGCCGGGGTAATAAAATCATCCTGTCGCTCTTCAGCGTTAATGGTATCAAAACCGCTAATTGTACTGTCAAAGCTGTATTGCACCGAGGTACGATAGGTTGTAAACAGAACTGGATTCTGGCGTTGAAAGGCTATATCAACAGATCCACTATCCGTATCGGTGTTTTTGAGTTGCGAAGTGGCATAATTGCTGATGTTCTGCATAGTGGCATTAATTAAACCGTCGGTCTCGCCTAATTCAAAAAGTCCTTGAAAACTGATTGGCGATGGTTGGTTGCCTGAATTGAAGTTTGTGTTGGGATCGGCATTGGCAAAACTTCCGCTGTTGTCACTGCTCCACTCAAAGGTTTCATCGAGGGTAGCATCATCCCAGGTACCATAAGACATGAACATCCACTCGTTGGTGAGTGCCACGTCCATGGTGATGGACAGATCTAATACCATCCGGTCTTCGTAAAAGGTGATCGTGGTGATCGCATCGCCGTAGGACACGCCTGAGGTGTGCATCAGCCTGCCGGACATCTGGACCTGCTTAACGGTGCTGTTGTCCATCAGCGTAACCACCGTGGCATCAGGATCCCAGGTCATCAGCAGCGAACCAGGGTCAGCAGCATAAATACTGCCGAGGCTCATCCCCTGCAGGATGTTGGTCGTCGGCGAACTGCTGTTTTTTAGATAAAGCTCTTCCCCAATCCCGGGAGAGTAGACGAATTTGTAAATCGAGGTTTCGTAGACATAGTCAGCTTCGACGGTCAGGGTAGTGCCGACGGTATCATTATTAACTACGGGATTGGTGGTCGTAGTCAACGAAGTGACCGCTCCCTGCAGGGTGTTACCAACCGTAGCAGTACCGGCAATGTCGTAAGTGACTAAGTATTGAACAGGAGTGGTTGTGATTCCTTCACTCAGGCCGGTGAAGGTAGCGGTATTGCCAACGAAGGAAGCTGTACCAAGAAGGGTATCGCCTTCGTCCCAGATGTCCGCGGTGCCACCGTCATCCCGCCAGATCTTCACCCCACTGGCCTTGACGTCACTGACGTCGGTACCACTGAAGGTGACGGTCAGGTCGGTCAGGGTGTCAGCGCCAGAGTCGGTCGAAAGGGTAAAAGTGTTGCTGGTAAAATGGTAACCGCCAGCCCAAACCGTTCTGTCGGCCGGAGTTATACCGTCGCCGGCCGTGGTGGCGGCCAAAAGTCCTTGCCAATTATCACAGTATTGAAGGCTTAAAGGTGATTCGGTTTCAATGGACCCCAGTTGCAGCTCCAGTTCCCAATCACCACCCAAGGCAGCATTGCCGGTCGCATCATCGCTGGCGGCCACATCAGCCCCGGTGATCAGGCGCAGGCTATTGAGTAACTCGCCCCCATCGTCCCCCTCGGCCAGATTGCAGCCATAGAAGAGTAAGTCCGCGTCATCGGTTAGTGCCAACTGCCAATGCTCAATTAATTCAGCATAGTAATCGAGTGTATCGAGGTGCAACAGAGTATTGCCCAGACAAACAGAACCGTCGCTGCCATGGGATATCACATGCACGGCAGCGATCCCTTGCCGGCCGTTCAGATACTCACTGATCTGCTCGACGCCATCGCGGGCGGCATCTAGAACCACAGTCTCGATCTGCCGACCGTCGTTTGGCTGGTTCAAAATATCATCAATCAGTTGCTGATAATCGGCAACCCCCGCGTCGACAAAGACCACCTCAAGGCGCATCTGCTTGCTGCTGTCCGCGTCGCACACACCACCGGCGTCGGGACGCAAGGGGCTCTCGAGAATGGTATCGGTGGAATCACCGTCAACCCAACTGTCTATCGGCAGCACCGCCACATCGGCACTAAACAGAAGACGGGGTTCCAGAGGGTCCAGCCAGAATTTTGACAGAGACTTCTTTTTCACCACGATCCATTCACTCTGATTTTCTAAAGCAAAACCAATAACCTGGAATACCGGGTCTACTTCTCCTGCATATCGTGCTATTCGCAAGAGTGGCGTCGTTATTCATTTCAGTTGGCAATTTGAGACGGGCATGCCGCTCGCACTGGCAGCAAGGCGAACAGTTCTTGAGCTGGAATTGCGCGACTAAAGAAGAAACCCTGATAGAGGTTTGATCCCATTTCATTTAAGAATTCAAGTTCCTCCGCCTTTTCAACTCCCTCGGCCACGATCAGCAGATCGAGTTTTTTGCCGAGGAAGATGATCGTTGAAACTATGGCGCGGCAGTCTGGATGCTCGGTTAATTCCTTGATGAATGAACGGTCAATTTTTAATTCATCTACAGGAAGTTTTCTCAGATAGCTTAAGGAAGAATAACCGGTACCGAAGTCATCGATTGACAACTTCAGCCCCATCCCCTTCAAAGTAGTCATTATTTCAATTTTGTCATCGATATCCTCAAGCAGAAGGCCTTCGGTCAATTCGAAGGTCAGATATTGCGGATCAATGCCGCTGTTACTGATGATTCGTTTTACCAACGGGATAAATTCTGGATCTTCAAATTGTTTCACCGACAGGTTAACCGACATATTAATGCGCTTGGTGCCAGACTCCTGCCATTCTTTTAACTGCCGGCAGGCTTCGCCCAGTATCCAGGTACCGAGGGGGATAATCAGTCCGGTCTCCTCGGCGAGCGGGATAAAATCGTTCGGCGGAATGAATCCTTCGTCGCTGTTCCAGCGCACCAGCGCCTCAACCCCCTCGATAGCCCCGGTCTGTACATCAACCTGCGGCTGGTAGTAGAGGACAAACTCCTCTTTTTCGAGTGCCTTGCGCAAACGGGATTCAAGACGTAAACGCTTTTCGTACATCTCATTAATGGCCAGAGATGAAAACTGAAAAGCATTGCCCCCCTGCTTTTTGGCGTAATCCCTGGCGCTCGAGGCCAGGCGCACCAAATCAGAAGGCTCTTCACCCGAATGGGGGAAGGTGGCAATCCCCATGCTGGCGGTCACGTAAAGGTCCCGTCCTTCTACCAGCATCGATGATCGGAGTGTCTGCATTAAACGCTCAGCCACGAGAACAGCAGCGTCCACACTGCCCGTTCGGTCAAGTAGCAGAAAAAAGACTCCTGCATCGAGGTGAAAGAGAGTTATCCCGGAGTCTTCGGAATCAAGAAAGTGCCCCAGCAAATCAACATCACGGATCACTGACTGAATACGTTGAGCCACCAACCGCAGCATTTCATCGCCGGCACTGAGGCCGAGGGTGTCATTGACTTTGTCGAAGTGATCGATCTCAATACTTAGCAGAGCAAGTTGCTCATCGTGTCGTTTCGCACTCTTTACCGCCCAGGCCAGGTCTTCCAAGAAAAGCTGCCGATTGGGAAGCCGAGTCAATGGATCGTAATAAGCTAACTGATCCTGGTAAGCTTTGGCCCCTAGGGTGTTGCGAACCCTCAGCCCGAGTTCACTCTGATCCAGCGGTTTGGCTAGAAAATCGGTAGCCCCGAGTTCCAACGCTTTGAGCTTGCTTACGAGGTCAGTCGAAGCGGTCAGAATAATGACGGGAAGATGTTTAAACTTCGGGTGGGCGCGTACTGCGGAAAGAATGTCAAAGCCAGAAACTTCAGGCATCATGAGATCGAGTAGCAGCAGGTCGGGCCGCTTCTCTTCCAAAACCCGCATCGCCTGGGTCGAATCATCTGTGGTGACGAATTTATGGTAGCCTTCGTCTTCAAGAAAAATTTGCACAACCTCAATATTGATCGGTTCATCATCGACGATCATTATGGTCGCATCGTGAAGATTATAAATATTTCCAATTAATAGAGTCATAATGTCTGTTCCCCGTATATTCAAAAAAAACCAATATACTTCATCGGTTCTATCGGATTCTTGTCTACCTTGATGTCCCGTGCGGCGAACTAACCGCGTGGGAGACTGGAAACAGATCAAGCACTTCATGAGCAGGTAACGGTGGACTGAATAAGAATCCCTGGTACTTTCCACAACAATGTCTTCGAAGATATCTCAGCTGTTCTCTGTGTTCTACCCCCTCGGCTACGATGGTCATATGCAGGCTATGAGCAAGAAAAATAATCGTCGAGACTATGGCACGACACTGCTCGTTTCCTACCATCTGGGAAATAAAGGAGCGATCAATCTTGATCTCATCCACCGGCAGGTGCATCAGGTAACTCAGGGACGAATACCCGGTACCGAAATCATCAATGGCGAGCTTCACGCCCGTCTCTTTAAGGCCTTTGAGCAACAGGATTTTCTGTTCGATATTGTCGAGCAACAGGCTTTCGGTGATTTCGAGAGTTAAAAATTGTGAATCGACGCCACTATCGATGATGATTCGCCGGGCCGTCGAAAGAAAATCCGAACTGATAAACTGGCGGACTGACAAATTGACAGCCATTCGAATGTTACTTCTGCCTGCCAGGTGCCACTCTTTAAGCTGCCGGCAAGCCTCGCTCAACACCCATTCCCCGATGGGGACAATCAGCCCAGTCTCCTCGGCCAGCGGAATAAAATCATCAGCCGCGACGGGTCCATTGACGCTGTTCCATCGCAGTAGCGCCTCAACACCCAATACAATATCGGTCTCGACATCAATTTGCGGCTGATAGTGCAGCACTAACTCTCCATGCGCCAGAGCCTTTCGAAGTCCCGCTTCAAGTTGCTGGCGCCTTTCATACATTTTGTTGATCTCAGGCGAAGCAAACTGAAAGGCATTTCCTCCCCGTGTCTTTGCATAATCCTTGGCGCTGGCAGCCACACGTAGCAAGTCGGCCATCTGCTCGCTTTCGGCTGGAAAGGTAGATATACCAATGCTGGCGGTGACATAGATTTCTTTTTCATTGACCGTTAACGGGACCCGGATGGCTTGTAAAATACGCTGCGCAGCAACGGCGGCACTTTCGGCATTATGGATTCGGTCGAGGATAAGAGAAAAAACACTGCTATCCATATGAAAAAGAGTGATGCCGGTGTCATTGTCAGCTACGGCATGGCCAAGCACATCGGTGGCCCGACTCACATTCTGGATACGTCCTGCGACCTGCCGTAACACCTCGTCGCCAATACCCTGTCCGATGGTATCATTGACCTTGTCAAAATGATCTATTTCGAGTGTTAACAGCGCCAATTGTTCATTATGACGCTTCGCCCCCTTCAGGGCCCAGGCCAGATCTTCGAGAAAGAGTTGCCGGTTAGGCAATCCGGTCAGGGGATCGTAATAGGCCAATTGGTCCTGATAGGCCTTTGCGAACAGGGTGTTCCTTACCCGCAGAGCCAATTCGCTCTGGTCAAGCGGTTTGGCCAAAAAATCTGTGGCGCCCATTTCCAGAGCCTTGATTTTACATTCTGAATCGGTTACTGCAGTCAAGATGATGACAGGGAGATGTTCATATTTCGGATGATGGCGCACCGCTGAAAGAATCTCGAAGCCGGAAACCTCAGGCATCATGAGATCAAGTAGCAGCAGGTCAGGGACATTGTTTTCGAGTTGAGACAACGCTTCGGTGGAGTTGACCACCGTGACGAACCGGTGAAAGCCCTCTTCTTCTAGAAAAATCTGCACTATTTCAATGCAGGACGGTTCATCATCCACGATCATGATCGTAGCATTTTTTATTTTCTGGCATTGTTCCTCAAAAGAAACCCTGCTTGAAACCTGTTCGTACCCTCTGTTCATTACAACCTCCAGCTTGCTTTTAGTTCAATGCATTAAAAAAGTAATTTCATAATATTGCCCTACTTAGCGCCATCCTCACCGGGAGGAACAATCGCCTCAACCAGCAACTGGATCTTTTCGAGAGCCAGAGCCGCCGAATCGAGTTGACCCGCTTTAGCGAATTGCTCGAGTTCCGCCGCCGGTTCGGTAAAATCATCATAACCGACGGTGCCACCAGAACCTTTGAGCCAGTGGGCCAGGGCTGCCAGTTCGGTTGAGTCCGCAGATTTCAAAGCAGCCTCCATTTTTTCAACCTGCGGATGCAGTTTATCAATGAAATTGAGGATGATACGCTGCAGTCGCTGGTTGCCTGCCAAACGCGAAACGACCGTTTTTTGCGTACCAGAGTCGTCCGCTGGGCCTGCTGGCTGTGATCCAGCCGGCCCGTCAGAAGTCGCCTCCGGTGTAAACGCAGTGATGTCATCCCCAGCGACCTGGATCCGTTCGGCCAGGGTGCAAATCAGAGCGACCAACTCGCCCGTTTGCTTACGGTTGCCCGCTTTAGCTTGAATTTCGAGATCGGCCGCCGGTTCGGTAAAAACATCAAAACCGACGGTCCCACCCGCCCCTTTCAACCAGTGCGCCAAACTAGCTACTTCGATAAAATCATTACCCTTTACAGCCTTTTGAAGATTCTCGAGTTGCTCGTCCAAACGCCTGACGAAACGAACGATGATACTGTGAAATTTAGGATTATCAGCAGGCAGTCTTGAAATAATCGGACTTGACACCATATCTTGCCCTATTTCAGGCAGACTATCCACCGCCCTTAGTTCCTGCTCTGCGACTGTCATATCGCCTTCGACCTTACTCCCGCCAAGAAGCTGCGCCATCAATTCCATAAATCGATCGATATTGATCGGTTTACTCAGATAACCGGAATAACCGGCCTCAAGGCAATCGCTTTCGTAGCCTTTCATGGCATTGGCAGTGAGGGCGATTACCGGGATAGTTATCCCCTTCTTGCGCAGGATGGCTACTGCAGTGAACCCGTCCATGACGGGCATATTGACGTCCATGAGTATCACGTTGTAGCTGCCAACAAGCGCCTTATCGACCCCCTGTTGGCCGTTCTCCGCTTCATCCACGAAAAGTCCTGCGTCCTCAAGAAGCAACCGTACCAACTCCCGGTTTTCGCTGCCATCGTCAACCACCAGGACGCGAGCTTCTGGGAACTGCCAACGAACTCCCTCTTCGACCAGACATTTCTGCTGAAGCAGAGCCACCTCTGCAGGCTTCAAGAAAGAAACCCCGCTCAGGTCGCCAGTCGACAGGACTATGGTAAAGGTACTCCCCTGCCCCGGCCTGCTACGAACATGGATATCACCCCCCATAGCCTGAGCGAAACGACGACTGATGGTCAAGCCGAGGCCAGTTCCACCAAATCGGCGGGTTACCGAATTATCGGCCTGGACAAATGGATCAAAAATTTTCTCCAGGGCTTCTTCAGTCATACCAATACCGGTGTCGATAATATCAATCAGCAACTGGTCTACCCCGGCCTTTTTTTCGAAACGGCAAATGACGGATACGCTGCCGGTATCAGTAAACTTGATGGAATTACCGATCAGATTGAAAGCGATCTGCCGAAAACGCACCGGATCAGTTTCGATTTGTGTCGGAAGATCGGTGCTGGCTTTAAATTTGAGAGAAATACCCTTCTCGTCGGCCTTGACCTTGAGCATCTGAATAACTTCATGAATAATCGTATAAGGCTCCACTTTGATTTTTTCGTATTCAATGCGCCCGGATTCCACTTTTGACAGATCGAGAATATCATTAATTAATTCCAACAGACTTTTACCGCTGGAGTGAATGGTGTTGAGATAGCGCAAGCTCTCCTGCTCATTCTTGACATACCCCCGTTTGAGAATCTCGGTAAAACCAAGAATGGCATTCATGGGGGTGCGGATCTCGTGACTCATGTTGGCGAGGAAAGAGCTCTTGGCGTTATTGGCATCTTCAGCCATCTTCTTTGATTTGATCAATTCAACTTCTTTTTCTTCCAGTTCCGTTATATCGGCAAAGCTGACCAAAACGCCGGCGTACTTCCCCCCATCACCGAGCACGGGAGAACAATTGGTTTTCAATGTACGGATTTCGCCCTCAGCTATTTCAAGCCTGAGGGTAATGTCTCTTTTGATCTTGCCCTGTACCAGTGCAATCAGCCAGGGGCGAGCCTCCTTAGCGAGGCGATTGCCGTCTGTATCAACCCAAGGAAGATCTCCGGCGCGAAAACCGAGTAATTTGTCGGCCGACTTGTCGACCAAAGACGAAAAAGCCAGATTCGCAAGAACGATATGTTCTTTTCGGTCGAGAATAAGTAACCCCTCGGCCATCGTATCCAGGGCCGACCGCACCCTTCCTGGAATTGCCTGAGAAGGATCAAGCTGTCGCAATACCTTACCAAGGTAGAAATAGAAAACGACAAATCCCAATAGCGAGGTAAACAAAACCATCTGCAACATGGGATTTCTCAGCACGCCCCAGCCACTCTGGTCGACAAGCGGCTTGAAACGCATTTCAAGTTGCCCCCACTGCTGTTTCCCTGCCCAGATTGGCACCGACACCTGGGCATCCTTCGAATACTTCCCCTGCATGTTTACCCACCGGGTTTCGTGATCTCCGGTCGAAATCAGGACCTGACCTTGTTGTTTCCGTAAAGCCAGAGAAAGGAGCTCATCATTACGTTCCACCAGCAGATTAAAATCAGTTTCCAGGCGCAACTGGTTAGCCGCTATCACTTTCGCGGTATTGACCAGTGCAGTGCTGTAGATAGCAATTGATTCCGCAAGAGCAGCCCGCCCCTCCAGAACGGCACCATTGCGGTCAGGCATAATATCAACAACAAAGGTCAACATGATCAAGCTGGTCATGATACCGACGAGCCCCATGGTGATCCGGGCTTGGGGTTTAAAAAAACTCATGGTTTATGTGTCCCCCGGCGAAGCGCAAAAAGCTCAGAAACTACATTCGATTCAGGACATAAAAGGCTATATTTATTATACTTTTTATTGGTAGAAGGTGGGTTATGCGACATTTTCATCCTTATCTTCAAGCATATCTTTATCCGTCTCATCATCATCCGTTGAACTATCCTCGATGATCGTTCTCAGGGTTTCCTCGTCTTCGTCTTCGTCTTCGTCTTCATCCCTTTTTCCGACCAAAATAGAAAGCGGATCGGCTAAATGCCACGCCGGTATCGAGGATAATACCGAAGCCAACAGCGACCCACCCTTCAGCATCCAGAGAACATAACCAGCCGACAAGCCGACCGATGAGGCCACGGCAGAGCCAATCACAGCCCTCTCGATCAGGATGTCCTGTCCGAGAGCCTCCTTAAAACTGTCCAGAGAGCTGCGAATCATCTCATAGGATTCTTGAGAAAAATTTACTATTTCCAAATTGTCGACCAAAAGCAGCAGGTCGTTACGAAGAGTCGAATCAGTAAGATTATTGAGGCCCTGGTTAAAGGATGTCTCCATGTCGATTAAGTCAAGGCCAGTGGCATCAAGTTGCAGAAACTCAGGCAGGGCAATGTAAATTTGTTGGGGTGCCCCATCAATTTCTCGAGAGAACGGAAGAGATGGTACCTCGTTAATTTCAACAACCTCTACCGGAGCCACCGGTTCATAAGGGGGATCAACAATAGATTCGAGCTCCCCATCGGCTTCATCTTTCGATCTGTCTTCAAGCCCGGTAGAAAGCGATTCCACATGAGGCAGAATTGTGATAGTTGCTGTGGCATTAGCTGTCCCTGAAACAGAAATGCCATCCAAAGATGCTTCGACCCTAAAACTGCCAGTAGAGCTGTTATCTGCCGCGGGGGAAAACTTCACCCCTTTTTGTCCCTGTTCAACGGTAATAAAAGAACCATCACTGATTTGTGTCACGCCATCTGAAAGATACAAGGTGCCACCAGTGATTTCGGATATTTTTAAGTAGCAAACTTCAGCACCATCGTCAGCATTACGATTGATAATTATAAGTTCGGTTTGTACACCGGACAGGGTCTCGACATTGGAGACTATCGGAGTGTCCGCAACCGGATTGACTATGATCAACGCCAACCCAATCGCCGTCCCGCCGTTGCAGTCGCTGACGGTGTAGGTAAAACTGTCGGTGCCATAAAAATTTACATGTGGCGTATAAATGACGGTGCCATCGTCGTTAACTACTAGATCACCATGGGCCGATGAGGTGGGGATGGAGAGAGTGAGAGAATCACCCTCATTATCAGTATCATTGGATAACAGGTCAACAGCGACACTTCTATCTTCATCCGTGACGAAACTGTCGTCGACAGCTACCGGCGCATCGTTAGTTTCGGACACGGTGATGGCAAGAGTCTGATCGAGTGTTTTTGCCTGCTCGACATTGTCAGTCGTCCCGTTATCCGTCACCGTAAAGCTAAAGGCGGCCGGACCGCCTTTGGCATTATCGGCGGCCTTGAATTGCATCCCCTGCAATTCCACCAGGCTGTATGAAGCCCCGGACGTGACCACCGTCGTTCCGTCGGCCAACACAATCTCTCCGAGGCTGGCAGCAGGAACATCAGTCACCGTATAGGTCAGGGTCTGACCGCTTTCGTCACTGCCACCGCCGGGACTGTAGCTCAGTCCGCCGAGACCGAGACTGGTAATCCCGGAATCTTCGGCGACGGTCAGATCATTGAGACTGCCGGTGGTCAATGTCGGTGCATCGTTAACTTCCGTTACCGTGATGCTCAGCTGCTGAGTAAGGGTCTGAGGATCGGCCCCGCCATCGGTCGTCCCGTTATCCGTCACCGTAAAACTAAAGGTGACCGGACCGCCGTTGGCATTATCGGCAGCCTTGAATTGCATCCCCTGCAGTTCCACCAGGCTGTAAGAAGATCCGGACATGACCACCGTCGTTCCGTCAGCCAACACGATCTCTCCGAGGCTGGCAGCAGGAACAGCAGTCACCGTATAGGTCAGGGTCTGACCGCTTTCGTCACTGCCGCCGCCGGGACCGTAGCTCAGTCCGCCGAGACCGAGACTGGTGATCCCGGAATCTTCGGCGACGGTCAGATCCTCTACGCTACCTGCCGTCAACTCCGGAGTATCGTTGCCTTCATTGATAACCGTAGAAATACTTGAGACAACTTCTGCAATCGACGTATCGGCACCATTCAGAGACGCGTCAGTCGTCACCCGGTTCTCAACACCGTCCGTCGTTGAAAACCCGGCATAAGTATTGTCAAGACCACGTACAATCAATGTCGCAGGCGTCCCGCTATAATCAGCGACCGAAAGGAAACGAATCAGTGTCGATTCATCAAGAGCCAGAGCGGTTGCATCGTCAGCGACGGTGCCGATGTCATACCAGTTTAAACCGGCGTTAGTTGAATATTGCCAGTTCCCTTCTGTAACGGGGTTAGCCGAGTTTCCGATGACGGCCACCCCTGTGAAGCTTGAACCGAAATCGACATCGGCAAACTGACCCGCAAATATCGTGAAAATGGCATCACCCGCAGGATCCGTGGTGTCTTCATCGATAGAGCTTAAACTGCCGTTTCCAAGCGTCGGTGCTTCGTTGACGTCGGTAACCGTCACTAGAATTAGCTGCATGTCAACGCCGCCATGACTGTCGGTCGCCGTGACTTCTACCTCATAAACGTTATCCAGATCGAAATCAGAAGGGGACTCAAAGTTCGGCGCTGCGCTGAAAGTCAATAAACCGGCGGCATCAATACCGAACAATGCAGCATCAGCGCCTCCGGTTATAGAATATATCGGAGTGTCGCCTTCGGGATCAGTGGCATCGACATCAGTCACAGCGGTCGAGTTTTCAGCGACATTGATAGTTGCGATATCGAGCCCACCATCACTTGTGATAGAGGGTGCATTGTTCAAATTAACCCCGTCAGTTATTTTTACATCGTCAATGTAAAAATAACTGCTGATGTCGGCTCCGGCACCGATAATGCGAATCTGCATAGATGCCGAAATATAGGCCGAGACATCGATGCTTTCACTGATCGGTACGGCATCAGTCGTCGCGAGGTGGTACGATTTTAAAGTGGACCAGCTGCTACCATTGGACGAAACCTCGACAAAAACCCAACCACCATTTTCATCGATTTGTTCCCTTTGAAAGGTGTACGACAGCGTGGCTGTGGTCGCACCGGAAAAATCAGCCGTGCGCTTGATACCGCGGTTAACGATTGACACTTCATCCCCGCCGATCCGAAGCTTGCTGTCCGACACCTGAATGACGCCCGCACTCGGGTTAGTCGTCTCACCTATTTCAATCCAGTCGTTTGTCCAGGTCGACGGACCGTCATTTCCCGAATAATCCCCGGTTGTGAATTGATCGAGAACAGTTGAATCGACCACGAAAATGCTAATCGTCTGCGAACTGACTCCACCGTCCTGGTCTTTGGCCGTAACCTCAACCTCGTAAACGTTGTCCCCATCGACATCGGCAGGCATCTCAAAATCAGGGGCCGCGAGGAACGCTAAATCCCCAGTCGCATTAATCGAGAATAGATCCTTATCGGCACCATTGGTGATTGAATACGTAATATTGGGTGCAGTGGTCTCGACATCCGTTGCAGTCACCGTCATTACACTGGCCAGGTTTTCCTTTACGCTTACCGTGTCAGACGATGCAAATACCGGGAGATCGTTGACCGCATCAACATTCATGGTCATCGTCGAACTGTCTTGACTATAATATGTGCCGTCGTAAACCTTGAATTTAAAACTTGAATAATCTGAACCACTGGTATCTGCAAGAGGGGTAAAGGTCAGGCTGCCTATTTCGCTTTCAAGAATTACTTGATTTAAAACAACCGGGGTACCAGACAGTTGAAGGCCACTCGCGTTAACCAACGCTGTTATTATAATCTGAGTAAAAGGATTACCGTCGCCGTCGCTATAATTGAAGTCTGCTACATCAAAAGTATAGGTTGTGTCTTCATCGAGATTGATGGCATTGTCGTCCGCTGTCGGTCTGGAAGTCGTGGTTAGAGTTCCGTCGACCAGGGCATCTGTGGTGGCCGGTTCGCCAACGGCGTTTCTAAGAAAGCCCTCTGCAATATCGATAGAATCTGCTCCACCCAGCAAACCGAAATCATCAGTGGCGGCAATAGCGTTGGCCTTTGCGGCCGTCAAATTCATCGTCAACGTCGTGTCATTGGTTACATAAACAGTAGAAAATTCGGTAATAGAAAAACCGATATCTAAAGTGTCAGTACCGTCTTTATTGATGTCCCATACCAGCTGGTCATAATCCAGATAGCTTTTAATGTTAGTTCCCGCAGCAGCAATCGTCGTAAAATTGGTGCCGGTGAGGGTCAGGGTGCCGGTCAGTTGGTTGAAGGCCGCACTGACAATGGTGGGAGTCGGCACGGGCGGTGTCATTATGGTCATGTCGGTGTTGCCGCCACCATCTATGGCATTAGTTACTGAAACGGGCTTTTGAGAAGTATGAGAAGAGGAGGCATCGGCATCTGAAATATTCACAAAATCGATACTTACACTAGCGAACTCTTTGATTTCCAGTTCCCAGGCAGTATCAGCGATGCTTGACTCAAGGACCAGAAGTTCGCCCCCATCACCGTTCAATATGAGTGATCCGGCATAATCAATAGTAATTTTCTCACCTGCCTCAAAAGTCAGGGTGTCGGCACTTGTAACCGTCTTTTCGAGACCAAAGAAGGTTAGCGAGCCAAAAATGCTCTGTCCTGTTCCATCCAGAATAATGGTGCCGTCGTTATGTTTAAATGTTCCAGCTGAAAAATTAAAATCACCGCTTACTGTCGTAACTCCGCTGGTCGCGTCGAAGGTATGGTTGATGATATTTAAATCGCCGTTGATATCAACGGTACTGCTTCCTCCATCAAAATTCCCATCAATAATCAAGTCGCCGTTGACAGTCAAACTTCCTGTTGTCATTGAAAAAGTATCGCTGAGAATGGTCAAATTTCCGTTGATTTCTACCGTACCATTGCCGCCATCGAAATTTTTATCACTAACAAAGTCGCCGTTGACAATCAAGCTGCCTGTCGTCAGGGTAAAAGTGCCCCCACCGAGGGTTGTTAAATCGCCGTTAACCGTGGTTGTGAAGCTTTCGCCATTATAATTTTCTACACAGGTTAACGCCGGCGTGGTGACATCACCGCCCGGAACAAAGCTTTCGGAATTTGGAATATAAAGTACGGTTCCTGATCCCAGCACAGTAAGGTTGCCATCTGAGACCGAATAAAGGATACCCGGATCCGAATTACTGCCTTTGGCGGTATCCATCAACGCATTAGTCAAGACGCCACCGTTGTCATTACGGGTAATCAGGTGATTGGCATAAAGATCAATGCCGCTTAGCCCCCCCCCATTGTCAACCGTAACCGTGGTCCCGTAAGTAGAACCGTCATCGATGTAGAGCAGAATGGCATCGCCGGAGGAAATGGTCCCTGTAACGATTGAAAAGCTCCCATTACCGCCGCTGACGAGGGCAGTACCGCCTTCGTTGCCATTGATCAGCAAATGAATCGATGTGCCGTCAGCCAGCGCTGTGGTGCCTTGATCGGCGTAGGCTTTACCAGAAACTGTGTCAAGGACCCCCTCCCAATTCTGCTGAACCTGGAAACTGAAGGCCGTATCCGTTTGAATTTCGCCCTTAGTGTATTCCAGCACCCAATCGCCCCCACGGGTAGCATTGCCTGTAAGATCATCGCTGGCCGCGACATCGGCGCCAGTGAGCAGACTGAGTGAAGAGAGCAGCGTTTGCCCTTCAACTCCGGAGGCAAGATTACACCCGTAAAATAACAGGTCAGCCTCTTCAGTCAGCGCCTGCTGCCAACCTTCGATGGCATAGGCATATTGATCAAGGGTTGTCAGGTTGAGTGGAGAATTGCCGAGAACGACTTCACCATCTGAGCCGTGGGAGATGATATGTACAGCAGCAATATCCTGCTGCTGCGAAAGGTATTCACTGATCTGTTCGATGCCGTCTCGATCACCATCAAGCAGAACAACATCGAATTGACGCTGAGCATCCTGCTGCCGGTTGAGATCATCTACCAGCGTTTGAATGTCATCTACGGTTGCATCAATAAAAACCACTTCACGACATACTGATTCTTCCTCATTTACAGCAAAGCCATCAATAATAGCGGGTTGCCACTGTGCCTGCAGCAGAGAATCAGCAGGCGCGATAAAGTCCGTAACATCCGGTGGCGGCACAGCATCGGCACTGAACAATAGTCGAGGTTCGATTGACTCAAGCCAAAATTTTGACGTACGTTTTTTTGACATAGTACCTCGAACTCTGTGACGTGCAGTTTATGAAAAATTCAAAAACTGTTTTGAGATACGTAGATTGACGATGATGTACTCCGGACAAACAACCAAGTGAGCGGGACAAAGTCTCATATTTTCAGGAGATTAAGTTTACAATATGCGTCTATGAGGGCCATAGCATGGGGAGAGAATGGCAGACGAACCGGTTCACTCTCTCCAGCGATGACAAGAACGCTACATTCCATTAATAAATGATTATCTAACTAGCAAAAAATGTACCTAAAATCATATAATTAACACTCATGCATATTGGCCTATTACTTGCTGTCAACTCTATTGTTTTTTTAAAAACCGCCCATTCGCATGAAATGTTATAGACAATATCACTGAAGTCACGTCTACCCACTAATCTGCTTCACCAACACAGAATGTTTTCAAAGACAGGCGATACAAAATGACGCGTTATCTCCTTCTGTTTGCATGTATGTTTGTTTTAGCACCTGGTGTTGGCCATGCTGAGACCATAGCGGAACCTATCATCAACCAAAAAGCATTTCTCTGGAACCACAACCAGGGTATGCCTCCTGACCCAGAAGCAGCCATGTCTGCAGCCGGGCTGACTTTTAAAGACCAGACAATAAATTCCAAGGTCTCCGACGACCAGTCCCCACCCACCCTTCTGGCCCTTGCCGACCTGGTATCTTTAATCATTGCGGACAATCCTCAAATCAAGAGCGACGAAGCCCAATGGGGGATTCAGCAGGCTGGGGTGAACAAAGCCGAGGCTATTTTTGAACCGGAATTCGTCACTTCCCTTCAACTTGAAGACCGTAGCCAGAAAAACACCGTCGAAGAGGCAGTCAGTCGGCAGTTTGAAAGCATTTACGCCGAACGCAACTGGGACTATAACGCCGCGGTCGAGAATCTGCTCCCTACCGGCGGGAAAATTAGCCTCGGGTACACGTATCGGCGCCTCTCCAACACTCTGACCCGGACGCTGACTGATGAAGATCGTGAGCACCAGATGTTCGTTGGCGTTTCCCTGACCCAACCCTTGTTGAAAAATGCCGGGATTGACGTCACCCAGGCAGCCATCCGCGTTGCCAAGGCCGAGTCGGATGTGGCCTTTCAGGAATATCGTCAGGGGATGATGCAAACGGTCGGTGAAGCGACCTCGACCTACTGGAGTTTTTTTCAGGCCCAGGAAAAACTTCGCATGCGACAGGAATCCCTCCACATCGCCGAACAGCTTCTAAACGACAGCCTGGAACGTTACCGCACCGGAAAGATGGCAGAAACAGAAGTACTCGAAGCCAGAATTGGCGTAGCCACTCGGCGCGCCTTGCAAATCGAGGCGCGCCAAGGGCATATCGAAGCAATGAACCGTCTGCGCACTCTGATCGCCCTGAAAGCCGGACTGACCACTCCAAAAATCGAAGCAACGGAACATCCCCAGTTGAAACAGTTTGCAGCCGACAGACCATCCGCCATGCGTCGTGCATTTAAACTGCGCCCTGAATATCTGGCCGCACAGAAAAAAATCGAACGAGCCGGTATTAAAGTAGCCTATGCTAAAAACCAACTCTGGCCTGAACTCGACCTGAAAGCAAGCTACGGTCTCAATGGTCTTGATTTCTCAAAAGACGACTCGTGGGACCAGATCGAGGAACAGGATTACGACGATTGGTCGGTTGGTCTGGAATTGCGGGTTCCATTGCAGGGAAACCAGGACGGTAAAGCCGAAATGCAGAAGGCCAAACTGGAACAGACCCGGGCTCTGCTTTCTCTCAAATCGATCGAAGTCGAACTAACGAATCATATCGACACCGCCGTACACAATATCCAGAATGCTTCTGAAAAGCTCGGGTATTCTGTCAGTGTAGTCGAGATACATCAGCAGTTGCTCGAAGCCGAACAGGCACGGCTTAAGGCCGGACGCAGCAACAGCCGACTGGTTCTTGAAAAAGAAGAAAATTTCCAGAAGGCCCAGGAAATCGCCTTGAAAGACCTGGTCAGCCTGCAACAAGCGTTGCTAGAATTTGATATGGAAACCGGATCGATACTTGCCAGTAATGGCGTAGAAATCATGGAGGTTGAGCTTTGAACTGTCATATTTCCCGGCTTGAGGGTTTGCCATTCGGATGGAGCCTTGCCTCCCTGGCCTTATTTGGAATCCTGGCCTTTAGTGCACTGCCTATGCCTGTTCATGCTGCCGCAGAACCGCTCTCAATCTCTGGCATTACCGAGCCCTATCAGGATGTGGCATTAGGCATTGCCGTTTCAGGTAGCGTAGCCAAAATCCATACTCTTGAAGGAGCCCGAGTCGCCAAGGGGGATATCATCCTCGAACTGGACAAGCGCCTTGAAGAACTCGAAGCGGAGCGACGCCAGTTAATCTGGCAAAACAAGGCCGAGATCGAATCTGCCACCATCCAGGTGAAAACGCTGAGAACCCACCTTGAAGCGAGCCAGGCCCTGTACGATTCGACGGGTTCGGTGAATCGCGAGGAGCTGGAAAACCAGGAACTCGAGTATGAAATCGCACGCGGAGACCTGGCCCGACTTGAAAACGCCGAAAAACGAGAAGAACTCGAATACGACATCGCCAAAGAACAATTGAGAAAAAAAAGCCTGCGGGCCCCATTTTCCGGGGCCATTGCCGAGTTACTGCTCGGCGTCGGCGAAAACTGCGAACTGGACAAGCCGCTAGTGCGGCTGGTTGACACCAGTCGCGTCTATTTTGTCACCAATGTCGAACTCGCCACCCTGGCTAGTCTCAAACTGGGGCAAACAGTCAAACTGCAACTGCAGACCGAAAACAACCCGGTCAGCCAAAAAGCCGTAATCAGTTTCATCAGTCCGGTAGTCGATCCCGCCAGCGGCTTGAGCAAAGTAAAGGCACTGTTCGATAACCAGGACGGCAAAGTCATCCCGGGCGTCACGGGGATAATGCTGCTACAGCCAGAATAAACAGAAACAATCCATACATTGAATAGCCAGACCAACATTAACACCCTGCATTGTTTTTCCGAACATCCGGCCAGATTCTGGCCGGCTTACCTGGAATTTGCCTGCCACCAGGGCGGAGCTGAAGCGGCATTTCTGCTCACCAGAAAACCATCGTCTGGAAGCTGGAAAAACTTGTTCACCCTCGGCATTGAAAAAGCCTCGCTCTCCCTTTCTCAAGCCTCGCCAGACACAGTCGAAAAACTTGCGGAAACGGCCCTGCAAAACGGAAGCGCCCGAACGGCCCTTGATCCTGCCGGGAAAACCCTTGTTGCCATCCTGCTTTCAGATGTTGACCCCTTACAGCACAAAATCGCCCTCTTCATTTTTCGTAACGCCAATGAATCAAAAATCAACCGGGCCTTAGAACAGCTGCAGTTAATCGCTGACGCGCCTGCCGTTTACCAACGCCAGCGCTCGGCACGCCAGGCCCTGAAAGAAATGGAGAGCATCGCAGACACGCTGGACGTAATGATCCTGCTTAATGACGAAACGCGTTACCTTGCTGCGACCATGACCCTGGTCAATGAAACGGCCGCACGCTACCATTGCGCAAGGGTTAGTCTGGGATGGTGCGAAAAAGGGTATGTCCGCTTGCAGTCCATCAGCCACATGGATCGTTTTGAAAAGAAAATGGACATCGTCGCCAGCCTTGAGGCGGCCATGGAAGAGGCGTTCGACCAGGATGAAGAAATCCTCTGGCCAGGGTCCCCAGACAGCACAACGGTGGTTCGCGATCATGCCCGTTTTGCTGGCGAACAAAACATAGCGTACCTTCTCTCGGTCCCTATCCGCCTTGACGGCCCCCCGATTGGAGTACTGACCTGCGAAAACGAAAACCGGGCATTTACTGAGGACGAAATCGGCGGTCTGCGGATTCTCTGTGATCAAGCCGCACGTCGCCTCAGTGATTTAAAGGCAGCTGATCGCAGTATTTTCATCAAACTCACAGACGACCTTCGCCATCAAACCGCGAAACTCTTTGGAGTTGAAAACACCCTCGTTAAACTGGTCGCAACGCTGGTCTTTGCATTGCTGATGATCGCGCTGATTGTCAAACTCCCTTACCGCATCGAAGCCCCGTTCATGCTCAGAAGCGAAGACGTTCGACAGGTCTCCGTTCCCTTCGAGGGGTACATCGACGACGTGCATGTCCGAATCGGCCAACAGATACAACAGGGCGACCTGCTGCTTTCCCTTGATTCAGCGGATCTGCTCCTCGAAGAAGCTGAGGCAACCGCGAATCTGGTCCGGTATATCCGCGAGGCCGAAAAAGCACGGGCCCGAAATGTGATGAGCGAAATGCAAATCGCCCAGGCGCAAGCGGATCAGGCCAAAGCGGAGTTGGAGCTGGTGCGCTATCGTCTGAGCCAGGCCGAGTTGCGTTCTCCCATCGACGGCATCGTCGTGGATGGTGATCTCGAAGAGTTGCGCGGCGCACCGGTTAGCAAAGGCGATATTCTTTTCAAAGTTGCTCGCAGCCAAAAGCTATTCGCAGAAATCAAAATCGACGAACGGGATATCCACGAGTTGAAGCTTGAGCAACCGGTAAAAGTCGCCTTTGTCAGCCAGCCTCAATTAACGTTTCACTTCGCTGTCGACCAGATTGATCCCATAGCCCGGGCTGACGAGGAGGGCAACCTCTTTCGCGTGCGTGCCACAACGAGCGAAAACCTCGTCGACTGGTGGCGTCCCGGCATGAGCGGCATCGCCAAAGTCGAGATCGGCAACCGCCGTATCGCCTGGATCCTCACTCACCGGACCATAGATTTCTTTCGCATGTTGCTGTGGTGGTAAGATGCCCTGAATACCCACTGAACAACGACGGCAACACGAGCGTTATTCGCCCGCATATTTCACTCAGGCATCGCGAACCGGCGGGCGCTGATTTTTTAGCCAGGCATAGGACCTAATTCTCATGAACGCCGAGGGAAGGACATTCAGCGAATCCTGGCACCGGGTAGCCGACTTGCGTGTCGGCCTGCGTGCGACGGTGCGAGTGCGCAAACAGTGGTTCAGGGGTGAGCAATGGTATGTTCTGCACGATCCGTTCAACAACACCTTCTTTCGCCTGCGCCCCGAAGCCCACCAGTTTGCGGTTCGGCTCCATCCCGGTCGTACCGTCTCCGAAGTGTGGGAAAACTGCCTGGCCCGCGACCCCGTTGGCGCTCCCGGGCAGGAGGATGTGATTCAACTGCTGGGACAGCTCTATGCTGCCAACCTCCTTTTCTGTGATCTTCCGGCTGATAGCACCCGACTCTTTGAGCGCTATGCGGATCGTCGCCACCGTGAGATCCGCTCCACTCTCTACAACCTGATGTTCATCCGGCTACCGCTGATCGACCCAGAAAAGCATCTGCGCCGCCTATCATCTCTGATTCACTGGATGACCGGACGACTTGCCGCCGGGCTATGGATGCTGCTGGTCCTTCTCGCCGGGATGACGGT
>JBFHFM010000016.1:0-22102 GCA_041583595.1 Trichloromonas sp. | reverse complement strand
TCCCTGCAGACCCAACTCCAGGAAGATCAGCGGATTGCTGACAACTTACCTCAATTCAAGGCCGAATTCGAGAAGATGCAGGTTCTTCTGGATGACGCTCTGAGAGAACTTCCCAATGACAAAGAGATTCCCAACCTGCTGACCAGTATCACCTCGCTGGCCAAAGAAAGTGGTCTCGAAGTAGTGCGGTTCAGGCCTTTGGGGGAGCGTCCCCAAGGGTTCTATGCCGAAGTTCCGGTTGAATTGAAACTGGTCGGTTCCTATCATGAAGTCGCATTGTTCTCAGATGCTGTTGGGTCTCTTCCCCGTATTGTGAATATTAATAATCTTACCCTCGGCGGTCCTAAGAATGATGACGGGCGCACGGTCCTTTCCATTGACTGTCTGGTGACTACCTTCAGGTTTATCGAAGGTTCGGTGGAGAAAAGTGCGAAAGGGGGCGGACGGTGATGGATAAATCTTTATTTCTGCCTCTGCTTGTGTGTTTCGTTTTATTGGCCGGATGTGGTGGAGAAGAAGTCGTTACGCCGGTGCCGGTAACACACCAAAAGGAAAAGGTCGAATCACCTATGCCGAAGGCGGGCGAGACCGCAGGTGCTGTTGATACTTTAAAAGAGGAAGTTCCGCCGGCCTATCATTACGACCCGGCCGGACGCAGGGATCCATTTGAAGTTTTGCTGGAATTGCGTAAACCAATTACCGTTGTGAATGAACCTTTGACGCCCCTGCAGCAGGTTGATCTTGGTCAGTTGCGACTGACGGGGGTCATTGTTGGGAAGGGGGAATCCATGGCCATGGTTTCCGCCCCCGGCGGCAAGTCCTATATTTTGAAAAAGGGCGTCAAGGTTGGTCGTAATAACGGTGTTGTCATTGGAGTTGATCCTGAAGGGGTGTCTGTTCAGGAGAAATATTATGATTTTGTAGGAGAAGTCCGGGAAAGTGTTCAGAAGATTGAACTTCCTAAGCGGGAAGGAGCCAACTAATATGTGGGATCTGAATTTTAAGTGGCGTGCGGGCATGCGTCGGGCTTTAGCGGTCATTGGGGTTGGTTTGTTGTTGCTGACGACCGCCAACGTTTCGGTAGCAACTGCTGCTACAGTAAACGCTGATCCTGGAAATAACAGGT
The DNA here is from genome assembly GCA_041583595.1 of Trichloromonas sp. Taxonomy (GTDB): domain Bacteria; phylum Desulfobacterota; class Desulfuromonadia; order Desulfuromonadales; family Trichloromonadaceae; genus Trichloromonas. The sequence goes on along the minus strand of JBFHFM010000016.1, from coordinate 20,976 downwards.
TGCTTTCCGTTTCGCTCGATTCGACGGTTGAGCAAACGGCGGTTAAGCTCCAGCTGGAAAGTCCCGTTGGATATCGTTACACGGTTTATGATTCTTTTGATCCGGTTCGGGTGGTTATTGATTTCCCCGGAATGGGAGTTGCTGACTTGTCCCCCCTGACCGAAATGAACGTCCATCCGCTGAAGTCGGTTCGGGTCTCTGCGTTGTCTCTGCCTTCAGGACAATTGGGACGGGTTGAGTTCCTTCTTGAAAAAAAGTCAGCTTATACGGTTTCAGCTTCGGGAAATGACCTGATGGTGGTCTTTTCTGAGGAAGGGCAGGCGGTTGAATCTCCTGTCTCTGTTGGTGAAACGCAGAAAAACCCTAATGTCGACAGCGCTTCTGATGCTGTGGGTCACACGGCGCAAGTTATTGATTCTGTAGATATTCAGGCAGGCCGTGCGGTTTTTAATGCGGATGGAAAAATTGATAATTATCGTTATTTTACCTTGGCTTCTCCCTCCCGTCTGGTGGTTGATCTGTATGATGTAAGGCCGCTCTTTAAGGAACGCACGTTTGCTGCACAGCAAGGGTTCAGCCAGGTTCGCGTCGGGACCTACAAAGATCGCACCCGTTTCGTTTTCGATTCTGACTCAGCTAAACTTCCCAGTTATTCCTTTGCTGAACAGCAGAATGCCGTGGTTGTGAACTGGGGCGCGGATACTGCTGCCAACCCGACCAATGCCGGGGCAAAAATGGCTCGTGGTACGGCTTCTATCGATGCAATCAATTTTCAAAAAGACAATGGCAAGTCCCAGTTGATTATCGATCTGTCCGGTCCTGTTGAAGTCATTCCGACCACTCTTGAGGGCAATATCGTTCGTTTCGGGGTTAAGGATGCCACTATCAGTCGCGCCCTGCGTCGGACTTTTGACTCATCATCTTTTCCCAGCGCTGTTCTCAGGGCCACTCCATACACTGTTATGGCGGGCTCCCGTCAGGATGTTCGGTTTGCTGTTGAGCTTAAGGGGCAGGTTTCGTATCAGTTGATAGAACAAGGTAATCGGCTGCTGTTTGTCGTTGACGACGGGGCATTTGTCGAACCTCCCGTTGCCGATCAAGAGTCGTTTCCTGTTCCGGTCGCAACACCTGCTGCGGCAGTCACCTCGGTTGTTGGGAATCTGGCTGCCTCCTCCAGCGTCGGGGCACCGATTGAGCCATCTGTTGTGACGCCGCAACCCGTCAGCATCACAGAGCCTGAGACTGTCTATACGGGACAGAAAATCAGCCTTGTTTTTGATGATGCCGATGTTCGTGACATCTTCCAGTTGATTGCCGAAGTCAGTGACCTGAACATTATCGTTTCCGATGATGTCAAGGGTGCGGTTACCTTAAGGCTCGTTGATGTCCCCTGGGATCAGGCCCTGGACCTGATTCTTGAAACCAGAAATCTTGGCATGCTCAAAAAGGGGAACGTGGTGCGGATTCTGCCGAAAGAACAGATTCGTGCTATGGATGAATCAAAATTCACCGCCGCCCGCAATATGGAAAAGTTGGAAGATCTTGTGACCGAGGTGATTTCGGTTAATTACACGGCCATTGAGAATGTCGCAGCACCCAGTAAAGAGTTGATGACCGAACGTGGCAAGATTACCAAGGACGATCGCAATAAGCAGATCATCGTAACGGATATCCCCAGTGTCCTGGTCGCTATTAAAAAGCTGGTATCCATTCTTGATACTCCGGAACGTCAGGTGATGATCGAGGCGCGGATAGTGGAAGCTTCGTCCAGTTTTGACTTGGACTTAGGCGTTGCCTGGTCGTTTTCTCAGGATTCCGATACCAGTGGTCTAAGCAGTCTTGGTATTGCTGGTGGCGGCAGTTTCCTTATATCACCTGAGATTGGTGACTCCGGAGTTGGTGGTCTGGGTACCGGATTGACCTTTGGCCGAACTGGAATCGATAGTTCGGTGCTGGATATTCAATTAGCCGCCTCAGAGCTTGCCGGTGATGCCAAAGTCGTCTCGCGCCCCCGGGTAACGACCCTCAATGGCGAAAAGGCAAAAATCTCTCAGGGTACTCAGATCCCCTACACGACTACCAGTGACACCGGGACTAATATTGAGTTTAAGGAAGCGTACCTTGAACTTGAGGTTACTCCTGTAATTAATCCCGATAATTCTATATTATTGCAGATAAAGGCATCTAACGATTCACCTAACTACACGATTTCTTCTGATAGTCCTCCAATTGATACCCGTGTAGCAGAGACGAAGGTGCTTGTTATGAATGGCGAAACGACCGTGATCGGCGGAGCTTTTGTTGAAATTGAAGCTTCGGATGATTCCGGGATTCCCTACCTTAAAGATATTCCTTATCTTGGCTATCTTTTTAAAAGTCACAGCGTGTCAAAAAGCCGGGCCGAACTTCTCATATTTGTTACGCCACGAATTGTGGACTGATCCTTTCTAACCCGTGAATAACTATAAGGACAGGCCAATGGCCTGTCCTTTTGTCATCGTTTCTATCTAGCAGGTAAATGACATGAAGCTGAGATACTTAACCGCAGGGGAATCCCATGGGCCAGCTCTGACGGCCATTGTCGAAGGACTCCCTTCGAATATCCAACTGTCTGAAGACGATATCAATCGGCATCTGGCGCGTCGTCAACTAGGCTATGGCCGTGGTGGGCGGATGGCCATTGAAAAGGATAAGGTGCAGTTCCTCTCAGGAGTGCGCTGGGGCAAAACCCTTGGTTCGCCGGTGACCTTGTCGGTTACCAATCGGGATTGGGCCAACTGGGATAAAAAGATGTCTCCTCATGCCGAGGATCGGATTGAGGGGATTGCTGTTGTGCATCCGCGTCCAGGTCATGCTGACTTGAGCGGTATGATCAAATATCATCAGGACGATGCCCGAAATATTCTTGAACGTTCCAGTGCCAGAGAGACAGCGGTCCGCGTCGCTGTGGGGGCGTTGTGTATAAAATTTCTTCGCGATCTCGATATTGAGGTTATGGGGTATGTTTCAGAACTTGCCGGAATCGTCTCGCAGGGAGAAGACGTCAGCTATCGCGAACGCTTTGAGTTGAGTGAGCAATCTTCTTGTCGTACATTTGATGCTGATGCAGAGCGCCGGATGATTGCGGCGATCGACCAGGCCAAACAAGCTGGAGACTCGCTTGGAGGGGTTGTTGAGGTTGTTGTGCTCGGTGTTCCCGTCGGGCTTGGCAGTTACGTTCATTGGGACCGGCGGCTGGACGGTCGGCTTGCCGGTGCTCTGATGAGCATACAGGCGTTTAAAGGCGTTGAGGTTGGGGCTGGATTTGAAGCGTCGCGCAGGCCGGGTTCAAAAGTACATGATGAAATCGGCTACGAAGGTGATTCTTTCTTTCGTAAAACCAATCGGGCTGGCGGCCTTGAAGGGGGAATGACTAACGGTGAAGCGGTTGTCATTCGGGGGGCGATGAAGCCTATTCCTACCCTGTACAACCCGCTTGAGACTGTAGATATGCACAGTAAAGCACCTTTTAAGGCGACCGTCGAGCGTTCGGATGTTTGCGCGGTTCCTGCCGCTGCGGTTGTTGCTGAGGCGGTGATAGCGATCACTTTGGCCGAGGCGGTGCTGGATAAATTCGCTGGTGATTCGATGGAGGAGATCAAGGACAGTCTCGAGCGTTATAAGGACTACGTCCGCTCGGTTTAGCGTGGGGCGTAAGGATTAAGTACGATCATGAGGACGTTTGGGTGGAGAGACTGTATATGATGGAACGGCTTGATGTTGGCTTAGGCGACAGAAGTTACCCGATCTGGATTGGTGAAGGAATCATGGATCGGCTCGGCAATGCTCTGGCCGAAGTTAAATTCCCTCGCCGGATTGCGGTCGTTACCAATCCAACGGTCGCTGGTTTTTATCGTGAACCGGTGCTGGCTTCTCTGGCCGCTGCGGGGTTTGAAACATCGGTTATCGAGATCCCCGATGGTGAACAATACAAGACTCTGCAAACTCTTGAGCTAATCTACGATGCGCTGATTCGCGGCGGATTCGATCGCTATTGCGGGATGTTAGCCCTGGGGGGCGGGGTTGTCGGAGATATTACCGGTTTTGCCGCAGCCACTTATTTGCGCGGCGTGCCTTTTGCTCAGGTTCCGACGACGCTTCTCTCTCAGGTGGATAGTTCTGTGGGGGGGAAAACCGCTGTAAATCATCCTTTAGGGAAGAATATGATAGGTGCATTTTACCAGCCCTGTCATGTTCATATCGATGTCGCCACCTTGCGAACGCTTCCTCGTCGCGAATTTGCCGCTGGCATGGCTGAAGTGATCAAATACGGGGTGATTAGAGACCGCGATTTCTTCTGCTGGCTTACGGAACAAAAGGACCAGCTTCTGAGTTTGACGCCTGAGACCCTGGTGCAGGCGGTAAAGAGGTCTTGCCAAATTAAGGCGAATGTTGTAGAAATTGATGAAAAAGAAAGCTCGCTGCGGGCTATTCTGAATTATGGTCATACTTTTGGTCATGCTGTAGAGACTCTCGCAGGTTACGGGGTCATTCGTCATGGCGAAGCGATCGCGATCGGTATGGTGATTGCCGCTGAGTTGTCTGCACAGCTTGGTTTTTCTTCAGCACAGGATGTTGTGGCTATCCGGTCATTGATTACAGCGTTTGGTCTCTCTGTGATTCCGCCTGAACACTGTCTCGATGACTATCTTGCGGCGATGGGCCGGGACAAGAAAGTCAAGGATGGTCGACTGCGCTTTGTTTTAAATCAAGGGATCGGTGACTGCTTCATACATGACATTTCCTCGCCGGAAGATCTTTTTTCTCATATACTTTCTCAATTTCCCGGAATACAGGTGAGATAATGGCTGACAATTCCGATCAGGGCTCCCTTCTCGGAAAGATCGCTGCATACACTGAACTTCTTCATAAGGATCGTCGTTCTACGATCTTTGTGCCGCTTAGTGAAGCTTATCGACAACTGGGGATGATTGAAGATGCCGTTGATATTGCCCAAAAAGGCATTATGGAAAATCCGGCATTCCCCTCAGGATACGTCGTTTATGGGCGGGTTCTTGCCGAGCAGGGTCTGACAGAGGAAGCGTTCGCAGAATATGAAAAAGCGTTGATCCTCGATCGGAAAAACCTTGTGGCTCTTAAGTCCCTGGCTAAAATATGTCTTCAGAAAGGTCACCGAGACGAAGCTCGAAAGTATTTAGAGCAGGCACGTAAGATCGCCTCCGATGACCCGGTTGTAGTCAAAATGCTGGCGCTCCTGGCCCATGAGGCTGCGAAGTCTACTGTTTTAGAAACTGCTTCAGCTCCAAGTGGCCCGGTTCAACCTTTAGAAAAAGTTGCTGATCCTATTTCGACGGCGACCATTGCTGAAATATATATCAAGCAGGGGTTTCTGGTGAAGGCACTTAAGGTCTATCGTGACCTGTTGCGCACTGACCCACATAATGATCAACTGCGGCAGAAGCTCATTGCTCTCAAGGAGATGCTGGCCAGAGATGGGTCGGAGGAGGGCGATGAGATTGATGAGCTTGAGGGGCTCAGATCTGAGCCCGAGATCTCGGATCTGGCTCCGGTTTCGACTCATGTAGAGGCTGAGATGCCCGAGCCGGATTCTCTGGCAGAGCCTGTTTCTCGCTCCATCGTCGATATTTTTGCTGGTTGGCTGGATTCTGTCAGCAGGAGGAGGGAAGCGCATGTTTCATAATATTCTTCAGACACTCGTTGAAGAAACAGGGGGAGGGCTCGGCGCTGTCCTCATGGGTTACGATGGGATTGCCATCGATCAGTATTTTCAGCCCTGTGAAGGTGTTGACCTGCAATTGATTGCTGTTGAATACACCAATATTCTTAAAGAAATCAAGAAGGCGGGTGAAATCCTTCATACCGGGGATATGGAAGAGGTGTCCATCCGCACCGAGCGTTTTTACGTGGTCGTACGAATCCTCTCTGATGACTATTTTGTCGCACTGACGATGAACGGCAACGGTAATTTTGGTAAAGGTCGATATCTGCTCTTGCGTGAAGCGGGTAAGCTGAAAGAAGCCCTGGCGTGACCCGGTCTTTAAAAGTCATACTCGTCCTTCATGGTCCTAATCTGAATATGCTCGGAATCCGGGAACCTGGGATTTACGGTGCTCAGACCCTGGATGACATTAATCGTGATCTGGTGAAACGGGGCAGTGAGTTCGGCTTTACCCTTGAATTTTTTCAGTCCAACCATGAGGGTGAACTGATTGACCGAATTCATCGGGCGCACCTGGATGGCGTGCATGGTATTATCATCAATCCCGGTGGTCTGACCCATACCAGCGTTTCCCTTAGGGATGCCTTGTCCGCAGTCGCTATTCCGGTTATCGAAGTTCACCTGTCCAATATTCACGCCCGTGAAGCCTTCCGTCAGCACTCCTATATTTCTCCTGTTGCTCTTGGCCAGATTTGCGGTCTTGGGGCCGAGGGGTACGGTTTGGCGCTTCAGGCATTTTCAGTTAAATTAAAAGAATAATTATTGTACGTAAAATCCTGTTATGATAAATAAACGAATTCTTCTAGCAAAAGATCTTATCAAGGCATGCGCACTGGATGCGTTTGTCTTTTTTAATTTGCCGAATATTCGGTATTTGTGCGGGTTTTCTGGTACTGACGGCGCATTGGTCGTGACCTGCCAAGAAGCGGGATTCTTGACGGATTCCCGTTATACTACTCAAGCCCGACAGCAAGTTGTGGCGGATTCTGTTCGTGAGTACCGGGGCAAGACCGAGGGTATCCTCGAGTTTCTAGCCGAAAAGGGTGCTGTTCGGGTCGGTTTTGAGTCTGATTCCTTGGCCTATGCCACGGTTAGCGAGCTTAAAGAGAAGGGTGGGGCGCATGAATGGGTGCCGGTGTCCCATGAGGTCAAATCGCTGCGCCATCTGAAAGACGAAAAGGAAATTGAGCTCCTGGAGCAGGCGGCTGCTTTAAATGCCGTTTGTTTTGAGGATATCCTCTCCGAGATTCGTCCAGGCGCACGAGAGCGTGACATTGCCCTGGCACTGGAGTTCGCTCTAAAGCATCGAGGTGCTGAAGAAAAAGCTTTTGATTTTATCGTGGCATCGGGAATTCGCGGAGCGCTGCCTCACGGGGTCGCCTCGTCAAAGACTATTGCTGCAGGAGAACTGGTGACGATCGATTTTGGCTGTCGTTTAAACGGCTATCATTCCGATGAAACTGTTACTTTGGCGGTCGGTACGGTGTCTCCCCGGCTACGGGAAATGCACGAGGTGGTTCTCGAAGCCCACGATCGAGCGATCGACAGGGTGCGCCCAGGCGTGATGCTTAAAGATATTGATGCTGCCGCCCGGCAATTCATTACTGATCGTGGGTTCGGTGATTACTTCGGACATGGCACAGGTCATGGTGTTGGTCTCGAAATACACGAAGCGCCGACTGTTTCTTCTCGCTCTGATGAAGTGGCGCGGGAAGGAATGGTTTTTACAATTGAGCCCGGTATTTATGTCCCCGATGTTGGTGGTGTGCGCATTGAGGATACGGTACTGGTGACCGCCGGCGGTTGTCGCCGGCTGACCCGCATTCCCAAGGGATTTCGAACCCTGCCGGTTTAACCGGTTTACACAATGCGGTGACAGGGTGGAAAACATAACATCAGGAGGTAAATACTAATGGATATCAAGGATCTCAAAACGCTGATCAAAATGGTGACGGAAACGGACATCACCGAATTTGAAATGGAAAACGCCGATGAAAAGATCCTTATCAAGCGTGGTAAAGAAACTGAATTTGTTCAGGTTTCAGCTCCCCAGCAGTACCTGGCGCCTCAGATGATGGCAGCTCCCCAAGCTGCTGCCCAGCCGGCTACTCCGGCTGCGGCCCCTTCAGCGGCTCCTTCTGTCGCGGCACCGGCGATTTCCAAGGGAGAAACCATCATTTCGCCCATCGTCGGAACTTTTTACCGAGCGCCATCTCCGGAATCTCCGTCGTATGTTGAAGTTGGTTCGGTAGTTGAGAAGGGCCAGATCCTCTGCATCGTTGAAGCGATGAAACTGATGAATGAAATTGAAGCTGAATTCCGCTGTAAAATTGTAGAAATCTGTCACGAGAATGCGCAACCTGTCGAATATGGCAATCCGCTTTTCATTGTCGAGCGCCTCTAATATCGATGAATAGTGATGGCGGCTGGGGGAGGGGTAAAAGCCTTTACCAATAACCTGACTTCACTACTACATACTGGAGCTATCCATGTTTCATAAAATACTCATCGCCAATCGTGGCGAGATCGCCTTGCGGATAATCCGTGCCTGCAAGGAACTCGGCATCAAAACCGTGGCGGTGCATTCGGATGTCGACAGCGAGGCGCTGCATGTTAAGCTGGCCGATGAAAGTATCTGCATCGGTCCTGCTCCGAGCGCCAAAAGTTATCTCAACATGAAGCAGATCATCAGCGCCGCTGAAGTGACAGATGCCGACGCCATTCATCCCGGTTACGGTTTTCTTTCTGAAAACGCTGAATTTGCTGAGATCTGCGCCAACTGCGGGGTGACCTTTATTGGTCCCACCCCTGAAAATATGCGCTTGATGGGAGACAAGATCAGCGCCCGACAGACCGTTACCAAAGCCGGCGTGCCGATTCTTCCAGGTACGAAGGATGGTGTTCATTCCGCTGATGAGGCCAAGAGGGTTGCCGCAGAAATCGGCTATCCTGTGATCATCAAGGCGACGGCTGGTGGCGGCGGCCGCGGCATGAAGATCGTGCATTCTCCTGCATCGTTGCCGAATGCCTTTGCTGCTGCCCGTTCGGAGGCCCAGTCCGGGTTCGGCAATCCTGATGTTTATATTGAAAAATATTGCGAACGTCCCCGCCATGTCGAGATTCAGATCATGGCCGATAAGCATGGTAATGTTATTCATCTCGGCGAACGTGATTGTTCGATTCAGCGCCGTCATCAGAAATTGATCGAGGAAGCGCCCTGTCCAGTACTGACGCCTGAACTTCGCCAGAAGATGGGCGACTGCGCGGTCAATGCGGCTAAGGCTGTTGGCTATACCAGCGTTGGGACCATGGAGTTTCTTCTCGATCAGAATGGTAATTTCTATTTCATGGAAATGAATACCCGGGTACAGGTTGAGCACCCGGTCACTGAGATGATCACTGGCATTGACATTATCAAAGAGCAGATCCGTAGCGCTGCAGGTATCCCGTTACGATTCAAGCAGTCTGATGTCAAGATTAATGGTCATTCCATTGAATGTCGGATTAACGCCGAGCACCCTTTCAAGTTTACCCCGTCACCGGGTAAAATTGACGGCTACCATCCGCCAGGAGGTCTTGGAGTGCGGGTCGACAGTGCGGTTTATGACCAGTACACCGTATTGCCCCACTACGACTCGATGATTGCCAAGTTAATCGTCCATGCGGATACTCGTGAAGAGGCCATTAGGCGCATGGCTCGGGCCCTTGACGAGTACATTATCGAGGGGATCAAGACCACCATCGCTTTTCATCAGAAGATTATGGACAACAAAGACTTTATCGAGGGGAACTTTGATACCGGTTTCCTCGAGCGACTTGTGCTCTGATCGGTATATTTTGACGATTCATTTGAAGGCCGGGGGCATCCCCGGCCTTTAATGTTTGTGCTGCAGAAGCGGGTGAGGAGTGAGGAGTTGTGCGAATAATTTCTGAGCTTTAGACGAAAGCATGCCCTTATGTCAAAAAAACTTTGGCGCCTGGTTCGTACCGGTCCAATGTCTGGCGCTCTGAATATGGCTCTCGATGAGGCCCTGCTTAATTCTGTTGCCGCAGGAGGCTCGCCTCCTGTTTTTCGTTTGTATCGCTGGAATCCTAAGGCGGTCAGCCTGGGTTATTTTCAACGGGGGGAAGGGGTGGTAAACTTGCCCTATTGCAAGTCTGCAGGAATCGACGTGGTGCGTCGAATGACCGGGGGGCGGGCGGTTCTGCATGATTGCGAAGTGACCTATTCGGTTATTGCCAGGGTGGGTGACAGGGGGTTTTCAGGGCGGGTGCTCGATAATTACCGTCTTATTTCCGAAACGTTACAACTTGCTCTTGAGACGGTAGGGCTTGATGTGTCGATCGTTCCTGGGCGCAATCATCGTCGCGCTTCCGAGTCCTCGCACAGCGCCTGCTTTACCGCTCCATCCAGTTATGAACTGGTCTGTCGGGGCTGTAAAATTGCCGGCAGTTCCCAGAAACGGCAGGGGGAGGTTTTTCTTCAGCATGGTTCTCTTCCCGTTGACCTCGATACTGAAATGCTTTTTGCCGCTCTCGATACAGGTGGTCGTCTTAGCAAGACTGAGGGTGGCCGCGAATTGGCACGGAAGGTGGGGTGGATCAACCGCTGGCTCGATGTTCCGGTGACCGTTCATAGGGTAGAGGAGTGTCTGATGGCCAGTTTTGCCAGGGTTCTTTCCGCCGAACTGATTGAACAACCCCCGTGTGACGCTGAATGGTGTAACGCTGAGAAACTGGTGCGAGCCCGTTATGGCAATTGCGCCTGGAACCTGCGGGGGATTGCCGCCGCAGGGTTTGTCGAATAGCTAACCCCAGGTCTTGTCTTTTCCTGTGGCAAAGTGTAGATTAGCCCTTCTTCAATGTTCAGACAGGAGGATCCAATGAAGCGATACATTGCCTTGGGGCTGATGCTGGCGCTACTGGTTCCGGTTTGTTCCGAGGCTGCTGAGCGGCTCAATTTAAGGCAGGCCGAACGGTTTGCCCTGGAGCGTAACCTGAACCTGAAAGCTTCGGATTATGACGCTCGAGCCAGTGAAGCTCTGGTGCGAAAGGGGTATGGCATTTATGATCCCCAGGCGATGGTCAGCTTGTCAGAAGGTAATACCCGGGATCTCTATAATTATTCCTCGATTTATTCCAGTACCTCATCTTTTGGTGTCGAGGAGGTCGAAACTCGGATTTTCGATTTTTCGCTCAGCCAGTTGCTGCCGAGCGGCGGCGAATTGGTTGCCGGTTTTGATAATGACCGTTCCCGGACAGCCGTCGGTATTGCCCCGTTTGTTAATCCCGCCTATAGCAGCGAAGCCAGCCTCAGTTTGGTTCAACCTCTGTTGCAGGGCTTTGGCCAGACCGTCACCGAACAACAAATTCTTTTCGCAGTACAGGATCGTTATGTCGCTGTCCATGAATTACGGGCCCAGGCCTTTGCTTTACTGACTCAGGTGCGTGACAGTTATTATGATATTCTGCGCTATCGCGATGATCTGAAATACCGTGAGACTTCGGTTGCTCTGGCTGAGAAAATTCTGGAGGAAAATCGGGCAAGGGTCAAAGCCGGGGTGCTGCCGCCGATTGAGATTCTCGAGGCTGAGGTCGGTGTGACCCAGCGTGAGCGGGAACTGCTCGATGCTCAGCGTGCCTATCAGGATGCTCTGGATCAACTGGCCGTGCTGCTGAACTTCCCCCAGGGGGTCGAGGTGGGTGATGACGAGCTGCTGGCCGCCGAAATCCAGGCCAACGAAGAATCCGGGTTTCAGGCTGCCCTGAGTAAGCGGCCCGACCTTCAACAGCGGAGGCGTGAAATCGAAAAGTTGGATATTGAGAGGACCGTCAACCGTAACCAGTTACTGCCCGCTGTTGATCTTTCGGCCAGCTATGGGTACAAAGGCTTGGGGGAGGATTATAGCGATAATATTAACAGTATAGGCAGTGATGATTTGAATGACTGGAACATCGGCCTGTCCCTCAGCTATCCCATCGGCAACCGCGAGGCCCGCAATGAATTGCATAAAACCGAACTTCGCATCAAGGGGCAGCAGGCTCGCCTGTTGCAGTTTCTTGAAGAAGTTCGTAATGAAATCCGTGCAGCGGTGCGCCTGCTGGATGTGAACCTTAAAAAAATTGAAGTGGCTCGTCGCGGACGTGAACTGTCTGAAGAAAAGCTCCGCACTCTGCTTAAACGTAAGGAGGTCGGACTTGCCACCACCCGTGACGTGCTTGAGGGAGAAGATGACCTGGCCCGGGCTCGCACGGACCAGATCGCTTCCTTAGCCGATTATAATCGTTCCGTTACTGAATATCTGCGGGTCAGCGGTCTGTTGCTTGAAGCTGAAGGGGTGACTCTTGTTGGGTTTCCTGATCCTGAGGAGGACGAGCCTCTGCTCGACATGTCAAAACCATGAATCTTGCGCTTGGTCACATCGCTTATATCAACTGTGCCCCATTTTTTCATTACTTGCCCCAGTGTGGGTTTACCGGGCGCATCGTCAGGGGCGTTCCCTCTGAGCTCAACCGTTTGCTGTCCGAGGGGGAGATCGACGTCAGTCCCTCTTCGTCCTTTGAGTATGCTCGTAATTGGCGCGATTACCTGCTGCTGCCGGAGTTGTCGATCAGTTCTTGCGGTGAAGTCAAGAGCGTTTTGCTCTTTTCGGATCGTCCTATCGAAAATCTCGAGGGGGCCGATGTTGCTCTGACCGGGGATTCTGCAACATCCATCAACTTGTTGCAGGTGATTTTTCGGGAGTTTTACGGCCTGCGCAAATATCGATGTCAGGTGCCTACCTGTCCCGTTGAAGAGGTCGTTGCATCAGGGGGTACCGCCTTGCTGATCGGTGACCGGGCCCTTCGGGAAGCACAGCGGGGGCGGGCGAATTTTGTTTACGATCTGGGGGGGCTTTGGCTGCAGCATACCGGTCTGCCTTTTGTTTTTGCCTTGTGGATATTGCGCCGGGAGGCGGCCTTGGATAAAAGTGAGATGGTCAGGGCGCTGCAGCGACAGCTCAACTGTTCCAGGGATATGGCTTTTACCTCTCTGGCCCAGTTGGCGGCTCAAACCCCCGAGTGCAGCTGGATGGGGGAGGCGGGTTTAGTCGATTATTGGAATTGCATGTCTTACGAGCTTGGCTTCGCCCATCTGGAAGGACTGAAAATTTATTTCCAACTCTGCGTTCGTCACGGTCTACTCGAAGAGATGCCTGAGTTGGCGTTTTTCGCGTGATGGGCTAACCTGCTTTTGGATTTAATGAGTGTCCCGTGTGGCTAATTTATTCTTTCAAATTTTGATTGATTTTGGCCCCTGGCTTCGTTATGGTTTCTCGGCTTCTGCATCACCGTGCCTTGCCTGGGACCAAAATCAATCAAAATTTGTGCGGCGAACTAACCGTACGGGACACTAGGTAGTCGGTCAGTATTTTGGCGTGGTCGAAGCAGAGCGGCGATGGCAGGTTGTCGAGAGCAAAAAGTTGGGCATGGGCTGCATCGTCTCCCGCTTTAAGGATACCCTCACTCTCTGCGGTGAAGACAAATGAGATGGTATGCTGACGGGGGTCCCGTTGCGGATCTGAATAGGCGGCGAATTGTTTCAGATTCTTAACTCTCAGGCCGGTTTCTTCTAGCGCTTCCCTGGCGGCTGCAGTTTCAAGGCTTTCCCCGTAATCGACAAAACCGCCAGGCAAGGCCCAGCCCCTTGGTTCATTGCGGCGTTCGATCAGAACAATGCTGCTCCCCTGGCGAATGATGATGTCAACGGTAGGGAAAGGGTTTCTGTAGGTCTTGACTGGCGTTCCGCACTTGGGGCAATTCAGGGTGTTCGGCATGCTGTTCTCCTGCAATTGTCAGGCTTTTTAATGTTTAGGGGCTTTTCCATTGACACGTCGGGGCAAAATCGTCTAAAAATGTCATCTGCTTTGCCCGGGTGGCGGAACTGGTAGACGCAAGGGACTTAAAATCCCTCGGCCTTCGGGCTGTACGGGTTCGATTCCCGTCCCGGGTACCACTTAAAAGATAATGGCGATAAGGACTTACAATGTCTTTATGGCCATTTCTTTTTTCTGGGGTGGTCCCTGGATGTCCCTGTCTTTTTGTTACACCTGTCAGTGTTCTGGAATTTTCTGTTTCCAATGTTGGAGACCGATAAATTCAGATATCGTCCGAATAGCCTATCTTATTATTCTTCTTTTTGATATCCGATCGGTTTCTGGTTCTTTCAATACATTTTCAGTAGCGCCGGAACGTGATTCGCCCCTGGTCAATATAATGCTTCATCCAGGCACGGACCAGGTTTTTAAGAATTGACCGGGGCGCGGGTACCAGTAAGCTGAAACCAATCAGGTCGGTGCAGAAACCAGGAGTGAGAAGGAGTATCCCCCCGGCCAGGATCATGGCGCCGTCGAGGAGTTCTTCGGTTGGCACATGGCCTTGATTCAATTCAGACTGAATGCGGTAGGCCAGGTCGAGGCCCTGGGTCCGTGCCAGATAAGCTCCGGCGAGGCCTGTGAGAAGGATCAGTGCAATGGTTGGCCCTACACCGATTAAAGCTCCAACTTTAAGCAGGATTACCAGTTCGACCACGGGAATGATAGTGAACAAAATTAATAGTCTTATAAACATTGGATTCACTCATTTGATTTTAGTTGGCCCTGGTTGAGCTGAAGGGCTGTTCAAAATAGCCGAAAAACAAACCTATTTATAACATACTGAAATTACACATTTATTTTAGGTGTTTAAAATTTAGGCAGGGTGTTGAAAGGTTCTGTAGCTCTTATGTTTATTCCTTTGTGCACATGTTTTTCCACAGTTTCTCCACAGGGATTGTGGAAAAGAGGCCAAGCCCCTTGAGAGTTCGATGTTTTTTTGCTTTCAGTCGCTCCTGCGTCGTATTAATCCCAGGGGCGGTCATCTTTGGACTTGTCTTCATGGTCGGCAATAACTTTAGCGTTGGTTTTTCGTAAGGCCTGTTCTGCATCGATATTCAGCGAGCGTCCGAGGGTGGTTAGGGTAAAGAGTAATTCGCCAAACGGGCTTTCCAGTGAGTTAGCGCTTTCTTGGAGGACTTGATTTTCGAGGGAGTCCAGCATCTTGCGTACTTGACCGAGCAGGTGTTCCGTTGTGGTCGTACTTTGTGCAGAACGGGTTTTTTCGGATAGTTTGTGAGCCATCTGCAGGCCTGGGAGGTGGCGGGGAATGTCAGCCATGCTCTTGGGGGGCTTGCCCTGATCAAGATTCTCCTGGGCCTTGATGGCTTCCCATTGGGCGGCAAGTATGTGTGTGTCTCCGGTTGGGGCGCTGCCAAATACGTGGGGATGGCGTCGAACCAGTTTGTTGGCGATGGAGGTCGCAACATCGGCGAATGAAAACTCTCCCCTTTCTTCAAAGATGCGTGCCTGAAAAACGATCTGTAGCAGCAGGTCTCCCAATTCGTCTCGTATGGCGTCAGGTTGGTTTAAGTCTATTGCGTCAATAACTTCGTACGCTTCTTCTATAATGTACGATTTAAGGCTTTCAGGTGTCTGTTCGGCGTCCCAGGGGCAGCCCCCTGGTGCGCGCAGGGTGGCCATGATTTCGATGAGGTGTGCGATGGCTTTTTCAGCTTGTGGTTCCAATTTCAGGTCGATCTCCTGGTTGAACATTTTGTCCGAGGATTGATTTATTGATGGTGCCGAAAGAATTGCGCCCAAGGTGGGGGCCAAGTTATATGGAGACCTCTCGGGCGGCCTGATGCAGGCTTTCGTCCCCCGAAAAAAAGACCAGGCCCTGTGGATTGATATTTTTCTTTTTCCATGGCCCTTTTTTTGCTGCATATGTCGTAGATTAATTAAAAGTTATGCAGGCTCAACCACAAAGCTACTCCAGTCCGTGATATTTTTCAAGAAGTCCTCTCTGCATGATGTAATTAATCGCTTGCAAAACGGGTCGGATTGGGCTACAAAAAGCGGCCTTAAAACGGCAGCTATAAAGGTCTTGTTTTCCCTTGACAAAAAGGGGGCAGTCCTTATACTAACTCCTTTCAAGCAGCGGGGGGCTTTTTGCGGATACGTATCGCAGACATCAGGGATGAGGGACTGTTCCTCGACCTGATCGAAGAGATAGAAGATTTTCCCGTTCTGAGGGAGATGCAAGAAGAGGGTGAGCTGGTTTTTTCTCAGCCCTTGTCGGTGCATCTGCGTGCTGTATTGGTCAGCGGAATGGTTGAGGTATCCGGGCAGGTTTCTACTCGCGCTGAAATGGCTTGCAGTCGCTGTCTCAATCCTGCCGCTGTGTCAGTCGATTCGTCCTTCGATTTGACTTATACTCGAGAACTTCCCGAGTTAGAGGATGACGGGGGGGAAGAGGGAATCGAGGTCACCGCTGAAGATATGGGGCTGATTCTGTTTGATGGTGAAGAGATCGAGCTTCGTGAGGCAATTCAGGAACAGGTGATCCTTGCGCTTCCTGTTTATCCTCTATGCGGGCGGAATTGCCGGGGGCTTTGTGCCCAGTGCGGCGCTGATCTCAATGAAGAACAGTGTTCCTGTGGGCCGCAGGATTATAATATTAAGTTTTCTGCCCTGAAGAATTTCAAGATTGATAATTGATTAGCCACTGTTGCAGGTAGCAGAGGTGTGCTGATAAAAACATGACAACCGGCTTACCCGGTATGTAAGGAGTATTGACCATGGCTGTACCTAAGAAAAAGACATCCAAGTCCAAACGCGATATGCGTCGTGCCCATGATTTTCTCGTAGCCCCCGGCTTGTCGGTGTGTCCTCAGTGTCAGGAACCCAAGCAGGCGCACCGTGCCTGTGATTCCTGTGGTACTTATAAGGGCAAGGCTATCGTCGGCACCGAAGAATAAAGAGGTCTTTGGGTTGAAACGTCCCATTGTTGTTGTGGTCGATGCCATGGGGGGAGACAACGCTCCAGGCGTCGAGGTGGAAGGTGCTGTTGCTGCGGCTAGGCAGTGGCAGATCCCGATAATTCTGGTTGGCGACTCTGTCCGGATCGAAGCGGAACTTCAGAAATATCCGCTTGATGGGCTTGATATCAAGGTCCGTCAAGCCAGTGAAGTTATCGGGATGCACGACTCGGCATCGGACGCTGTGCGCAAGAAAAAAGACTCTTCGATCCGGGTTGCATTTAATCTGGTTAAAAATGAAGAGGCTCATGCTGTGGTCAGTGCCGGGAACTCCGGTGCGACTATGGCGTCGGGGATGTTTGTGTTGGGGCGGATCAAGGGTATTGATCGCCCTGCCATTGCCACTATCATGCCTAACCTGAAAAACAATACGCTGGTTCTTGACGTGGGGGGGAATGTTGATTGCAAACCCCTGCATCTTTCGCAGTTTGCCCTTATGGGGGAAGTCTATGCTCGACATATTCTGGGCAAGACATCTCCTAAAGTTGGCCTTCTGTCGAATGGCGAAGAAGAATGTAAGGGAAATGAGTTAACACGCGATGCCCATCGGCTGTTAAAGGGGGGGCGTTCGTCCTATGTCGGGTACGTTGAGGGCCGTGATGTCTTCAATGGTTCCGTTGATGTTGTGGTCTGCGATGGATTTGTCGGCAATGTCGTCTTGAAGCTTTCTGAAGGACTTGCTGAAGCTATCGCTGCTATGCTCAGAAAAGAGATAGGTTCTCGTTTCTTGGCCAAGCTCGGTTATTTGTTGGCAAGGCCGGCGTTCAAGGCGTTCAAGAAGAAGCTTGACTATGCCGAATATGGTGGCGCACCCTTGCTCGGTATTGAGGGGACTGCCGTGATTTGCCATGGCGGTTCCAGTAGTAAAGCAATTCAGAACGCCATCTTTCAGGCTCGTGAGTCGGTCGCTAAAGCGATCAATGATGCCATGATTACCCAACTGCGTAAAAGCGCCACTGAACAAGAATCTCTTCGGGCAGTGGAGCGAGTTGGCGAACTCGCTGATGTTGCGCCGGCCAAGGGAGTTGGGGGTTGAAGCACGCGCGGGTTGTCGGAACGGGTTCGTATGTTCCCGAGAAGGTTCTGACAAATCATGACCTGGTGCAGTTTCTGGACACATCGGACGAATGGATTTTTACCCGTACCGGAATCAGCGAACGTCATATTGCCGCTGAGGGTGAATTTACCTCTGATCTCGCCGCACATGCCGCACGTCGTGCTTTGGAAATGGCCGGTATCTCGGCTGATAGCATTGACATGATCGTGGTCGGTTCGATTACCGGTGATTTCCCATGGCCTGCGACGGCTTGTCTGGTACAGAGTAAAATCGGTGCTACACGCGCTCATGCGTACGATATTTCGGCCGCTTGCAGCGGGTTTGTCTATGCTCTTTCGTCAGCGGTTTCAGCTATCGAGTGTGGCAGGGTAAAGAGGGCACTGGTTATTGGTGCCGAGGTGCTTTCTCGCATCGTAGACTGGACGGACCGCAATACGTGTGTGTTGTTCGGTGATGGAGCCGGGGCGGTTGTGCTTGAAGCACAGGATGGGGAGAGTGGGGTGTTGTCAACCCATCTTCATTCGGATGGCAGCTTCTGGGATCTTTTGTATCAGCCTGGTTTCGGCAATCGGCATCCGGCTTCGGAGGATGGTATCAAGGCGGGCTTACCGTTTCTCAAGATGCAAGGAAACGAGGTTTTTAAAGTTGCGGTTCGTTCGCTTGCCGAAGTAGCTGCCGAGGCACTCCAGGCCAATGGAATCGGTGTGGATGAGGTGGCGCTTTTCGTTCCACACCAGGCCAATCGGCGAATTATCGAGGCAACAATCAAGCGTGTCGGTTTGAGTGACGAGCAGGTTTACGTCAATGTAGATCGCTTCGGAAATACCTCAGGAGCCTCGATACCACTCGCACTCGACGAAGCAAACAGGAATGGTCGGATCAAGGCTGGCGATATCGTTCTGCTTGATGCCTTCGGTGGCGGTTTTACCTGGGCTTCCGCGCTGATCCGTTGGTAACCACTATGTTGAAAACAAGGAATTGATAGATCAATGATTGCTTTTGTTTTCCCCGGTCAGGGTGCACAGTTTGCTGGTATGGGTAAGGACCTTTCTGATAACTTCTCTGTGGCCAGGGAGGTTTTTGAGGAGGCTAACGATGCTGTCGGCTTCAATCTGGCCTCGCTCTGTTTCAATGGTCCCGAAGAAGATCTCAAACTGACCACCAATACACAGCCCGCTATTCTTACGGTTAGTATCGCCGCCCTGCGGGTGCTTCAGCAGGAAACCGGTCTTCAGCCAGCCTATGCTGCCGGCCATTCACTGGGTGAATTTTCCGCTCTGGTCTGCGCCGGAACGCTGGCTTTTGCCGATGCCGTTCGCACTGTGCGCCAGCGTGGGGCCTTTATGCAGGAAGCGGTCCCGGTCGGTGTTGGTTCCATGGCAGCGATGATGGGATTGGAAAATGAGGCATTAGAAGCGATCTGTGCCGAAGCTGCTCAGGGTGAGGTGGTCGCTCCGGCTAACTTTAATAGCCCCGGTCAGATCGTTATCGCTGGGCATGCTACTGCGGTTGATCGCGCTATTGAATTGGCTAAAGCCGCCGGTGCTAAGCGTGCCCTGCCGCTACCCGTCAGTGCTCCTTTTCATTGCTCCTTAATGAAGCCAGCGGGTGACCGTTTGGGTGGAATTCTGACCGAAGTCTCCTTTGCTCCGCTTCAGTTCCCTGTCGTGACCAATGTTGAAGCTCTTCCTAATGCTGATTCGGCTCGGGTCATGCAGCTCCTGGTTCAGCAAGTTTATTCTCCGGTTCGCTGGTCCGAGTCGGTCGAAAAAATGTCCCAACTGGGTGTCGACAGGTTCATCGAAGTTGGTCCCGGCAAGGTGCTGTCCGGCCTGATAAAGCGTATCGCCAAAGGGGCGACTATTCAGAATGTTGAGGATGTCGCCAGCCTGAAAAAGCTGTAATAAGCCTTCAACACGAAACCTCCGGAGCAGGGGGCGTTGACAGGTTCGAACTTTTATTGGTAAGAAAGGAGAAGCTATGGCAAAAGATAGAGTTGCCATTGTAACCGGGGCTTCCCGAGGGATTGGTAAAAGCATATCCCTGGCCTTGGCTGCCAGTGGCGCCAAGATTGTCGCTGTCGATATTGATCTCGCCGCTACCGAGGCCATGGTCGCTGAGCTTAAGGCCAACGGAAGTGAAGCGATTGCTGTTCAGGGCAATGTTACTGTTGCCGCAGATGCTGAAAAAATGGTGAATGCCGGAGTGGAAGCGTTCGGCCGGGTAGATATCCTGGTTAATAATGCTGGCATCACTCGCGACGCTCTTTTGCTGCGGATGAAAGACGATGATTGGGATGCCGTTCTCAGTGTCAACCTGAAAGGGGCTTTTCTCTGTTCCCGAGCGGCCGCCAAGGTTATGTCCAAGCAGCGTTACGGACGGATCATCAATATTGCCTCGGTGGTTGGCCAAATGGGAAATGCCGGGCAGGCTAACTACTGCGCCAGTAAGGCTGGTCTCATGGGGTTGACTCGTTCCAATGCCCGTGAACTGGCGCGCCGGAATGTCACCGTCAATGCCGTTGCCCCCGGTTTTATTGCTACCGATATGACCGAGGCCTTACCAGAAAAAACCCGCCAGGAACTGGCGGCCCAGATTCCCCTTGAGCGTCTGGGAAGTGCTGATGATATTGCCAATGCCGTCGTCTTTCTCGCCCAGGAAAACTCCGGTTACATTACCGGACAGGTCTTGGGGGTTAACGGCGGGATGTACATGTAACAACAAATACCGGCCCGATCGGAGATCGGTTCGAACAACAAAAGGAGGTGAAGCAGATGGCTTCTATTGATGAAAAAGTAAAACTTATTGTGGCAGAACAGCTCGGTGTTGACGCCGACCAAGTGACCAACGATGCGTCTTTCATGGACGACCTCGGTGCCGATTCCCTTGACACCGTTGAGCTTGTCATGGCCCTTGAGGAGGAGTTCGATATCGAAATCTCCGACGAAGACGCCGAAAAGATTCAGACTGTACAGGACGCTATCGATTATCTCAGCGAAAACGCCTGATTTGTACGAGCAAGGAGGGGGAATGTTGTTTCCTCCTCCTTGCTTGGCTTTATTTTGTATTCCCATACTGCTGTTTTTTTAAAGCGGACCCGAATTTAAAAAATATCTATTTATTCAATAGTTATAAATAAGTATTTGCAGCAGTTTCTCGCTGGCTTAATGGAGGAGAAAAACCATGCGTAGAGTCGTCGTGACAGGTGTCGGCGTTGTTTCCGCCCTGGGCACCGGTACCGAAAAAAACTGGTCTGCCTTGATGGCGGGAAAGTCCGGGATTGAT
>JBFHFM010000015.1:0-22819 GCA_041583595.1 Trichloromonas sp. | reverse complement strand
TGAGCACCAGCCTCACGCAGATGGAAAAGACCAACCGGATTCTCGAACAGACGGAACGGATGAAAAATCATTTCCTAACCCTGGCATCCCATGAACTGCGCACCCCGCTTACCTATATTCTCTCCGGCACCGAACTTCTCAACAACGCCTTTCAAGGTCGCCTGAGCCATGATGAAAGCCGAATGTTAGATGCTATCCACCGGGGAGGAAAACGACTGCACGAGATCGTCGAAGACTTACTTGACATCGCCCGGATAGAATCCAACAGCTGCACCTTGACCCGCGGCAAGGTCCATCTGCCAACCCTTATCAACGAGGTAGGGCAAGAATTTCAACCTCTTTTCCGCCAACGGGCGCTGACCTTCCGGGTCGCCGACCTGCCGGCCAACGAGCTGTTCGGGGACCCCCAGCAGCTCGGCAAGGCCCTGCGCCGCCTGCTCGAAAATGCAATCAAATTTACGCCCTCCGGTGGCACAATCGAAATTGCCGCGCACATTCGACAGCCCGAGACTATTCGCAACGACGAAGTCACCCTGAAACGTTTTTCATCCCTGTTTTTCAGTCAACCCCCAACCGAAAAAATGTTACAACTTACTGTCAGCGACAGTGGCATTGGCATTGATCCCAGGGAACATGTCCAAATTTTCGACAAATTTTACGAAATTGGTTCCCCGGACAAGCACTTTACATCACGAACCCAATTTGGTGGCAAAGGGGTCGGCCTCGGACTCTCGTTGGTTAAGGGCGTCATCGAAGCCCACGGTGGCATGGCCTGGGTCGAAAGCCCGGGCCCCAGTGATCCGGGAGGGGGGAGCGCCTTCCATCTGCTGCTGCCGTTGCCGCCTGCCGGGGAGAATCACGATGGCACACCTGCGAGCATTTCTTGCAATTCCCTTACCCCCTGAGATCACTCATAAAGCAGGACGCATCCAGCAGACCCTGACCAGCACCTTGCCCGACATCCGTTGGGTCAAACCCGACAGCATGCATTTAACCCTCAAGTTTTTCGCCGCCGTTTCAGAAGAAACTCTTGAAAAAATAGGCCAAATCATGCTATCGGTAGGGCGCTTGTTTCCACCTTTTCCCATCAGCATCTCGGGGTTGGGAACCTTTCCAGCCCCATCCCGGGCACGGGTCTTCTGGCTCGGAGTTCAGGGGGGGCCGGCTCTGGATAGGCTCCATGGGATTTTTGACGAGAATTTGGACCAGATCGGCATTCCACGCGAAGACCGGCCCTTTACTCCGCACCTAACCTTGGGACGCCGGCGCCAGGGAATCTGCATCCCCCCGACCGTTCAACAACAGTTCCAGGCAATTGAGTGCGGTCAGCTGCTGGCCAACCGGGTGATTCTCTACCAGAGTCGACTCGAACCAGCCGGGGCCATCCATATCCCGCTGTGCACCGCGTTTTTCAACGGGCCAGTCCCTGAACACGGCCAACCGGGAAGTTGAGCACCACAACCCTTTCGGGAGAATTTACATGGCGGACACCAACCGTGACAAGGCCATCGACCTGGCCATTAGTCAAATAGAAAAACAGTTCGGCAAGGGGAGCATCATGCGCCTCGGCAAAGACTCCCCCCTGCCCGGCGTCAAAGCCATCTCTACCGGGGCGCTCAGCCTTGACATCGCCCTGGGCGTCGGTGGGGTCCCCCGAGGACGAGTCATCGAAATTTTCGGGCCCGAATCTTCGGGCAAGACCACCCTGGCCCTGCATATTATTGCCGAAGCCCAAAAACAGGGAGGGATGGCGGCCTTCGTTGACGCCGAACACGCCCTCGACATCGGCTACGCCCGCAAACTCGGGGTTAACACCGACGACCTGCTGGTCTCCCAACCCGATACCGGCGAGCAGGCCCTTGAAATCACCGAAACCCTGGTTCGCAGCGGCGCCGTCGACGTGCTGGTGGTCGACTCGGTAGCCGCCCTGGTCCCCCGCGCTGAAATCGAAGGGGATATGGGCGATTCGCACATGGGCCTGCAGGCCCGCCTGATGTCCCAGGCCCTGCGCAAGCTGACCTCCACTATCAACAAAACCAACTGCTGCGTGATTTTCATCAACCAGATCCGCATGAAGATCGGCGTCATGTTTGGCAACCCGGAAACGACCACCGGCGGCAACGCCCTCAAGTTTTACGCCTCGGTGCGCCTGGACATCCGCCGCATCGCCTCGCTCAAAAACGGACAAGATGTGATCGGCAACCGCACTCGGGTCAAGGTCGTCAAAAACAAAGTGGCCGCCCCCTTCAAAGAGGCCGAATTCGACATCATGTACAACCAGGGCATTTCCCGGGAGGGCGACATCGTCGATCTCGGCTCCGACAGCAATATCATCGACAAGAGTGGCGCCTGGTTTTCTTACGGTAGTGAACGAATCGGGCAGGGTCGGGAAAACGCCAAAACCTTCCTCCGTGCCCACCCCGACATGGCCAGCGAAATCGAGCAGAAGATCCTTTCTCATTATGGACTGCAGACGGGCGAAACGGTCACCGAAGGAGTATAGGGCATGGAGTTGAACGAAATTCTCGGCGTCGCCCTCAAGGCCCGCGCCTCGGATATCCACCTCAAAGCCGGGCTGCCGCCGACCTACCGCATCGACGGCAGTTTGCGTCCGCATCCCAAGGCCGCCCGACTGGCCCCCGAAGAACTTCGGAACATGGCCTTTTCCATCATGAACGACCGCCAGCGGCATAAATTCGACGAGGTGCATGAGGTCGACCTGGCCTACGGCGTCCCTGGGCTCGGGCGCTTCCGCGTCAACGTCTTTTCCCAACGCGGCTCGATCTCCATGGTTCTGCGCTTCATCCCTTTTGAAATCAAAAGCTTGGACGATCTAACCCTGCCGCCGGTACTGAAAAAGATCTGCTCTGAACAACGCGGCCTGGTCCTGGTCACCGGCGCCACCGGTTCTGGCAAGTCGACCACTCTGGCGGCGATGATCGATTACATTAACAATCACAGCACCGCCCATGTTGTCACCATCGAAGACCCCATCGAATATCTGCACAAAGATAAAAACTGTATCATCAACCAGCGTGAGGTCGGCTTCGATACCGAGGGATTCGGCATCGCCCTGAAAAGTGCCCTGCGCCAGGACCCTGACGTCATACTGGTCGGCGAGATGCGTGATTACGAAACCATCGAAACCGCCCTGACGGCGGCCGAGACCGGTCATCTGGTTTTGTCGACCCTGCACACTATCGACGCTACCGAAACCATCAATCGCATCATCTCGGTCTTCCCCCCCTTTCAGCAGCGACAGGTGCGACTGCAGCTCGCCGGAGTTATCAAGGGGATCGTTTCGCAACGGCTGGTTCCCCGCGCCGATGGCAAGGGCCGGGTGCCGGCCATCGAAGTCATGGTATCGACTGCTCGCACCCGCGAAATGATCGACGACAAAGAAAAAACCAAGATGCTGCGGGATGCCATCCAGCAGGGATACGTCTCCTATGGCATGCAGACCTTCGACCAGTCGCTGATGGGACTGCTCAAAAACGACCTCATCACCTTCGACGAGGCGCTGCGTCAATGCTCCAACCCCGACGATTTCAAGCTCAAGTTCTCGGGCATTTCATCCTCCTCGGACTTAAGCTGGGACGACTTCGGTAAAAACGGAGCCCCCGATAAGGACGAAGACGAAGACATCCAGATTGACCGCCGATAACCCACTGGCCGCCGCTCTGCGGCTTCTCGCCCTGCGAGATCGAAGCGAACAGGACCTGGCCGGCCGACTGCGCCGCAAAGGATATGACGAAACATCCATCGCGGCTGCCCTGCAACGCTGCCGGGAGCTCGGCTATCTCGACGACACCCGCTTTGCCCGGCAACGGGCCAAAAGTTTAATGGCCAGCGGTCGTGCGGTAGGCAGCCGCCTGCTGGCCGAGCTCAAACAGCAAGGCCTCGACGAGCAGACCGCCAGAGCCGCAAGCGAAGAAGCGAGTAGCGAAATCGATCAGGATCAACTTCTGACCGACGCGCTGCAGAAGCGCTTTGCCAGCTTCTGTTACGCCGAAGCCGATGACCGGCAACGCCGAAGGGTCATTCAGTATTTCCTGCGCCGCGGGTTCTCACTATCCCGGGTTCTGACAATATTAAAAGAAGAGAGGTAACCAGGCAAACCATGATTTCCGGCAAAGAACTCCGCAACCGCTTTCTGAATTATTTCGCCCAACGCGGCCACAGCGTCGTCGCATCCTCCCCCCTGGTCCCCCACAACGACCCGACCCTGCTCTTTACCAATGCCGGGATGAACCAGTTCAAGGACTGCTTTCTGGGCAATGAAAAACGTGACTACGTGCGTGCCACCTCATCGCAAAAATGCGTGCGCGCCGGAGGCAAGCATAATGACCTGGAAAACGTCGGTCGTACGGCTCGCCATCACACCTTTTTCGAAATGCTCGGAAACTTCTCCTTCGGCGACTATTTCAAAAAAGAAGCGATCGCTTTCGCCTGGGAATTCCTCACCGAAGACCTCAAACTGGACAAAAAGCACCTCTACGTCACGGTCTTCACCGACGACGATGAAGCAGCGGACATCTGGAATAAACAGGAAGGTGTTCCCCTCGAACGAATTTACCGGTTCGGCGAAAAGGATAATTTCTGGTCAATGGGCGACACCGGCCCCTGCGGACCCTGCACCGAAATTTTCTGGGACAACGGCCCCGAGGTTGGCTGCGGCCAGCCCGACTGCGCGGTCGGCTGCGACTGTGACCGCTACATGGAGATCTGGAACAACGTCTTTATGCAGTACAACCGCAGCGCTGATGGCACCCTGACTCCGTTACCCAAACCCTCGGTGGATACCGGTATGGGTCTGGAGCGCATCTGCACAGTCATGCAGGGGGTCAAGTCGAACTATGATACGGACCTGATTCGTAGCATCATCGCCTACATCGAGAAACTATCCGGAAAGCGTTACGGCGACAACACCGAACACGACGTATCGATGCGGGTCATCGCCGACCACAGTCGTGCTACCGCCTACCTGATTGCCGACGGCGTCCTGCCTTCCAACGAAGGACGAGGTTACGTGCTGCGCCGGATTATGCGCCGAGCCATGCGCCACGCCAAGATGCTCGGCCGCGAAGAGCCGATGTTGTTCCAGAGCGCCGTCTTCGTTCTCGAATCGATGGCTGACGCTTACCCTGAAGAAGCCAAACGCAAAGATTTCGTCGCCAAAGTGGTTCGCAATGAAGAAGAGCGCTTCATTCAGACCCTCGATAACGGCCTGCGCATCCTTTCCGACGAAATTGCCCAATTAAAGGCGAAACAGCAGACGGTCATTCCTGGTGAGGTGGTCTTTCGCCTCTACGATACCTTCGGCTTCCCGGTCGACCTGACCGCCGACATCGTCGAAAAAGACGGCTACACCCTCGATGACGCCGGCTTCGAATC
Source organism: Trichloromonas sp. (assembly GCA_041583595.1). Lineage (GTDB taxonomy): Bacteria > Desulfobacterota > Desulfuromonadia > Desulfuromonadales > Trichloromonadaceae > Trichloromonas. The sequence continues at coordinate 17,425 of JBFHFM010000015.1, read as the reverse complement.
CTGCATGGAGCAGCAACGCAAAAAAGCCAGGGAAAACTGGAAGGGCTCCGGCGAAGAAGCCGTCGCCGCAGTTTACCGTAAGCTTTTGGAAGCCGGCCTGCAGTGCGAATTCACCGGCTACCATTCCACCACCGGTCACGCCACCATCACCGCCATCCTCAAGGATGGCCAACCGATCGATACAGCCGAAGCCGGCGAGCAGGTGGAAGTCATCACCAGCCAAACCCCCTTTTACGGCGAGTCCGGCGGCCAGTCCGGTGATCGCGGCCGCATCCTCACCGAAGGCGCCAGGCTCGAGGTTATCGAAACCCGCAAGCCGCTACCGGAACTGCCGGTGCATCTGGTCAAGATCAGCGAAGGCACCCTGCGCAAAGGGGATACCGCCGAGCTGCAAGTCGACGAGACAGCCCGTCAGGCCACCGCCCTCAACCACACGGCGACCCACATCCTGCAGGCAGCGCTGATCGATGTGCTCGGCGACCACGTCAAACAGGCCGGCTCGCTGGTCACCCCCGATCGACTGCGCTTTGACTTCACTCATTTCTCGGCCATGACCGCCGATGAAATCAGCCGGGTCGAAATCGAAGTCAATCGCCGTATCCGCGAAAACCAGGCGGTCGACACCGCGGAAATGGGCAACGAAGAGGCCATCGCCGCCGGAGCCACCGCGCTGTTTGGCGAAAAATACGGAGACCGGGTCCGGGTCGTACGGGTCGGTGAGTTCAGCATGGAACTATGCGGGGGCACCCACGCCAAAGCTTCAGGCGACATCGGTCTTTTCAAAATACTGCAGGAAACCGGCATCGCCGCCGGCGTCCGCCGCATCGAAGCCGCCACCGGAGCACGCGCTCTAGCCATCGTCCAGGGGGAAGAAAAAACCATGGACCAGATGGCCGGCCTGCTCAAAATCGATCGTCCCCAGCTGCAACCCCGGCTACAAAAGCTTCTGGAACGGCAGAAGGAATTGGAACGGGAAATCGAAATGCTGCAGGGCCGGTTGAATGCCGGACAGGCTGGGGAGCTGCTCAGCCAGGTCCAGGAGGCCGCCGGGGTCAAACTACTGGCGGTCGAAATTAACGGCAGCGATGCCAAGGGACTGAGGGAAATGGCCGATCAACTACGCGACCGGCTACAATCGGGGGTAGTGGTACTCGGTTGCCAGTCCGACGGCAAGGCCAGCCTGCTGGTAGCCGTCACCAAAGACCTCACCGAGCGGTTGCACGCCGGAAAAATCATCGGCGTACTCGCCCAGCAGGTCGGAGGCAAAGGGGGCGGTCGCCCCGACTTGGCCCAGGCGGGCGGCAGCCAACCACAACATCTTTCCGCGGCCCTTGGCAGCGCCAAGGATGTAATTCTGGGCGCTTTGCAGGGACCTTAAGGGTGAGGGTAAAACCACGGGACCGCAACAATCGAGCCCTGACAAATTAAATCAGTGCCGCAATGAAATTTCAGCACTAATAAATTTATTTACGATTTTCATTGCGTCGCGGCGCCTTGATGTTGATACTTTGATATAGTGTGCAAGATTTAATCTTATTGCAATAACCTACGGGGGATGACAGTGAAACTCAAGATGGAGAACCAATCACAATTACAGCAACTGCTGGAAGGACGAACCATCCTGATTGTCGACGACGAGCCGGTCATCCGAGATCTATGCGCCAGAGCTCTCAAGGGCTACCGCATCCTCCAGGCTGAAGACGGCGAGCAGGCGCTCAGCATCCTCGACCACGAACGCGTTGACGTGGTGCTGGCCGACGTCATGATGCCCCGTGTTAATGGGCTCGAACTCCTCAAAACGGTCAAAGACAAGACCCCGAACCAGGTCGTCGTCATCATGACCGGCTATGCCGACAAGGATGTCATCCTTCGAGCACTCAAAGCCGACGCCGATGACTTCATCTCAAAGCCGATCAATTTGCTGCAGCTGAAAACCACCATCGACAAGGTACTGGAAAAAAAGAACCTCAAAGAAGAGTTACTCCACCTCAAGCGTCTCGACAAGCTTAAATCAGAATTTCTGGGCCTGGTCTCCCACAAACTGAAAACCCCGATCACCGCCATTTCCCTCTTCATCCAGAACCTGTCCAGGGGCTTTGGCGATCCCGATGACCCTACCTACCAGCAGACCCTGGCAATGATTCTGGATGAATCCAAATATTTAGGCTACCTGATCAAGGACCTGCTCCTTTATAGCGAAGTCATTTTGCGCGAAGGACCGCCAGAACTGGCCCCCTGTAACCTGCGAGACATCGCCCAGAGCGTGACCGGTGACCTGAAATACTCGGCTCTCAACAAAGGGGTCGTTTTGAACTCCGTGCTCAACGATGAATTTCCCGAACTGCGTCTCGACCGCAAACGAATCAGCTTCGCACTGCGAGCGGTTCTTGAGAATGCCATCAAGTTCACCCATAAAGACGGTGTTATCACTCTGGTCGGTGAAGTAACGGATAAGGCTGTGCGCCTGGTCGTTAAAGATACCGGAAAGGGAATCCCCCCGGATGAATTGCCAAAGGTCTTTGAAAAGTTCTATCAGGTGGACCCGGACCACACCGGCCAGGTCCGCGGATTTGGCCTCGGGCTCTTTTACGCACGCCAATTTATCCAGAGCCACGGCGGCCGACTCCTGCTCGAAAGCACTCCAAATGAGGGAACTATCGCCACCATCGAGCTCCCTTCTTTCTGAGTAAAAACCGACCCGTCGTAAAAAATGCCGTCACTTCCGGGCTAAGGCCCGGGAGACGGCATTTTTCTTTTTCATGTTCAAACGCCTGTGATATATTAGTCGCATTTTTCTTTTCCCGAAAAACCGACTGCCGAGGTGGTTAGGAGAAATAGCATGTTTCGTGGCACAACAATTGTCTGCGTTCGCAGAGACAACGAGGTCGCCTTGGCTGGCGACGGCCAGGTCACCCTCGGCAACACGGTAATGAAGCACGGCGCCCGTAAGTTACGGCGGATGTACGACAACCAGGTCGTGGCCGGTTTCGCCGGCAGCACCGCCGATGCCTTCACCCTGTTCGAAAAATTTGACGCCAAACTCCAGGAATACCGCGGCAACCTCCCCCGAGCCGCAGTCGCTCTAGCTAAAGACTGGCGCACCGACCGCATGCTGCGCAAACTGGAGGCCCTGCTGATCGTGGCCAATGCCGAGACCACTCTGGTCCTTTCCGGCTCCGGGGATGTCATCGAGCCGGATGACGGCGTCACCGCCATCGGCTCCGGGGGGCCCTTTGCCCTGGCCGCAGCCCGCGCCCTGCTGAACAATTCAGAGCTGTCGGCCCGCGAAATTGCCGAAAAAGCCATGCACATCGCCGCCGGCATCTGCATCTATACCAACGAGAACATCCTCGTGGAGGTCCTGCCATGAATAACTTTACCCCACGGGAAATCGTATCCGAACTAGACCGCTATATCGTCGGACAGAAAGGGGCCAAACGGGCCGTCGCCGTCGCCTTGCGCAACCGCTGGCGACGCCAGCAGGTCCCCCCCGAGTTACGCGACGAAATCGCGCCGAAAAACATCATCATGATTGGTCCCACCGGGGTCGGCAAAACTGAAATCGCCCGCCGGCTGGCCAAACTGGCCCAGGCTCCATTCGTCAAAGTCGAAGCCAGCAAATTCACCGAGGTCGGCTATGTCGGTCGCGATGTCGAAAGCATGGTGCGCGACCTGATCGAACTGGCGATCATCATGGTCAAGCAGGAAGAGGCGCTGGCAGTGCGACTCAAGGCCGAAGATCATGCCGAAGAGCGACTGCTCGACCTGTTGCTGCCCGGCGAAAAGCACGCGGTCGACGGCGCGGATAGCAGCTCGACCCGCGACAAAATGCGCAAATTGCTGCGCATGGGAGAACTCAACGACCGCTTCGTCGAGATTGAAACCCAGGAAGCCAAGATGCCGATGATGGAGGTTCTCACCCCTCAGGGCTCTGAAGAAATGGGAATCAACATCAAGGAGATGTTCGGCAATCTGTTCCCCAAAAAGACCAAGCGCCGTCGCATGAAAATCACCGAGGCCAAAGAACTGCTAATCAGCGAAGAGGCCGAAAAACTGGTCGACATGGACAAAGTCCACACCCTGGCCAAAGAACGCACCGAGCAAAGTGGCATCATCTTCATCGACGAGATTGACAAGATTGCCAGCCGCCAGGGGGGACAGGGCCCCGAGGTTTCCCGCGAGGGAGTACAGCGCGACATTCTCCCCATCGTCGAAGGGAGCACGGTCAACACCAAGTACGGTCCAGTCAAGACGGATCACGTGCTGTTCATTGCCGCCGGCGCCTTCCACGTCGCCAAGCCATCGGACCTGATCCCAGAGTTGCAAGGGCGCTTCCCGATCCGGGTCGAGCTGGAAAGCCTCGGCGAAGAAGAGTTCGTACGCATCCTCAGCGAACCGAAGAACGCTCTGACCTGCCAGTATGCCGCATTGATGCATACTGAAGGGATCGAGCTCAACTTCACCGATGACGGCATCCACGAAATTGCCCGCACCGCCGCGGTGGTCAACGAACGCACCGAAAATATCGGCGCCCGCCGGCTGCATACCATTATGGAGAAACTGCTCGAAGATCTCTCCTTCGATGCTCCGGAACTCCAGGACAAAACCATCACCATCGACGCCCCCTACGTGAACCAACGTCTGGCTGAAATCGTCAAGGATGAGGATCTGTCCCGGTATATTCTATAACCTGTAGGGGCGATCCTTGTGATCACCCCGGGCGAATACAAGATTCGCCCCTGCAAGGAAAACACCATGCAAGACATCATCAATAAAGCCAAGGTCCTGACCGAAGCGCTCCCCTATATCAAGCGGTTCGCCAACAAAACCATCGTCATCAAATACGGCGGCAACGCCATGGTCGAAGAACGCCTCAAAGAATCCTTCGCCCAGGACATCATCCTGATGAAATACATCGGACTCAACCCGGTGGTGGTGCACGGCGGCGGACCGCAGATCGGGCAAGTGCTCAAGGCAATGAACATCCAGAGCTATTTCGTCCAGGGGATGCGGGTTACCGACAGTGCCACCATGGACGTCGTCGAAATGGTGCTGGGGGGTAAGGTCAACAAGGAAATCGTCTCCAACATCAACCGCCACGGCGGCCGGGCTGTCGGCTTGACCGGCAAGGATGGTGGTCTGTTGACCGCCCGAAAAATGGAGATGACCGCAATCAACCCCGACACACTGACCCCCGAGATCATCGACATCGGCCTGGTCGGAGAAGTCGAAAAAGTTGACCCGGGGATCATCGAGGCGCTCGAAAAAAACAATTTCATTCCGGTCATCGCCCCCATCGGTGTTGGCTTGAACGGCGAAACCTACAACATCAATGCCGACCTGGTGGCCGGCAAAGTGGCCGGCGCTCTGCGCGCCGAAAAATTGATCCTGCTCACCGACGTCGAAGGGGTTAAAGACAAGCAGGGGCACCTGATCTCTACCATTGACGTGAAACGAATCCCTGACCTGATCAATGACGGCACCATCTCCGGTGGCATGATCCCGAAGGTCAACTGCTGCCTCGATGCCTTCGAGGAGGGCGTTGCCAAAACCCACATTATCGACGGCCGCATGGAGCATGCTTGCCTACTTGAGATCTTCACCGACAAGGGGATCGGCACGGCGATCGGAAGATTCTAGAAACCGTGGCTCGTGGCTCGTGGCTCGTGGCTCGTGGCTCGTGGCTTGTGACTCGTGGCTTGTGACTCGTGGCTCGTGACTCGTGGCTCGTGACGGGCTTACTTTCAGACAAAAACAAGGAAAGCAAAAATAGGTGATGAACACATCCGCTGATTGGATCGCCAGAGGCGATAAACATATAGCAAAAACCTACGGCCGCTACCCCCTGGTGCCGGTACGCGGCGAAGGCTGCCGGCTGTGGGACGCCGACGGCAAGGCCTACCTCGACTTCCTCGCCGGGGTCGCGGTGAACAGCCTTGGCCACTGCCATCCGAAGGTCGTGGCGGCCCTGCAACAGCAGGCTGCCACGCTGATCCACTGCTCCAACTACTACCACATTCCGCAACAGATCGAACTGGCCGAGATCCTTTGCGCCAACTCCTTCGGCGAGCGCGTCTTCTTCTGCAACTCCGGAGCCGAGGCCAACGAAGCAGCGATCAAGCTGGCACGCAAATACAGCAAGGAGACGCACGGTGACAATCGCTTCGAGATTATCACCACCCTCGGCTCCTTCCATGGCCGCACCCTCGGGGGGATCAGCGCCACCGGACAGGAGAAGGTGCGCCTCGGCTTTGAGCCGGTGGTTCCCGGCTTCAGCTATATCCCTTTTGGCGACATCGAAGCCCTGCGCAGTGCCATTCGTCCCAGCACCTGCGCCATCCTGCTTGAGCCGATCCAGGGCGAAGGCGGAGTTAACGAGCCCCCCGCCGGCTACCTGGCCCAGGTCCGCGAACTCTGCGATGCCCACAACCTGCTGCTTATTTTTGACGAAGTTCAGGTCGGCTGCGGGCGTACCGGGACGCTCTTCGCCCACCAGGGCGAAGGAATCGAGCCCGACATTATGACGCTGGCCAAAGCCCTCGCTGGCGGCCCACCAATCGGCGCCATGGTGACGCGTGAAACAATCGGCGAAAGTTTCGGCCCCGGTAGTCACGGTTCGACCTTCGGCGGCAACCCGTTGATGGCCGCCGCGGGTATCGCCGCCATGAAGGCACTGCTCGAAGATGGTATCCTCGACAATTGCGTGGCCATGGGCGCCATTCTGCGCAAAAAACTTGAAGAACTGCAAAGCCGTTATCCCTTCATCGTCGGGGTACGCGGCCGGGGTCTGATTCTCGGCATGGAACTTTCGATCGAGGGGGGTGCCATTGTCAACAAAGCGCTGAAGCGCGGCTTGCTGCTTAACTGCACGGCAGTCAAGGTACTGCGCTTCGTACCGCCCTTAATCGTCAGTGAAGCAGAAATAAACGAAGCGATGTCGATTCTCGACGGCATTCTCGCCGAGGTTGAGTAGAGGCGACTCACAAATTCACCTGCCGATGCAACATTCGGGCAGCCATTGATCATTGATCTAGTATAATTTTTCAGGAGTACATATAGTGAAAAAGGACTTTCTGGCCCTGTCTGACTGGAGTCGCGACGAACTGGAACAGATCTTCGACCTGACTCGTGAACTCAAGGACAAGCAGAAACGCGGGGAAGAGCACCATCTCCTCAAGGGCAAGACACTGGGAATGATTTTTGAAAAGAGTTCAACCCGCACCCGGGTTTCCTTCGAGGTCGGCATGTTTCAACTTGGGGGACACGCCCTGTTCCTTCATTCGGGAACGACCCAACTCGGGCGTGGCGAACCGATCAAGGACACCGGGCGGGTCATGTCTCGCTACGTTGACGGCATCATGATCCGCACCTTTTCCCAGCAGGGAGTCGAAGAACTTGCCCGCTGCAGCGATATCCCGGTCATTAACGGGCTCACCGACCTGTACCATCCCTGTCAGGTCATGGCCGACCTGTTTACCGTAATCGAGCACAAAGGCAACTACCGCGATCTCAGTTACTGCTGGATCGGCGACGGCAACAACATGACCAACAGCTGGATCAACGCCGCTGCCGTGTTCGGTTTTGAACTGCGCATCGCCACCCCCAAAGGGTATGAGCCGGATGCCGCCGTTATGGCCCGCGCTGAAAAACTGGGCGCCAACATAAGTTATACGAACGATCCCAGGGAGGCCGCCCGCGGCGCCATGGTACTCAATACCGACGTCTGGGCCAGCATGGGCCAGGAAGCCGAGCAGAAAGAGCGTGAAGTAGCCTTCAAGGGCTTCCAGATTAATCGTGACATTGTCGCCCTCGCTGATCCTGCGTGCATCGTCCTGCACTGCCTGCCCGCCCACCGCGACGAAGAAATCACCGATGAGGTGATCGAAGGGCCGCATTCGGTGGTTTTCGACGAAGCGGAAAATCGCCTGCACGTGCAGAAGGCCATCATGGCCACTTTGATGGCCTAAACAGACGGGCGCTGCTTGCCGTACCAAGGCGAAGCAAACCTCCTGGATTTCTCAGATGACAGTTGAATGAATGGATAAGTTAAACATCACCTGCCCCCATTGCGGGTTTGCCAAAGAAATCGACCCGACCCGGATACCGGACAGAGTCAAAAAGGTTGTCTGCCCCCGCTGCAAAGAACCTTTTGCGCTGCCCGAAAGGGCGCCACAGGGCGTTTCCATGACGACGGCCGAGTCACAACCGACTCAAACTTCGCCAGCGGAAAGTGCAACCAGACCTGCGGTTGTGGCCATGCCGGCCTCGACTGTTGCGGCGGCCGACCTGCCCAAGGCCGGCTTCTGGATCCGCTTGGTCGCCTCGATGCTCGATTCGATGCTGGCCGGTATGCTCCAGGTCATTTGTGCCCTTGTCCTGAACGTTACCGCCAGTCACCTGATGGGCGGAATGAATCCGCAGGAGAATGCGGCCTATAGCATGCTGATTACCCTGTTCGGCATTGTGCTAAGCGTCTCATATGGGGTCTTTTTCATCGGTTACTGCGGCCAGACCCCTGGCAAAATGGTGCTGCGCATCAAGGTAATCCGCACCTGCGGGGCCGAGATCAGTTACGGCCGGGCCTTTCTGCGCGAAGTACCAGGCAAGTTTCTCTCTGGCCTTATCCTCGGCATCGGCTACCTGATGGTAGCTTTCGATGACCGAAAGCAGGGATTGCACGACCGTATCGCCGATACCTACGTGGTAAAACTATAAATTCAGCCGCCAGTCACTGCCGGCACGCTGATTCTCAAACAACTAAGGAGACCATCATGTCCAAGAAAAGCAACGTCAAAAAAGTCGTCCTCGCCTATTCCGGGGGCCTGGACACCTCCATCATCCTCAAATGGCTGACCGAAGAGTATGACTGCGAAGTCATCGCCTACTCCGCTGACCTCGGTCAGGGGGAAGAACTCGATCATATTCCTGCCAAGGCCAAGCAGACCGGTGCCAGCAGCTGCCACATCCTGGATCTCAAGGAAGAATTTGCTCGCGACTTCGTCTTCCCCATGTTCCGCGCCAATGCCATCTACGAAGGCCGCTATTTCCTCGGCACCTCCATCGCCCGGCCGCTGATTGCCAAGGCGCAGATGGAAATCGCCGCCAAGGAAGGGGCCGATGCGGTCTCCCACGGTGCCACCGGCAAGGGTAACGACCAGGTCCGCTTCGAAATCGCCTACTACCACTTTAACCCGGCCATCAAAGTTATCGCCCCCTGGCGCGAATGGGACATGAAGAGCCGCACGGCCCTTGAAAACTACGCCAAAAAGCATGGAATACCGGTCCCAACCAGCAAAAAGTTCCCCTGGAGCTCCGACCGCAACCTGCTGCACATCTCCTTCGAAGGAGACATTCTGGAAAACCCCTGGGCTGAAGCCCCGGAAGAAATGTACGCCCTCACCACTCGCCCGGAAGACGCCCCGGATCAGCCGGAATACGTCGAAATCGAGTTCGAAAAAGGGGACGCTGTGGCCGTCAACGGCGAGCGCCTGTCGCCGGCCAAACTGCTGGCCAAACTCAACGTGCTCGGCGGCAAGCACGGCATCGGCCGGGTCGATCTGATGGAAAACCGCTTCGTCGGCATGAAATCCCGCGGCGTTTACGAGACCCCTGGCGGCACCATTCTCGAAGAGGCGCACCGCGGTGTCGAGTCGATCACCATGGACCGCGAAGTCATGCACCTGCGTGATTCGCTGGTCCCCCAGTACGCCAGCATGATTTATAACGGCTTCTGGTTCGCCCCGGAGCGTATCGCCCTGCAGACCATGATCGACCAGACCCAGCAGACCGTTAACGGCAAGGCCCGTGTCAAACTCTACAAGGGGCATTGCCGGGTCGTCGGTCGCGATTCAGCCACCGACAGCCTGTTCAACGTTGATTTCGCCACCTTCGAAACGGACGATGTCTATAACCAGGCCGATGCTGAAGGCTTCATCAAGCTCAACGCCCTGCGTCTGCGCATCGCCGCCATCCAACGGCAGACGAAGAAATAATAATGCGTAAGGAGTGAGGGGGGAGGCGAATGGCCTTTCCCCCTCACGCCTCACCCTTACGCCTCACGGACCTGAAATGGAATTTCGCAAACAAGCCATCAAAACATCAGTCGTCGCCTGCGTCATCGACGAAAAGGAGAGAGTCCTGCTGACCCGTCGCTGCATCGAGCCCTTCTGCAGCCAGTGGGTGATGCCGGGTGGCAAGATCGACCATGGCGAACCGATCCTTGCAGCGCTGCACCGAGAAGTGATGGAGGAAGTCGGCATCGAGGTCCGCGCCGAGACGCTGATTGATGTCTTCGAGCACGTCAATGTGGGCAAACAAAACGATCATTTCATCATCCTCTATTACCGGGCCAGCCCTTTGAGTTTTGACCTTAAACCCAACGGCGATGAGTGTACCGAGGCGATCTGGGTCGCAAAAAACTCGCTTTCCGGCTATTCCATGCCCCCCGGAACCCGGCACATCCTCAGCAAGATATTTCCCGAACTGGGGTGGGGCGATCAAGCCCCTTCAGCGCGTGTCATGGCTGACGAAATCCCTGGCGAAATGCAGCTCCCCCAGATCTGCACACCCGAGAACGGCTGAAATCCCGCCATGTTCAAAATCGTCGATAAAACACTTAACATTGACTTTCTGCACGGCCATCATCTGCACTGCATGATCTGCCAGATTCCCAGCGAACTCGGAATGAAAGACTGGGCCTGCCGCCTGGTCAACCCGCAACAGAGCTGGGAGAAGATCCGCGCCATCCTGCGCCTGATTGCTGAGGGGGCGGGGAATCTGAAGAAATGCCACTTCCTGATGTTTCCTGAAGCAGCCATGCCGGCCGCCCACCTGCAAGAAACGTTACAGATCATCGACGAACAGTTTCGACCCAACTCCATCGTCATGTTCGGCGTCGAGCACATCCGGCTGGCCGACTACCGCAATCTGCTGCTCCAGTTTCAAGCCGACAACACCGAAGCGCTAAACTCGGTGGAAGAGGATCTCGATGCCGGAGACATTGAGGAAATCCCGACTAACATCAGCATTACGGCAGTCAAGGAAGCTGACGGACGGCTGCGGGTCTTTCTCCAGGCCAAAAGCCATCCCTTTGTCGGCGAGGAGCATCTCGACTCTCTGCACGACCTCTATCGCGGAAAGATTTTTCCCCTCTTCCACTGCCAGCCGGCCTGTTTCAACTTCATGTCACTGATTTGCCTCGACTACATCTACCGGGACACCTACCAGTCGAACATCAGCGTTATCATCGACAAAGCGAACGAACTCTTTTTTCAGACTCGCCAGCGACTCGACCTGCTGGCAGTGCTCGAGTGCAATCCCAAGCCCGAGCATAAGGCCTTTAGCGACGTGGTCAACGGCTTTTACGGCGAATATCTGGCCTACACTCCAGGTGTACGCGAAACGATTACGGTCTTCTGCAACACCGCTGGAGAAACCACCGGATTCCCCGAAGCCGATCGCTTTACCTTCGGCCACTCCTCGGTTATCATCCATAAGAGCCACAGAATCGGCCCGGTAGAAAGCCCTGAATATATCAGCGACGATTTCAACGGCTTGCCGGTGTGTCGGCTGCGTTTCGGTACCGACACCCGGCTCTATTATTTCAATCTCCCTCTGTTTCACGAACTCGATCCCCGAACCACCCGGGTGCCACTGAAAATTCACGGTATCTTCCAGCCCGAACAGGGGCGGTGGCAGCGGATCGAAGAGAACAGGTAAGAATAATTATACGCAAAAGCAGAAAACGGTCCCTCGCCCGCGCAATGCATTCGCTCACGTACGCAGCGAGCGCAGGAAAAAAATTTTCATATTTCCTCCGCAAACCCTGCGTATTCAAGAGATCGAAGCGAACAGGCAAGAGGCCGACTTTGCTATTTTTGGATTTTACACCCCTTGACCAATAGCCGATAAGAACGGAGATCCGCATGTCACAAAACCAGCTCTGGGGCGGCCGCTTCACCCAGCCGACCGACAAGTTCGTTCAAGAATTCACCGCATCAATCGATTTTGACAAGCGGATGTACCGCTACGATATACAAGGCTCCATTGCCCATGCTCAGATGCTCGCAAAACAGGAGATCATCAGTAAGGACGACGCCCAGCAGATCCTGGCTGGCCTCGAATCAATTCTCACTGACATAGAAAAGGGAAATTTCGAATTTTCTGTCGCCCTCGAAGACATCCACATGAACATCGAGGCCCGTCTGATCGAGCGCATTGGAGCGGTCGGCGGCAAACTGCACACCGCTCGCTCGCGCAATGACCAGGTCGCCCTCGATATACGCCTCTACCTGCGGGACGAAGTGAAAGAGATCCTGGCCTATCTGGGCAAGCTGCAGAATTCACTTTTGGCCCAGGCCGAAACAAATCTCAGCGTCATCATGCCGGGCTACACTCATCTGCAGACCGCCCAACCAGTCCTCTTCTCCCATCACATGCTGGCCTATTACGAAATGATGAAACGTGACGCGGGGCGCATGGCGGACGTGCTGAAGCGGCTGAACGTTCTGCCATTGGGCGCCGGAGCGCTGGCCGGCACAACCTTCCCCATCGACCGGGAATTCGTTGCCGAACAGCTTGGCTTCGACGGAGTAACCCGCAACAGCCTCGACTCTGTATCCGACCGCGACTTCGCCCTGGAATTCTGCGCTGCTTCATCGATCCTGATGATGCACCTCTCGCGCCTCTCCGAAGAGCTGGTCCTCTGGTCCTCCGCCGACTTCGCCTTCATTGAACTCACCGACGCCTTCTGCACCGGCAGCTCGATCATGCCGCAGAAAAAAAACCCCGACGTCCCCGAGCTGGTGCGCGGCAAAACCGGCCGGGTTTACGGCAATCTGATCTCCCTGCTCACCCTGATGAAGTCACTGCCGCTGGCCTACAACAAGGACATGCAGGAAGACAAGGAGCCGCTCTTCGACACCATCGATACAGTCAAGGGATCGCTGAAAATCTTCGCCGACATGATCGCCCTGATGAAGGTGCGCGCCGAGAACATGCGTGTGGCCGCTGCACGCGGCTTTTCCACCGCCACCGACGTGGCCGACTACTGCGTCCGCAAAGGGCTCCCTTTCCGCAACGCCCATGAGGTAGTCGGTAAAACGGTGCGCTACTGCGTAGAAAACGGCAAAGATATCCCCGAACTCAAGCTTGAAGAATTCAAACAGTTCTCCGAGCTGATTGAAGAGGATATCTACGACTTTGTAACCCTGGAGGCCTCGGTTAACGCCCGCCGCGCCACCGGTGGTACCGCCCGGCAGGCAGTGGAACGCGAAATCGCCCGGGCCAGGGCTGAAGGAAAGGGATAGCCGAATCCGTTTTTTCGAATCAGCATTCGCAACCTAGATCAAAAGACCTCAAGGTCAGGCAAAGGCGCAGAGAAAAATCGTTTAATACGCTGTCCTCTGCGCTTTTGCATTGCCCCCTTGACTTGAATGATCTTTCACATACAGAATGCACAGCACCTCAACTGAAGGCCGACAACCATGAATCCAATCGTAACCATACCCCGCATCTTTCCTCTGCTCGCATGCTTACTGTTTGCGCTCGGCGGCTGCGGCAAGGTAGGCCCGGTAAAGCCCCTCGAACAACCACTTCCGTCCGCCCCGGAAAAACTCTCCGCCGTGCAGCTGGGGAACCTCATCGCCGTCTCCTGGGACATCCCCTCCAGCAACCAGGACGGATCGCCACTTACCGACCTGCAAAAATTCAACGTGCTTAAAATGCGCTATGACCCGGCTGACGACTGCCCGGAGTGCCGCGACACTTCGACCCTGCTACGCGAGGTCGACCTTGAATTCCTGAAAAACGCGGATCGCAGAGGCAACCGATTGACCTTCTGGGATAACGACCTGGAACCAGGATTTGGCTACCAGTACAAAGTTATTGCCATCACCCAGCGCAACGTCGAAGGCGCCCCTGCTGTCATTCGCAGACTATTTCTGGCGCCGATGGCAGCCCCCACCGGGCTTCAGGCCAATGAACACGATCGCCTGGTACGCCTTAACTGGCAACCATTCACCACTCCCGCTAACGGCGAACTTCTCGGCTATAACCTGTATCGGAGAAATACTGGTGAAATGCTCCCACCCAGACCGATCAACACGTCGATATTAACCGAAACATCTTTTGAAGATTTCGGTCTGCTAAACGGCACCAGTTACAGCTATACCCTGCGCGCCATCCTGCGCATCGACAATCTCCAACTCGAAAGTTCCGCCACACAACCGGTGGAAGCTACCCCCAAAGCCGGTCAATAGGCTTATAAAACGAACTTTGACATTGCCCTGAAGGTATGCTACCAATACGTTTTTTAAGCGTTTACACTTAATCTACAGTGGGGAACCCTTGGGTTTCCCGCAAACGTATTTACAGAATTTACAACATCTTTACATTTTCAATTCTGGAGGAAAATCATGTTTAAAGGTTCGATGGTCGCCATCATCACCCCCTTCACCTCCGAAGGCCGGGTTGATGAAGAAAAATACCGCCAACTGATCGAATTCCAGATCGAGAACGGTACCGACGTCATCGTCCCCTGCGGGACCACCGGCGAATCGGCTACCCTCGACTACCAGGAACACGACCGCGTCATCCAGGTCTGCATCGAGCAAGTCGCCAAGCGGGTCCCGGTTATCGCCGGCACCGGCTCCAACAGCACCGCCGAAGCGATCGCCCTCTCGCAACACTCTAAAGAAATGGGCGCCGACGGCGTATTACTGGTATCCCCTTACTACAACAAACCGTCGCAAGAAGGTCTGTACCAGCATTACAAGAAAATCGCCGAAACGGTCGCCCTGCCACAGGTGCTCTACAACGTTCCCGGCCGCACCGGCATGAACATGGAGGCCAAAACCACCATCCGACTGGCCGAATTTTCCAACATTGTGGCGATCAAAGAAGCTTCGGGCAACCTCACGCAGGCCGGCGAAATACTCGCTGCCGCCGGTGACAAAATTGATGTTCTATCGGGCGACGATTTCCTCACCTTGCCGCTGATGGCCTGCGGTGCCAAAGGGGTAATCTCGGTTACCGCGAACATCATGCCGAAAGAAGTCAAGGCGATGGTCACCGCCATCCAGCAGGGGCACTGGGATGACGCCCGCAAGATGCACCTGAACATGCTTGAGATCCACAATGCCATGTTCATCGAATCCAACCCGGTGCCTGTCAAAACTGCCGCCAGCCTGATGGGCAAGTGCGCAGCCGACGTGCGCCTACCACTGGTCAGCATGCAGCAGACCACCCTCGCAAAACTCAAAAGCGTGATGCAGGGATACGGACTGATTTAATTCGTAGGGGCGAACCTCGTATTCGCCCTTAGGGTGTTCTAGCACAATCTGGGCGAACACAAGGTTCGCCCCTACGCCAAGAAAAGAAGGGTTCCAAATGATCAAAATAGCCGTTACCGGCGCTGCCGGACGGATGGGCGGGCGCATTATCACCGCCATTAAAGAAGCCGAAGGGATGAAACTGGCCGGAGCCTGCGAGCGGGCCGGGCACGATATGATCGGGCAGGACGCCGGTCTCATCGCCGGCTGCGGCGAAAGCGGCGTGCGGATTTGCGGCGACCTCGCCGAAGCCCTGAAAGACTCCGACGTGCTGATCGACTTCACCTTTCCCGAGGTCACCCTTGCCAACATGGCGGTATGTGCCGACATGGGCAAAATGATCATCATCGGCTCCACCGGCTTTACTCCCCAACAACGTAATAAAGTCGAAGAGTTCGCCACAAAAATCCCCGTGGTGCTCGCCCCCAATATGAGCGTCGGCGTCAACGCCTGCTTCAAGCTGCTTAAAGAAGCGGCCAACATTCTCGGCGACGGCTTCGACGTCGAGATCGTCGAGCTGCACCACAACAAAAAGAAAGACTCCCCCTCCGGAACCGCCGTACGCATGGGCGAAGTGGTGGCCGACGCCTTGGGCCGCAACTACAACAAGGTCGCCAACTTCCACCGCGAGGGGATGTGCGGTGAACGCAGCCATGAAGAGATCGGCATGCAGACCGTGCGCGGCGGCGACATCGTCGGCGAGCACACCGTCTACTTCATCGGCATGGGCGAGCGCATCGAGATCACCCACCGCGCCATGAGCCGCGACATGTTCGCCCGCGGCGCCGTCCGCGCCGCCGGCTGGCTAGCCGGAAAAACGCCTGGCATGTACGACATGCAGGATGTACTCGGTCTGAAATAGAAAGACTTTACCCATGACACGCCTGGTGATTATATTGCTGGCGGCCGTGCTTGTCCTCGGCGCCTGCGAAACCACAAAAGGAGTCGGCAAAGACCTGCAGAAGGCCGGCGAGTGGATAGAAAATAAAGCCAGCAAGTAACTTAATTATCTTCTCGCGACACTCGCTGTGATCAATCCCCCCAAGTGGTCGCGATAGACAACACTAAGCATTGGCTTTTCCACTATGTTTTCCTAGCTCTCCAGCGAACATAATACGTGGACGAGAGGCCGATTTTCTTATAACGACTTCCCGGAGGTTTATTTCCCAATGGCACGTATCAACGACAACTACCTCAAACTCAAAGCCGGCTACCTCTTCCCCGAGATCGGGCGCCGCGTCCGTGAATTCTCCGCCGCAAACCCGAACGCCAAGGTCATCCGCTTAGGGATCGGCGACGTCACCCGGCCTCTCGCCCCCGCAGTCCTCAAAGCGTTCCATGAGGCCGTCGATGACCTCGGTACCAGCGAACACTTCGCCGGGTACGGCCCCGAGCAGGGGTACGACTGGCTCTCCAACACAATTATCGAGAAGAGCTACAAGCCCCTCGGCGTCGAGCTGAAAACCTCCGAGATGTTCATCTCCGACGGCTCCAAGTGCGACTGCGCCAACATCCTCGACATCTTCGCCCTCGACAACGTGGTCGCCATCGGCGACCCGGTCTACCCGGTCTACAACGACACCAACGTCATGATCGGCCGCACCGGCGAGGCGGACGAGAAGGGCTACTACAAGGGGATCGTTTACCTCCCCTGCCTTGAGGAGAACGGCTTCATCCCCGAACTGCCGAAGGAGAAGGTCGACATCATCTACCTCTGCTTCCCCAACAACCCCACCGGCACCGTCGCCACCAAGGCCGAGCTGAAGAAATGGGTCGACTACGCCAACGCCAACGGCTCGGTCATCTTCTTCGACGCCGCCTACGAGGCGTTCATCACCAACCCGGAGATCCCCCACTCGATCTACGAGATCGAAGGGGCGAAGAAGTGCGCCATCGAATTCCGCTCCTTCTCCAAGACCGCCGGCTTCACCGGCGTGCGCTGCGGCCTCGTCGTGGTGCCGGAAGAGGTGATGGGGACCACGGAGAAGGGGGAGAAGTACTCCTTCAACAAGCTCTGGAACCGCCGCACCACCACCAAGTTCAACGGCGCCTCCTACCCGGTGCAGAAAGCCGCCGCCGCTGTCTACTCCGAGCAG
>JBFHFM010000014.1:0-23654 GCA_041583595.1 Trichloromonas sp. | reverse complement strand
GCCTATGATCCCTGCCTCTCCTGCGCCACCCACGCCCTTCCCGGCAAAATGCCTTTGCGCGTTTATCTGCGTGACCACCAAGGCAAACTGCTGCGGACCTTGGAGCAGCCATGACCTCCTCCGCCCTCATCCTCGGTCTCGGCAACCCGATCCTCTCCGACGACGGCATCGGGATCACGCTCGCTCGCCTACTGGAAGGTCGGCTGCCCTGCATCGACGTGGCGACCGCCGCCATGGTCAGCCTTGATCTGCTCGACCAGATCACCGGATACCGACAACTGTTCGTCATCGACGCCGTTACCAGCCTCGGTGGCCAACCCGGCACCCTGCACAGGCTCACAGCAGAGAGCGGCACCCTGCACCTCTTCTCCTCTCACGGCATGAACTTTTACGACATGATCGAACTCGGGCGACAACTGGGAAAACCGATGCCCAAAGTACATATTTATGGCATCAAGATCGCAGAAGAGATCCCTTTCGGTGAAAAACTGAGTCAAGCGATGGAGAAACGACTCGAAGTTAACCGGGCAGAGATCGAAAGGGATATCCGAGAGTGGAGCAAGACATTGGGGCTAGTCGCCAGCAACTCTAGCACCTGAAACCCAACAAATTACCTGAATTTTTCCCTTCCCCCTTACCTCCTGCATCCTTTAATTTCAGGGAGTCAGATTTCACCCGCGCAAGCCCGGCCTTTCGGCCGGATTTTTTCGTTACCGCAGCTTCAATAGTTTGACCAGAACAAATCACTGTTTAGCACCTTAGAATGGTGTTTTATTATTCTTGACTATCCCCCCTCTCCCTGCTACCTTGCCAAAAATTGTAATGAAGGGCGTATTTAATTAGCGCCCTTTTTCAACCAAAGGAGAGAGCCAATGAATCACAGCCGTATCCTGCAGAGCGTTATGCTGGCCCTGATAACCTGCGTACTCTGCGCCACTCCGGCCCTGGCCGAGATCAGCTTCTTCGGCACCGCCAAGGTAAAACCGACCTACTACTCCAACTTCGACTTCAACGATGGCGCCAACGACAGCGCCATCGTTAACGAGGGAGGACTCACCAAGGGGGAGCAGATCCGTGCCGAATTCCGCCTCGGCTGGGCCGCTTCTGGCGACAAGTGGAAGGTGAAGATGATCGCCGAGGCGGATGTGATGTATGAAAAAGACACCGCCGACCGTTCCTTTTATGTAAATTCCGATAAAGAAGCCCAGCCGAACACCGGCGGCGAGTTCGGCATCGAGCGTGCGGAACTCCTCTACACCTTCCTACCGCAACTCGAACTGGAGACCGGGTGGGACATCCGCTCCCTCGACATCAAAACCGGCGGCCTCCTCTACGGCGACGACCACCCCTTCATCGGTTTCCGCGGCCAACTCGCAGAGAATACTAAATACGAGGCGCTCTACATCCCCATCCAGAATCGGGTTTCATTGCAAACCGACCCCATGGAATCGTCTGACGCAAACGACTGGCGCGTTTACTCTGTCAAGCTCGACCAGACCTTCGGCGGAGAAGACAACAGCTTCACCCTCAGCCCCCTGGCCGCCCTGAGCGACAACGATTCAAGAAAAGCCGAAATCTTCTACTACGGCCTCGAGGGAACCGGCTCCTTCGGGATCGTCCGCCCCTCCTTCGAGGTGGTCTTCGCCGACGGCGATTTCGACGCCTCCGTCGGGGGGAACGACATCTCCTCCATGGCCGCTTACGCCGGTGTGGAATTTGCTCTCAACAAGGCCTTCAATCCCTACATCGCCGGCCGCTACACCCAGGGAGACGATGATGCCAACGACAACGACGTTGAAGGCTGGGTCGGGATCACCGACATCGGTCGCTTTACCGGCCTGATGGGAATGGACGGAAACGTGTTGGGTGAAGACCTTGGCCAGAGCTACGGTGCTACCCTCTATTCCTACTCCCCCGAACGTTTCTACAACATGAACAGCGCTATCGCCAAGCAGAACCTCTACGGCGGCATCAGCAACGGTGGTTCGGGCGACAACCCTGGTCAGAGGCTTCTCGCCGTCGGCACCAAGGGGGATCTCTCCGACCTCATCGCCAACCTCTCTTACAAAAGCCAGGTTTTCTTTATCTGGTATGATGAAACCGACAACCTGATCAACGTGAAGAACCCCGGTAAAGATGTGGATGACTACGCCGGCACCGCCTTCGACCTGCAGGTTCTCTATCCCCTCTCCAAGAACTTCTCGGTCGACTACATCTTCTCGACCCTCCTTCCGGGAGCTGGGCTCAAAGATCAGGTCGATGCGAATGATGCGGCCATGGTCAACATGCTGACCCTCGCCTGGACCTACTGATCGCTCTTGTACTAGATGAAAAAAGGTCCCCGCTCGGGGACCTTTTTTCGTATAACACTGTGAAGATCCACCCTCTGCCTTCACCCTTTGGGCTGAGGACCTTCCGTGCTATGGTTGAGCCTGCTGCACCCGGAGGACCCATGAAACGACTCTCTACCCTCTTTTGCACCCTAGTGCTCCTTCTAACTTGCTCTCTCGCAGCAGCCGCCTCCCAGTGGCCACGCCTCGAAGCAGCTCTCTCCGCCTGGGAAGGGGAACGCACTATCACCTTGCGCAGCGACCTCTCGGACCCCTTAGCGGATCCTCTCGTACAGAGCCTTCTCGAAAAACTGCTCTCCGACGGGTTTGCCGTCCTCCCTGCGTCCCTCGATGCCCAGGCCACTGCTGGACTGACCCTCGACCTGCGCTCCCTCAGCGGACAGCAGTCGCTGCTATTAGGACGGGCAACCGACGGCGCCTTCATCGCCCTCGATAAACTTCCCCTGCAAACAACGAGCGCCCCCAAAGAGTCCCCCGCCCCCGCCCCCGTGACGGTCGCCGCTCGTCCTCAAGCGCCGCCACTTCCGGTGCCCCCTCCGGCAAAAGCCACGGGAGCGCTGAGGATTGACGGAAAAATCGTCGCTATCGCTCCTCTCGAAAAGAACAGAGAGGGCCTATCCCTGGCCCTCCTCACAGAAAAAGGAATCGAGCGGATCACCCTGACAGACAGGGACATCCAGAGGGTTAAAAGCACAAAACTCCCCCTCAAAAACCTGCGCGCCTTGAGCATCGACAGCGGAGATCTTGACGGAGACGGAATCCCCGAACTGGCCGCCTTATGGAGCGAAGACCGTCACAGTATCTACGACGGAACCGATTCGCATCTGCACAGCTGGGTTTTCTCCGGAAACGGCGATTTCACGCCGCTCAGCGACGACCTTGAAGGATTTTTGCGCATCACCCAGGGCAAAGGCTTGTGGCAGCAGCGCGGCAAAAACTCCCTGGCCGACGGCCCCATTCGTCCCCTCCTTTTTGACGAAGGGAAATACCGTCCCGGTACAAAAAGCCTTCCCTGGGGGCCAGGCGACCTGCTCGCCGCCACCCCCCTCGATGCCACCTCCGCCCTCGTCTGGCGTGAGAAAAACTCCCTTGAGGCTGTTCGCCTTCCAGACGGTGCGCCCCTGCCGGGCGGCGTACTGCTCGAAGACTGGGGTCCCTTCGTCGGAGGGGAAGTCGCCATCCCTTTGGCTGAGCCGGAATTCCGTCTCGGCTTTGGCCGAGAAGGACGGGTCACCGAGCAATGGTACCCCCTGGCGCGGCGCATCGTGACAACCACTGAGGGTACGGCCTACACCATCCAACGCCGCCGCACCGAAGGAATCCCGCTGGTAGGACATCCCTCCGGGCAAGACCGGGTGGTGCGCATCGTCCAGAACAACGGGGAACTACGGATCGAGCATCCCTTCGCCGGAGTTGAAGCGTACATTCTCGACTTCGCCCTGGTTGAAAAACAGGGATCTCCCGAGGTCGTACTGCTACTCAATGAGAAGCCGGACGGATCAGGACAGGCCTACCTGCAGCGGTTGCAAGCGCAGTAAACAAGGCTCGACAGGCTTCGCGCCTACGGAACCAAAATCAAGAAAATGGCCTCTTCCGCAGAATCTGTGGACAGAGGCCATTTTGCATTTTGGCAGAATCGCAGGCGACACCCATCACCTTGAGAGAGGTTTTCTATCGGACCAAAACAGAATCGAATCAGGCATGCGAGCAAAAATCTGCCGCTACAGGGGACAACTTGATTGTTGAAGGACGGATGATAGCATTGGGATAGCCTGAGAACATCGAACCTGTCGAGACTCTGGACCGAAAACGGCGAGGCCCTTCTAAAGGAAGCTCGCAAGCTGGCCGAACTGCCGCAGAAAGATGCTGTCTGTGGGGAAACCTGTTTTTTTCAGATACAAAACATTCCTGAAAGGAGATCAGAATGTCCATCTTGCCGGATAGTGTAGTAGATGACTTCACAGCGCAAATCCGAGGTGAGGTTCTGTTGCCTGACGCCCCATCCTATGATGAAGTTCGGCAGATTTGGAACGCCATGATTGATCGACGCCCCGGCATGATTGTCCGCTGCCTCGGTGTTGCTGACGTGATGCTCGCCGTCAACCTGGCTCGCGACCATAACCTGCTTCTGGCGGTGAGGGGTGGCGGACACAATATTGCTGGAAATGCCGTATGCGACGGCGGTTTGATGATTGATCTCTCGCAGATGAAATCGGTCCGGATCGACCCGGAAAAACGGCGTGCCTATGTGGAACCGGGTGCATGTCTCGTAGACGTTGACCACGAAGCTCAAGCCTTTGGTCTGGCCACGCCCCTGGGGATCAACTCGACCACCGGTGTAGCCGGGCTGACATTGGGGGGTGGATTTGGCTGGCTCTCCCGCATGTATGGATTGACCTCCGACAACCTCGTCGCCGCTGACCTGGTCACTGCGGACGGCCAGTTAATTCATGCCAGTAAAACAGAAAATCCTGAGTTATTCTGGGGTATTTGCGGCGGCGGTGGCAATTTCGGCATTGTCACCCTGTTTGAATTCGAACTCCACCAGGTCGGTCCCGAAATCCTCGCCGGATTCATTGTCTTTCCCGCCGATCAAGCACCTCAGGTATTAACCAGCTACCGCGATTTCGTCGCCACCATGCCGGACGAAATGAATGTATGGGTCATCCTGCGCAAGGCGCCGCCCCTGCCATTTTTACCGGACGAGGTACACGGCAAGGATGTGGTCGTGCTGGCCATCTTCTATGCGGGAGAGGCGTCAAAGGGGCAAAAACTGATAGCCCCCCTGCGTGGTTTTGGCCAGCCCCATGGCGAACAGGTTGGCGTTATGCCCTATACTGCCTGGGAAAAAGTCTTCGATCCCTTGCTCACCCCGGGGGCTCGAAATTATTGGAAATCCCATAACTTTTCAACAATAAGCGATGAAGCCATAGAAACCGTCATCGACTATGCAGGCAAAATTCCGTCAGCTCAAACCGAAATCTTTATCGGGCTCTTGGGTGGCCAGATCAGTCGCTTTGCGGCCGATGCGACGGCTTATGGTCAACGCGAAGCCCAGTTTGTTCTCAACGTTCACGCTCGTTGGGAATCAGCAGCAGAGGACAAAGGATGCGTCGCCTGGGCACGAGAATTCTTTACCGCCACGGCCCCCTACGCAACCGGCGGTGTATATATTAACTTTTTGACCGAAGAAGAAGTAAACCGCATCGCCGCCGCTTATGGTCCAGGGTATCAGCGCCTGGTGAAACTCAAAAATAAATACGATCCGACCAACCTGTTTCGATTAAATCAGAATATAAAACCGACAGCGTGAATCGGTTTCAGAGAGGAGCTAACTCCTTAAGCAAGACTTTATGAAACATTTCCGGGTCTTCCATTTGCGGCGCATGTCCAAAGCCGGGGAATTCGATCAACCGTCCATTCGGAATCGTTTTGATGACCTGCTTGCCCAGCAGTTTATATTGGCCGATTTTGGCCTTAACCTCTGGTGGCGCAATGTCACTGTTAATGGCTGTGGTATCGGCATCGCCTAGCATCAGGGTGGTCGGTACCTTCAAAAGGGGAAACTCATATACAACCGGTTGGGTATAAATCATGTCGTAGATGAGGGCTGAATTCCAGGCAACCAACTGGTGCCCCGGCCCTCGATTGAGCCCTGCCAACATATCTACCCAACGATCATATTCCGCTTTCCAACGCCCATCGTAATAGACGGACTTCTGGTACTTTCGCACCCCATCTTCTGAAAGTTTCAATTCTTTTTCGTACCATTGGTCCACTGTCCGACCAGGCACACCTAATGCCTTCCAGTCTTCCAGCCCGATAGGGTTAACCATAACCAGTTTCTCTACAGCTTCCGGATACATCAGAGCAAATCGAGTCGCCAGCATTCCCCCGGTTGAGTGCCCAATAAGTATGACGCGAGAGACACCCACGTGCTTTAACAACGCCATGGTGTTGAAAGCAAGTTGCTGAAAACTGTATTGGTAATAGGCGGGTTTAGTCGAGGTACAAAAGCCAATCTGGTCAGGCGCAACGACCCGGTAGCCGGCATCCGCCAGAGCTGCGATCGTGGTCTCCCATGTAGCTCCGCAAAAATTCTTCCCATGCATCAACACCACAGTGTGCCCATTGGGCTGCTTTTTGGGTTTTACATCCATGTATCCCATCTGGAGGTTCTGTTCTTGTGATGGAAACGGGAAGTGCTCTACTGCATAAGGATAAGGAAAGCCCTCAAGTTCAACACCATAATTGGTGGCGACGTCTTCAGCGTAAGCGGTAAATGAAGCAGCAAGTAACAAAACAGCCCAAAAAAGATACATTAAATTGCGCATTAGAAATTACCTCATATTGTAAATTAGAATTATGCAACCGGTTCGACATTCTCAGAAGTCATGTAGATGTTCTTCAAACTTAATATTAACTGATGCAATACCGATTTCCAGAAGTTTATCAAACTTTTCATCCACAAATATTTAAACCGACTGACATTCACCCTCACCTGCTGAGACGAAATAGCTATGAGTCACCCGTTACACCAGGTTGACCGAGAGAAACCTTATATCTGTTGCCATCGTCCGGGCGACTCAACCGAGTCGGCCCCGGTAGATGGTGGAGTTTTAAAAATGGCGCGATAAATACGTAAATCGTTTCCTTAAAATAATTCATCATTCAGGTATCACTGACATTGAAGGGAGGATGTGAACGTGCGTAGAGAAAATTGGCAAAACCTGTTTATCGCGGTGTGCCTCATGTTTGTGGCCTTGTGTAGCGGGTGCAGCGTTAGTCCGAGTGCCTCGATAACGGGACCAACAACAGGGAAAGTCGGGGAGGAGATCACTCTGACAGGCTCCACTTATTCATCTAATTATGGGTGGAGTCTCAAAAGCAAGCCGGCAGGAAGCCAGGTGTCCATAGGAACAATATTTACATATGCGGCTTCGCTGCAATTTACCCCCGACATAGCAGGCGACTATACTTTCAGCCTGTCTGCAGAAGATTCTAATAGATGGAAGACTGGCTATGCTAGCGACACCCATACCGTAACGGTGGCCGAAAAATTTCCCCCCACGGTCAATGCCGGTGTGGATGGCCAGGTCTCGGGCCTCTCCACCATCCCACTCGCCGGGACGGTGGTCAACCCAGATGGGGTCGCGCTGACCTACGCCTGGAGGGTGGAATCTGACAGCTGCGGAGGTTTGACCCTCGAGAATGCCGCCACCCTCACCCCCTTCGCCGAGTTGCCCGAGGCGGCCGAACTGCCCTGCAGCTTCACTGCAAAGCTCACGGTCACCAGCTCCTTCGATCCCGTCTCCTCCAGTGTCACCATGGAAGTGGTGGAGAACAGTCTGCCGGAGGTGACTGTCATCCCTTCTTCGTCCCTCATTGCGACGGGCGAGATGGCGTACGTGGAATACAGCGCCACCGACCCCGATGGTGACGAACTGACCGTGAGCCGCACCCTGACCGCCCCGGACGGCACCATCGAGCGCGAGGAGGATTGGGACATTTCGGCCGATGGAGAAGAGATCCTTCTGTCCGAGGCGGGGACCTACACCGTCACCCTGCGTGCTGAAGACCCCTTCGGGGCGGTCGAAGCGTCGGCCGAGATCGTGGCGACCGAATTCCCCGTGATCAACACGCTCACCGTCGATGCCGGGCTCGACGCGGCGGCGTCGACCGGGACGCTGATCACCCTTTCGACCACCGCCTCCGATGCCGACGGCGAGGAGCTCGCCTACGCCTGGAGCTTCAACCAGCTCCCCGAGGGGAGCGCCGCAGAGCTCGCCGGCGCCGAC
Organism: Trichloromonas sp.; assembly: GCA_041583595.1. GTDB lineage: Bacteria > Desulfobacterota > Desulfuromonadia > Desulfuromonadales > Trichloromonadaceae > Trichloromonas. Next base: position 15,505 of record JBFHFM010000014.1, on the reverse strand, counting down.
ACGGCGGAGCCCTCCTTCACCCCCGACCTCGCCGGGAGTTACGTCGTCCTGCTGACGGTGACCGACCCCAACGGGGCGACCGCTACAGACACCCTGACCCTCAGCGCAAGCGATGAGGTACTCCTGGAGTCCCTGGAGATCATCAGCGTTGCCCCAGGGGACTATTGTCTTTATCTGCCCTATGCTTTCCAGGCTTATGCCCACTACTCCGACGGGTCTTCTGTCGAGATGACCGACGATGTGGAGTGGCAGGTGACAAATCTTGACGGAACCGCGGTGGCAGAGTGGTATGTCACAGTTTCCAACGAACCGGGCTTCAATACCGAGGTCATCGGCTGGGAGCCGGGAGAGTACTACCTGGTTGCCACCGATCCGGTCACGGGGATGACGGCCCAGTTCCCGCTGACCCTGATCATGATTTACTGAAGCCTGTACCGAGAATGCTGAATACCCCAAGAAGGAGGGACCTTCCTCATGATTTTTAAGAATAAGATACCTTTCCGGACCCTGCTGATCGCATCGCTTGTTTTCCTCGGCGGCTGTGGCGATTCCGACTCATCCCACACCTCCACTGATCCTTATGTGGCAGCGGGGGTCGTGGCCCTGGCCGCCGAAGATTGGAGCGAGGCGATCGAGCAGTTCGAGCAGTCCTCGGAGATGGAGTCGGACGAGGTGCGGGCGTATCGCGGCAGCGCCTACGCGGGGCGAGCCGGTCTGTCGGCGCAGGATGTCCTGGAGCAGTTCACCGGCGAGGACGATGAGGGGACAGCGGTCTTTATCCCGTCCACCGGCCAGGCCATGGGGCTGGTGAACTACTACGACATGGACGTCTTCAACATGCGCCTGGTCGACGGGCAGAAGGGGCTTGCCCTGCTGGTGCCGTCGAGCGGATCCCTTGATGACCTCTCCGACGATGAGCGCATCGAAATCGCCCTGGTCGCCTCCGGGCAGGTGCTGCTGCGGATTGCGGCGATCCTCTCCGGACAGGATCCGGCCGATATGACCGACGAGGAGATCGCGCAGGCGGTCTACGCCAGCTTCGACGCCAACAGCTCCGGGCTGAGGGAGGCTTTCGACCTGGTGCTGGAACTGCGGGAGGATCTCGCCGCGGAGCTGGCGGCGAACTTCGTTGAGGCCGCTGTCACGACAGAGGTCATCGACGCCCAGCTGGAGTCCTTCGGCCTGTTGGACGGCTCCCTGACCGCATCGGAACTGATCGCCATTTTACAGGAACTCAACGACTGAGCCTTGCACCCGAACGACCGCACCATGAACACAGAAGGGCACGGCATCTGCCGGGCCCTTCTGCATTTCATACGTCGAAAGGATTCGGTGAGTTCACTGGCTGTTTGATGCAAAGAAGCGCTATCAAATTCTTGAGAACACGAAACTCGACCAGCTTCTTCACATCGCATCGCGATACCCGCTTGTTGACACCAAATGCCGTTGGGTGGAAGAGGCAATGGAACTTTCACATGACTGGTTTCGATAACAGAAAGTAGAACATCCCCCAGAAGCTGTGCTTGATCGTCTTGTTCGCTCCGCATTTATCCTTTATGGGCAAAATATATTTGAAGCTATTGTTGTTTCTCTTTCAGCAGAGGCAAAGGTTCAATTATAGGTTCTCCCTGAAATTGTCACGCTCAGCGTAGCGTACAATTTTCCCGAGTCATGTGTTAACCCTAATCTCCATTTCTTTTCGCTTTTCCACAACCTGTTAACCCGCTGTTAACCCCCCTCCTGTTATGGTGCCTTAAACAAGTTACTGCGTCAGCGAATGAGAGAACGTTTAAACACTATGGAGAGCCTTTATATGCTTAGACATTACAAGAAACAAGCAACGATCCTGTTAATTATCATGACCGGGATTCTCCTTGGCGCCTGCACAAATGAGGCTCCAAAAGCAGCCGCACCTCATGGACCGGTAGAGGTTGACGTTGTCACTCTCGCAGCACAGCCTGCGGAAATTAAGGTAGAACTGCCGGGCAGGACGGTTGCCTATCGGGTTGCAGAAGTCAGGCCCCAGGTTAACGGCATTATCAAGAAACGCTTCTTTACTGAAGGGAGCGTGGTCAAGGCTGGAGAACTTTTGTATCAGATCGACCCCGCTGTCTATCAGGCAACCTTCGACAGTGCCAAAGCGGCTCTGGCCAAGGCCAAGGCCGTTGAGCATTCGGCCCGGTTAAAGGCCGAAAGCTACGCCACTCTCGTTCGTACCAAAGCGGTCAGCGAATTGGATCAGGTAGAGATCGAGGCCAGCTGGAAAGAGGCCGTCGCAGATGTCGCTGCTGCCGAAGCGGCCATGAACAGTGCCGCTATTGATCTTGATTACACCCGGGTGACCGCTCCGATAAGTGGGCACATAGGGAAATCGCTGATCAGTGAAGGGGCATTGGTCACGGCCCAGCAGAGCACAGCTCTGGCAACGATCCAGCAGTTGGATCACCTCTATGTGGATGTGACGCAATCGAGTACAGAATTGGCCCGCATAAAGAGATCCCTGTCAGCCGGGACGCTGAATAGCGACGAAAACGGAAAATCTCAAGTGACGATTTTGTTAGAGGATGGATCGGAATACGAGCAGTTTGGGACGCTTGAATTCTCTGATGTAAGCGTCGATCAATCAACAGGATCTGTCACTTTGCGTGTCGTTGTTGCCAACCCGAATGAAGATTTACTCCCCGGGATGTTTGTGCGCGCTCGTATTTCCACTGGAGTGAGGCAGGACGCGATTCTTATCCCTGCCGCAAGCATCAGCTATAACAATAAAGGCGAAGCCTATGTGATGCTGGTGAACAGTCAATCTCAAGTTGAAAGTCGAATTATTCAGAGTGGACGCAACATGGGGGATCAGGTTCTTGTGAATGGAGGACTGTCCACTGGTGAACAGGTTGTCACCGCAGGCTTACAGAAGATTAAACCAGGGATTACGGTCAAAGCTTTAGAGCAGAATGGACCGCTAACCGGACAGGCTGATCAGGATATTGATCAGCCTGCCTCTCTCGCAAAAGCGGAGTAAAGATCATGGCCGGATTTTTTATAGAACGCCCTATTTTCGCCTGGGTTATCGCTATCGTCATTATGCTGGCGGGTGCATTCTCGATTACGCAGTTGCCGATTTCCCAATATCCCTCAATAGCACCACCGGCGGTTCAGATTACTGCTTCCTATCCCGGTGCGTCAGCCAAAACGATCGAAGAAAGTGTCACTCAGATTATCGAGCAAAACATGAGCGGGCTCGATCATCTGATGTATATGACGTCCAAAAGCTCTTCTTCCGGCAGCGCAACGGTGACCCTGACATTTGAGTCCGGAACCGATCCAGATATCGCCCAGGTCCAGGTGCAGAATAAACTGGAACAGGCCACCAGCCAGATCCCTCAAGCCGTGCAGAACCAGGGCATACAGGTTGCGAAATCCAATTCGACCACTTTGATGGTCATCGGACTGGTCTCCACCGACGGAAGCATGGCTGAAACTGACCTTTCAGACTATATTGTTTCCACCCTTAAAGATCCGTTGAGTCGCGCTGAAGGTGTTGGCAGTATTCAGGTTTTCGGCAGCGAATACGCTATGCGTATCTGGCTTGACCCGAACAAGCTGAACAGCTTCCAGTTGACTCCTGCTGACGTCAGTACCGCGATCAGCGCGCAAAATAGTCAGGTAACCGTTGGTAACCTGGGCGGGCTTCCGGCTGTAGCAGGCCAACAGACCAGTGCCAGCATGATGGCTCAGACGATGATGAGTTCGCCTGAGGAGTTCGCCAATATCCTGCTCAAGGTAGATACCGACGGATCCCAGATTCGCCTGGGTGATGTTGCCCGGGTTGAGCTCGGCGCAGAGAGCTACGATGGGGTTGCGGCATACAACGGGCAACCGTCAGGCGGCATGGCTATAGAGCTGGCAACGGGAGCCAATGCTCTGGATACCGCTCAGGCGGTGCGTGCTAAAGTTGCCGAATTAGAACCCTTTTTGCCAAGTGGTGTGCAGGTTGTCTATCCTTACGACACGACGACATTTATCCAGATTTCCATCGAAGAGGTCGCGCATACCCTGATTGAAGCCATTGTCCTGGTTTTTCTGGTGATGTTCCTGTTTCTGCAAAATTTCAGAGCGACCCTCATTCCGACCATTGCGGTTCCGGTTGTTCTCCTCGGCACATTTGGTGTCATGTCGGCATTTGGTTTTTCAATCAACACCCTGACCATGTTCGGCTTGGTCCTGGCGATTGGCCTGCTTGTCGATGATGCCATTGTTGTGGTTGAAAACGTGGAGCGAATCATGGAGGCAGAAGGGTTGTCGCCTCTGGAGGCAACCAAAAAATCGATGAAGCAGATTACCAGCGCCCTTGTCGGTATTGCTCTGGTCCTTTCTGCCGTTTTTGTTCCCATGGCTTTTATGGGGAGTTCAACCGGTGAAATCTACCGCCAGTTTTCCGTAACCATTGTTTCGGCCATGGTCCTTTCTGTTCTGGTTGCCCTGATCCTTACCCCGGCCCTCTGTGCCACACTTTTGAAACCGCCATCAGCGGGTGATCATAGCAAAAAGGGCGGATTCTTTGGTTGGTTCAACCGCATGTTTTCGAGGGGCAGCGAGCGGTACAGCGGCAGCGTCGGCTACGTCGTCAAGCGCGCAGGCCGGTTCAGTCTTCTCTATGTTCTGCTGGTTGCCGGGATGGGCTTTTTGTTCACCACCCTGCCGACGTCATTTATTCCCGATGAGGACCAGGGGCTTTTTCTGACCATGGTTCAGCTGCCGACAGGAGCAACTCAGCAGCGGACGCAGGACGTGCTTGATAAGGTCCGGGAATACTATGGTTCCAATGAGGAGGAAACTGTTGAATCGGTGTTTACCGTGGCAGGATTCAGCTTTTCCGGTAGTGGGCAGAATATGGGTATGGCGTTTATTAAGTTGAAGGATTGGGACGAGCGAACAAATCCCGGTCAGGATGTAAATGCCATCATCGGCAGGTCTATGGGGGCATTCTCGCAGATCAAGGAAGCACAGATCTTTGCTTTCAACCTGCCGTCTATTCAGGGCCTCGGCACATCAACCGGCTTTGACTTTTACCTGCAGGACCTAGGTGACCTGGGACATGAGAAATTGATTGAGGCAAGAAACCAGTTGCTGGGGGAGGCCGCTCAGAATCAAGGTCTTACCAGTGTTCGATCCAACGGCATGGAAGACTCGCCGCAGTATACTGTTGATGTCGATTTTGAGAAAGCTATGGCTCTGGGCGTTTCGGTCAGCGATATCAACACGACCCTTTCCACCGCCTGGGGTTCCAGCTATGTGAATGATTTTATAAACAATGGCCGGATCAAAAAAGTCTACCTCCAGGCCGATGCCGAATATCGCATGCAGCCTGAAGATCTTGAGCAGTGGTATGTCCGCAACGCCGACGGTGATATGGTGCCTTTTTCAGCCTTTACCACCGGTCATTGGGAGCTGAGCTCTCCGCTTCTTGAAAGGTATAACGGCAACTCTGCAGTGGAGATTGTGGGGGAAGCCTCGGCGGGAAATTCAAGTGGTGAGGCCATGGCCACAATTGGTGAACTGGTATCTCAATTACCAAGTGGTATCGGCTATGAGTGGACCGGCTTTTCCTATCAGGAGCAGAAAGCAGGTTCTCAGGCTCCAGCTCTGTATGCGGTTTCTTTTCTGATCGTTTTCCTCTGCCTTGCGGCATTGTATGAGAGCTGGTCGGTGCCCTTTTCCGTTATGTTGGCTGTTCCCCTGGGGATCCTCGGTGCTCTGGCGGCGACATCTCTGCGTGGTATGGAAAATGATGTGTATTTCCAGGTCGGGCTGCTGACAACGATGGGATTATCAGCCAAAAATGCCATCTTGATCGTCGAATTCGCCAAAGCGCAATATGATCAGGGCGTAGACCTTGTCTCGGCAACAGTCGAAGCCTGCCATATGCGACTGCGGCCAATCCTGATGACCTCGCTCGCCTTTATGCTCGGTGTCCTGCCACTTGTGCTCAGCACCGGTGCCGGAGCCAACAGCAGGCAGGCGATCGGTACTGCCGTATTCGGCGGCATGCTGTCGGCAACCGTTCTGGCCGTCTTTTTTATCCCCCTCTTTTTTGTCGTGGTCATGCGACTTTTCAAGAAACGCCGGGCAACTCAGACGGCTGTGACTTTGGCCAAGGAGTGCTGAGAATGAATTATCGATTAAAAAACCTCACAGTCGCAATGGCACTTTTCGTTTTGAGTGGCTGCGCCATGGCACCACAATACCAACGACCGGAAATGCCGGTAGCCGACACCTTTGCCAGCACACATCTCACCGGGTTGTCCACGTCTGAAGCAGGTGAGCCGGGATATGATGTCAGTGAACTGGGTTGGCGCGAGGTATTTACCGACCCTGATTTGCAGCAGTACATTGCTGCTGCGTTAACCAATAACCGTGACCTTCGCGAAACGGCACTCAATGTCGAAGCGTATCAGGCCCAGTACCGTATCCAACGTTCGGCGCAGCTACCTGAGGTGGCGGCTGAAGGCAGTGGGACAAAGCAGCGCACTCTCAGCGGATCGTCTCATAGCACATCAGAAAGCTATTCGCTGGCGATCGGGACAACCTCATACGAACTTGATCTTTACGGTCGTATCAGCAGCCTCAAAGACCAGGCCCTGGAGCAATACCTGGCCATGGAGGAAACGCAAAAAAGCACGTCAATCAGTTTGGTTGCCGAAGTTGCCAAGGCGTACCTTACCTTGCTGACCGACCGTGAGCTGCTGGCCATTTCCGAAGAGACACTCCAGGTTGAGGAGGAGTCCACCGAACTTGTCCAGCAGCGGGTTACCGCCGGAATTGCCAACCAACTGGAACTGGCCCAGGCCCGTACCAGCCTGGAATCAGTCAAGGCCAACCTGGCCATGTACAAAAGACTGGTTGCCCAAGACCTGAATTATCTGAATCTGCTGACCGGAACAGCGTTACCGGACGGCCTGGCAAAAGAAGGAGCGCTGTTAAGCACAACAGAGCCTATTTCGGTTATTCCACAGACGCTTTCCTCAAGAGTGCTGCTCAATCGACCGGACATCATGGCTGCCGAACATGAACTAAAAGGCGCGAACGCCAATATCGGCGCAGCCAGGGCAGCCTTTTTCCCGACTGTCAGCCTTACCGCCGGCAGCGGGGTGATCAGTTCTGACCTTTCAGATTTGTTCGATGCCGGTTCGGGCTCATGGATATTTTCACCGTCCATCAGTGTGCCGATTTTTAATGCCGGTAAACTCCAGGCAGAGCTCGATGTGGCAACGATCCAAAAAGAAATTTATGTTGCCCGCTATGAAAAAGCCATCCAGACAGCGTTTCAAGAAGTAGCGGACTCCCTGGTCGCGATAGAGACCTATGAGGAGCAACTCGTTGCTCAAAAGGCCAACCTGGAGGCAAACGAACAATATTTCAGTCTTGCCAAAAGCCGTTACCAGGAGGGTGTGGACAGCTTTTTGACCCTTCTGGATGCACAGCGCTCGCTTTACAGTTCGAAGCAGGAGTATCTGACGGTAAAACTTGCTCAGCTGGAAAATCAGGTTGTTTTTTACAAGGTTCTTGGTGGCGGGTGGAAAGAATTCACCAATTAATGAACCGTGAACCTGCTCGGTGACCATATCACTGGCCTACGCCATAATGGTTGCTGCTGATGTGGCAAAGGGATTGACAGGCGGTAAGCAAAGGCATTTTCCTGAAAAAGGGCAACTATTATCTATGTTAAACGTACTTCTGGTCGAAGATGATCTCGATCTCGCAGAGACAGTCGTCCAATATTTGGAGCTGGAAGGCATCCACTGTGACCATGGTTCTAACGGCATGGCCGGATTCCAGTTGGCAAAGGCGGGTGGCTATCAGGTGCTGTTGCTTGATATCAACCTGCCATGCCTTGACGGCTTAAGTTTGTGTGAGCAACTTCGAGACTCTGGTGATAACACCCCGACCCTGATGCTGACCTCCGAGGACAGCTTGGATGACAAACTCGCAGGTTTTCAGGCCGCAACGGATGATTATCTGGTGAAACCCTTTGCCCTGCCAGAACTGGTGGTGCGACTGGAAGCCTTAGCGCGCCAGGTAAAGTAGCCCGCTTCAGATAATCTGTGAATTGACAACCAAGAGAAACGTAATCGAGACAAACCACCCAATAAATGGAGGTAAACCATGACGGTGCAGAATCAGAACGGTTTTCATTGCGATCGTAGAAATTTCATAAAAATGGCAGGTATTGGTACCGTTGCTATGGCAGGTATAGGCATGGCGATCAACGCAGGGGCCGCATCCATGGCTTCAGTCACCACCGATGAATACGAATCTGACGTCCTCGTCATCGGCGGTGGTACCGCTGGTTGCTTTGCCGCAATACAGGCCGCGCGAAAAGGTGCAAGCGTAACCATGGTCGTTAAGGGGGGTGTCGGTCGTTCGGGTCTGTCCCCCTGGGCAGGCGCCTGGATTGAATTCAACGAAAAGACCCAGACCAGGGAGGATTGGCACAACCAGTTGCGGCGTGGCGGTGAGTATCTGACCAACCTCGATTACGTCGACGTTCTGATCGACAACATCAATCTGGTCAATGCCGACCTGAAGGAATGGGGCGCGTATACCTATCCAAACATTCTGACCGAGGTCCTGCGTGACCAGATCAAGAAGAATAAGAAGATCAAACTGGTCGAGCGGACCAGGATTGCCGAGCTGCTGACCGACGGTTCCCGTGTTGCCGGTGCTATCGGCTACCCGTTTGAAGAAGAGAAGGCTCTCGTCTTCAAAGCCAAGGCGGTCATTATGGCGACCGGTGCCGGTGGCTACAAACCGAACGGTTTCCCTCTCCATAACACCACCTTTGACGGGGACGCCATGGCTTACCGCCTCGGTGCTGAAATTACCGGTAAGGAGTTTGTCGATACCCATCAAACTTTGGCAGCAACGCCGGCAGACTGCAGGTATCCGGACGGCATACTCAATAACATGCCCCGTCTGATCAAGGGGTCCCTCTACAACAATGCTGCAATCCTCGCTCATCACGAAATCAACGTTCCGGCAGCAGAGATAAGACCGAGCCTGGATGGGACCGGTGGTGGTGGTGCTGGTACACGTCCCGACATGAGTACACGTCCCAACATGGGTGCGGGCTTTACTCCTAAGAAACCCAGACCGGGCCTGCCTGAAGGTGCCGGGCAGAGAGATCCTTTTGTTGATTATGTCGGTGGTGCGACAACAGGTAACGCCGGCCATAAGACGGAAGGGATTTTCCCCGCTGATGGTCAGTGCGGCACCTCTCTCGAAGGGCTTTTCGCCTGTGGTGACGCCCTCGGCTCCATGCAGCTTGGCGCTGTCTACTTTGGGCCAGGCCTCTCCGGCAGTGGTTCCTCAACCCAGGGGCGCGTCGCTGGTGAAGTTGCCGCCCAGTACGCTGGCAAGGTGCGCAAGGTTTCGATTTCCGCTAAGCAGATTGCCCAGCGCAAAAAAGAGATGTTCGCCGAGCGTGAGCGCGAAAAGGGCTACTCCCCCGACTGGGTCACCCACACCTTCAGAACCATCGTCTCTCCCTACTATGTCACCTACGTCAAGAAGGAGGACAGGCTTAAGGCTGCCCTGACGAACATCGAGTTCCTGAGAGATCACTTCGTTCCGAACATGCTCGCTACCAACACCCACGATCTGCGTGTTGCCCAGGAAGCCAAAAATATGATCCTCAACGCTGAGATGCGGATGAGGGCAAGTCTTGCCAGAAAAGAGAGCCGTGGTACCCACTACCGTGAGGATTATCCGTTCCGCGACGATAAAAACTTCCTCTGCTGGCTCACCATGAAGAACAATGGTGGCAAGATGGAAATTAACAAGCGGCCGGTTCCGAAGTCGATGCGACCAGACATGAGCGAATCCTACGAAACCAGATACCCAGACTTCCGCTTCCCGGGTGAAGAGGAGCTGATCAAAGCCGGAAAGCTTTCTTAGGTTTCCCCTATGAGGGTTCTGTTTTTTCGTAAAGTAAGCGGAAAAGCTGGAATTATCTTGTAGATAACAGAAGTAAATTCTTCATAGTAAGGAGTTATTGAATGACTGTTAAAAGCATAAATCAAGATAAGTGTATTGGGTGCGGTGAGTGCGAAATCTCATGTCCCATGGATGTTATCAGACTCAATAAGAAGACCGAAAAATCCGAGATTTTATATGTCAAAGATTGTCAGACATGTCACCTGTGTGAGCTTCTCTGCCCTGTGACAGCGATCACTATGTCTAAGCATAAGTGTGAGCCGGAGCTGAGAGGTTGGATGTAGGCATCCTCTGATCGGTGATTACAGGCCCCTTGCCAAACTACGGCAAGGGGCTTTTTTATGCGTGGTGGGTTTCGAGTCTGTAAGGGATTTTGCTCATGGTGATTCTCCTTCGTCAGTGCGTGGCTGTCCACCTTGATGCACTGTCGAATTTTGGGAACCACCTCTCTTTGAGGATGCTGCCGCCCTCGTTGTAATTAAGGATAGCTGAATTGAAAGTTCGACAAAACATTTCCGGAAAGGGAGTGACCCTGCTCTTTCTGGCGCTCATAAGTGCTTTCCCCCCGCTCTCAACAGATCTGTATCTGCCCGCTATGCCCCAGATGGTGGAAGCGTTGGCGGCCAGCCATGCCAAGGTGAACATGACATTGAGTATGTTCTTCACCTTTTATGCCGGTGGCTTACTTTTCTGGGGGCCGTTAAGGGAAAATACGGGAGAGCGCCGATTTTGCTGGTTGTCTGATTATCTACATTGTTTCCAGCCTGATTGTGGTTTTTCAGTGGAGCAGGGGTACGCCCATAAATTTATAAGTTTTGTTCGAGAATACTGCTCAGACACCATCCATTTCCTACTGCAAATACCTCACCCCGCCGAGCGGCAAGGCTGACAGCCGGTTGGGTCAGATTCAGCGTGCGTGCAAGCGAGGTGGCGGTCAAGCCCAACTCTCTGGTGGCCCAGTAGCACAGCAGACTGCGGGCCTGTACCCACCGTGGCTGCTTGCCTCCCGAGCGAATCTCCTTAACGCCCACCCCCGTCAGGCCTGAAACAATTCCGAGGAGGGCCTCCAGATCGATCCCTTGCAGTCTGTACCTGGCTCGGGTTTCAAGTTTTTCACCCGCCGCTTCAAGCACCGTATCTACAAAACAACTGTCGCCCAGAATGCGCTCATCGCTCTTGAGAGATTCGCCGGCCTGTCTGGCCGATCTAATATTCTGCCACCCCCCAAAACTCCGCACCAGGCCGCCACCGGTCAGATCCAGCCGTGCCCCCTTCTCCACCCCCTCGGAGACGAAGGCAGCATACGCCTTTCGGGCGGCGGTCAGCCGGTTCCCAAATCGCTGCAGAATCTCCTTTGTTGCCATCCAGGGCTGCTGATAGCCCCCCAAATCTGGCGGTGGCCGCTGTAGGGGTAGCGCTCCATCTCCTCGATGCAAAAGACGATGCCGGCGCGAAGAGGGTTGAGGTGGATATACCGGACCAGTTCCAGCAGATAAAGCTCCTGCTGGCAAAGGATCGATTTGTATCTGTTCTGGAAAAGATGCCCGTGGCGACGGTTGAAAGAGACCGCATTTCCGGTCAACAGCCGACGCATGACCGTCGCGATCGGGGTGGGGCCGGTGTGCAACAGAAGGTGGAAGTGGTTGGGAATCAAGGCCCAGGCAAAACAGCGGGTAGAGGTATCGACAAGGATAGCGGCAAGACGGGAGACGAATTCATCCCGGTCCGCATCGTCGGCAAATATCTCGCGCCCCTCGATACCGCGGCAGATGATGTGGTGCAGGGCGCCGGGAGTGTCTATGCGGGATAGACGAGGCCAGACGCCGTCAATCTTTCCACCTCATTGTGCAGTATCTTTTTTACAATATCTTCTGGCAATTTGGCGATACTTTACCCTTTTCTTTCAGACAGTTGTGCTTTTAGAGACATGGTGTTCTCCTGCTAGTGTGCTGTTTGGTTAAGCGTGTCAGTGAATTCCGGAGCATCATTCCGCGAACTTTTGCGCAATCTTTCGACCAAGGTCCTTGGCGGCATCCAGTGCAATCTGCTGTTGCTCAAACAATTGAATCCCGACAGAGTCAACCGTCGCATCCGCTCCGTAGAGCATCTTGATGCCGTCCATTTTGCAGGTAGCGCTATTGCCGCACTTGATGCAAGGTGCGTTGCCTTCAATTTTGACTGCACCGACGAAGTCCATGCCCTCTTCCATCATAAAAAACTGGATGGCATTGATTCCCATCTGGCACGCTGGCGGCAGCAGTGCATGTTCATTGACCACGCAGGAGGCCACCACCGCGGCGCCCAGCTTGCCTGCGAGATACCCATGGTTGTGGCGCAGAGGATACAGCCGCTCCAGGAAGGCCTTGGTCCTCGCATCGAGCGTTGAGTAGGGCGTAAACCCACCGACGATCAACACATCCGCCTGCTTAACTTTTTCCGCAATAGCAATGCCGTCATCCTTGATCACGCAACGGTTGGCTTTGAGGCAACCCAGGCAACCCATGCAGGGTGCGACGGTGTAATCCGAAAGTTTGATAAATTCAGCTTCGCCACCTGTTGCTTCCATCATCAGTTTGATCGCACGATCGGTATTGCTGTTTTTGATTGGTGATCCTGAAACGCCAACGATCTTCATAATTTTCTTTCCTTCAAAGTTTTATTTATCTTTCGATCAGCCGAGACACCCTATGCACGACCCAATCCCCTTCCCGCTGAGGGAAATGCACTCCGTTTCGCACCCTGTTGCGCCCGGCAATTCCTGGAGCAGCCTGTTATTTGCCTGCCTAAGGCGCGGGCCCCTGATACCCCAAGTTAGCTGTATATTCCTGGCCCTTTTCAAGATTCTGCTCCCGTTTTTTCTCTTTCCGTACCGCTTAGCCCCTCGGACCTTTCCCTGGCGGCCATCTGCATGTTAACAGCGGTAAAGGTGGAGACGGTGATGGGGGGTGTATTGTTTTTGACATCGCAACTCATTGTTTTTATTTGCCCCACGCAAACTTCCGAAAAACTTCATCGACGGGTGTTTCGGCAATGGCGTTCACATAGTTGCTGATCACTTTTTGCGACAGGCCCAAGATAATTTCCAATAACTGACGCTGTTGGTAACCCGCAGCATAAAAGGCCTCGATTTCGCCCTTCGTCAAACGCCCGCGATTACGCACAATGGAGAGGGTTGTGTCATGCAGCACCTGCAGTTTTTCGGTAGGCATGGCGGTTCGGTTTCTCAGTGCCTCAGTCAAGGCCGGGTCAACCTTCATCATGTGGGCGATGCCGGTATGGGCCGGCACGCAGTAGTGGCACTCATGTTCCACATTGATGGTCTGCCACACGACGGTGAGCTCCTCGTTGTTGAACGACGAGTCGACAAACAGCTTGTGAAGCAGATGATAGCCTTCCAGCAGACCGGGAGCTTCTGCCAGAACGCCATGCAGGCCGGGAATCCTGCCGAAGTTTTTCAGGGAATTTTCCAGGAGGGGCGTGCTTTGCTCGGGGGCGGAATCGATTGTATGGATCTTGAATGTGCTCATTGATGTCTTTTTTCCAGAACGCTCGTTCTGGTTTTGATTGAGAAAAAGGGCCAGTCTATTGCCCTTGGGGGTCTTTGCCGTAGTTCGTTAGTCATTTCTTCAGAATCGAGAGGGCAACCGTGACCATCGATTCGAGGGTTTCTTTTTTGCGTCCGGTTTTGCCCTGGACCATCAGGCCGTTGGCAAAGGTGAACAGAAACGCGGCGAGTGTACGGCAGTCCTTTTCCTGAGTGATCTCTCCATTTGCTTGGACTGCGGCCAAATTCTGGCGGAAGAGCTCTTCGACACGGGCCAGACTGTTTTTAACCTGAATGAAGGCCTCTTCTTCGAGAAGCTCCTTCTCGATGGCGCTATTGACCAGCAGGCACCCGGGGCAATCACTGGCAGCGGCGTGACCAACCATCCGCCGGAAAAATGCCTCGATATTCTCTAAGCACAGGGGTTGCCGGCTCAGCAGGCTGCGCCCCTCACTGTTCAGCCGCAGGACGTAGTTGTCGATACATTCCCGGAACAGACCTTCCTTGTTGCCGAATTCCTGATACATACTGTGCTTGTTGAGACCGGTTGCGGCGACAAGATCGCTCACGGCGGTACCCTTGAAGCCTTTGACCCAGAAGACCCGGGTCGCAGCGTCGAGCACCTCTTCTCTTTTGTATTCCTTGCTTCTGGCCATGGCGGATCCTTTTGAAGCCATACTAGACCGATCGTTCTGAAACGGTCAAGGGAAAATTTCAAAGATGGCGGGCGCATATGGGGAACATCCACATCGCGGGTCTCAAGGCTGCAACCAAAGGCGCCATTGAAAATTTCACCGTCAACGAGATGACCTGGATCTCCCGACAATCAACAGGCAGGGCATGACCAACTCTTCGTTTGGTGGTCGACTGTCAGGGTATAACCATCTCAGCTCAGATGGGGCTCGTCCCCCTACTCCTCCAAAGGACCGATATTCTCGGCCTTTGTCAATAATGACGCTAGCGCCTTCCTTAGTTTTTTACACACCTGACTGAAAACATATATTTTTTTGATAGAGCAGTACGGTATATTTCACCCTTATGCATGTTCCACCATGAGTATGCAAGAGTTCTATTATATGCATCTTTCACCGTTGCCTCACTACTTGTCCAAAATTCGGTATACATCCCCTGTGTTATGTACCAGTAATTCCACTTTATTCCAGCAGGCCTTGCAAAGAAATTATATTTATTTACTCTTGACTGATCAAACTTTTTAAAAATAGTATCAGACTGAGATTCTTTAAGGGTGATGGCTATATCGTTATCACCTCTCCATCCTTTCTTGTTCAAATCCTCGTCAGACATGCCAATTGTTTTTTCTAATTCTTTCCAATCATCATCAGATGCTACTCTCCAACCAATAGGACAAATGTTTCTTTCATCAGTTGCATCATGAAAATCATATAGCCTGCCGTATTTTAGTAGATTATTTTCGTCATCATTTGGAATAAAAGCTGTCTTTATATTTGATCCATCTTGGAACTTTGTGCTCCTAAGATTTTCTGCAAACCATACTTGTTCTCCAATTTTTACCGTACGATATGTGTTTCCCTCCACATCTTGAATAGTATCTTCTAGATTATTTAACTTTTTGTTTATGTCATTAGCAGATGACATAGCAGGAATTAACATAATGGCCCCTATAAGTATAATTAGTTTTATCATTACATTTCTCTTATTTTTATAAAGACTGCTTAACAGGCACAGGAACGGTCATACAGCCCAACTAAGGGACGTCTTTTGCTCGGAGAGCGTCCAGAGCTTGGCTGCCATTTCCCGGTTCAGGGCGCACTCATCTAACGGGCACTCGCCGACGGGGCCGACCGTCTCTGCTCTTTTTGTCGGGCCATAGAGCTTTTCAAGCTCCACGTCCTCTTCCGTTGCACACAGCACTTCGGGCCAAGAGCCCTTCTCGGCGGATTGGGCGATAACACGAGAGAGTATGGACCAGACAATCTTGTTGAAGCT
>JBFHFM010000013.1:0-24066 GCA_041583595.1 Trichloromonas sp. | reverse complement strand
TGGCGCGCTGCCAGCTCACACATTTCGCCGGCGCCGATCAGCATGACTTTTTTGTCTTCGAGACTGCCAAAAATCTTGCGGGCCAGTTCGACGGCGGCAAAGGAGACAGAAACCGCGTTGCTGGCGATGTCGGTCTCGGTGCGTACCCGCTTGGCAACCGAAAAGGCCTTGTGCAGAAAGCGGTTGAGGATCAGACCGACGGTCTTGAACTCTGTGGCATAACCATAGGCGGTCTTGATCTGGCCGAGAATCTGCGGTTCGCCAATAACCATCGAGTCGAGGCTGGACGAAACCCGAAAGACGTGCCGGATGGCTTCTTCACCGCGGTAGTCATACAGGTGACTTTCCAGTTGCTCAAAAGGGATCTTGTGAAAGGTGGCGAGAAAGCGCTTGAGTTGGCCGATGCAGGCATCGGGCTCGCGGCTGCAGGCAATGAGTTCGACCCGGTTGCAGGTCGATACGATGACCCCTTCGATCACAGTGGGCAGGGCCAGCATTTCGTGCAGGGGCTTTTCCATTGCCGTTGGCGGAAAAGCGACCCGTTCACGTATTTCTACGGGGGCTGTCTTATGGCTCAGCCCCACGACGAGGATGTTCATAAATCCGATTCCAGTTTGGTTTTGGCGACTAGCGCCCTTGCATGGCTTTGAAGCTGTGGAGGTCCGAAAGGAGTAGATTGACTCCCAAGAAGGTGAACAGCAGACACAGAAAGCCGATAATTGCGAAAATAGCTGCCCGACGACCGCGCCAGCCGACGGTCAGTCGACCGTGCAGCAGTGCCGCGTACAGGAACCAGGTAATCAGTGCCCAGGTCTCTTTTGGGTCCCAGCGCCAATATCCACCCCAGGCCGAATTGGCCCAGACAGCACCCGAGATGATCCCCATGGTCATCAGTGGAAAACCGATGGAGAGACATTTATAGTTGATGCTGTCGAGAACATCCAGGGAGGGAAGCCGGTAGTAAAGAGCCGAAAACTTTTTGCTTTTGAGCATCCGTTCCTGCAGCAGGTACATGACACCGGCGACAAAAGCCACGGTGAAAACGGCATTGCCGAGAAACGCCAGAGTGACGTGAATCGGAAACCACCAGCTGTCGAGGGCCGGATTGACTTCTTTGATGGTTTTGGTCGCAGTTGAGCCGACCAGCATGAGGATGACCGCTAAGGGGCAACTGAAAGCGCCGAGTACCGTCATCCGGTATCGCGCATCGAAGAGTAGAAAAATGCCGACCAGGGTCCAAGCAAAAAACGACAAGGATTCGTGCAGGTTGGCTACGGGGGTGTAGCCAGCTTCGAGGTAACGGGCGAGCAGGGTTGCGCAGTGGAGCACAAAACCGCCAAGCAGGATCCAGCGCGCTGTTTTGCCGGTTTTGCCCGGTTTTTCTTTGCGCCGGATTACATCGACCAGATAGAGGACGGTGGATACGGAGTATAAAAGCAGGGTGATTTTGAATAACAGGATGTTGACGCTCATGGCATCCCTTTCGGCAAGTGAATCTCGAGATCCGCGAGAGTGATTCCTTTTCCCAGCAGGCGGCCAAGCAGGTTGTCGATTTCCGTGGCATCACCTCGGGAAATCAGCGCAGGCAGGTTCCCCTCGACAACAAGTTGGCGTAAAATCTTGTGATTGTACTCGGCTTTTTCCGGAAGTGTCAACCGCTTTCGGCGGAGCGCTGCAGCAATCGCCAGTACATTTTCCCACTCGGGCCCGATCATGGCGGCCAGCTGGTCTCGGAGTTGTGTCGCCAAGGCTGGGCTGCCGCCGTTGGTGGAGATGGCGATCGAGAGGTCGCCGCGGTAGAATGTGGCCGGCAGTAGGAAATCGCTGGATTCCGGGTCGTCGGCGATATTAATGGGGATGTTCAGCTGGCGTGCTTCCGCGGCGACTATGGCGTTGGTCCGCTGGTCATCGGTGGCGGCAAAGGCCAAGAACGCTCCGGAGAGATCTCCTTTTTGATAGGGTCGCTGGAAAATTTCGATATCTGCCTGGGGGGGGCAATCGGCCGGCGGTGTCATCGTGATCAGCCGTACACGTGCGCCGGCGCGCAGTAGTCCACTGATTTTACGCAGACCCACACGGCCACCACCAACCACTGTGCATAATCGTCCCTTGAGTTGGAGCTGAATAGGGTAGCCAGGTGGGGTCAATGCCGTCTCCATAATGTGGCACGCCGGGCCTGCGTTGCGGGTAGGTTCATATGCCGAATAGCTCTCCTTCGACAAGTTCACAGAGGAGTTGGCCAAAAAATAGGGCACCTTCGGTCGCGCGCGGAAGGGAGGTCGTTTTCAATGTGAAGCAAAAATCGACGGGTTCACTGATGATTTCGGCATTTTCCAGGGTCAGTAAGGTGGTCTTACTGCCGCATTGGTGGGCGACGGCCAACGCTTCGGTCAGAGAGTCGTCCCGTTGGCCGTCGGATAAAACCAGCACGATATCGTTGGCCGTGGCCAGCGCGCGGAGCTGTCGGGAAAAATAGAGTCGGGTTTGACCATCGCGCATCAGCGAAGTGACCAGAGTCGTATCGTGTCCCAGAGACAGGGCCGGTAGCGACGGCCGTTCGAGGCTGAGTCGATGGAGGAATAGATTGGCAATCAGGTTGGCGATAGTTCCTAGTGATCCATTGCCAATCACGAGAAGTCGTCCCCCCTGGTTGAAGGTCTCCACCACCTGCTCAACGAAGGTCATCATGGCAGGGCCCTGGTCAAGAAAACTGGTTTCGAGAAGGGCGCCTTGTTCGGTGACCGCTTTGTTTATTTTTTGACGATTCATAGTTTGCTTTCCCGAGTGAAATCCTTGAAATAATAGGTTCGCTGGCGCAGAGTGTCAAGTAGAAGCTTACCAGTCCGGTAGCAAATTAAACCCTTGATTTTTTCGCGGGGTGTTCTATTATTGTGGAAATTGAATTAAATGAATGGGTTTAAAATCTCGACTTCAAGGAGAATAACCATGGCTAGTGATAAAGTTCTGCAGCTTTCTGACGATACTTTTGAAAATGATGTCCTCAAATCAACGGTTCCCGTTCTGGTTGACTTCTGGGCTTCCTGGTGCGCCCCCTGTAAGGCGATCGGTCCGGTGGTCGAAGGCCTCGCAACCGAGTACGAAGGAAAGGTTAAGGTGGGCAAGCTCAATGTAGATGAAAACCCCGGGACTCCCAGTCAGTACGGCGTGCGTGGCATCCCGACCCTGATTCTGTTTAAAGACGGTAAAATTGTTGACCAGGTGGTCGGAGCGGTACCCAAGACTCAACTCGAAGGGCTGATTAAAAAAGCTCTCTAGTCTTGGAATCGTTCATTGTTTATAAAAAGGCCCGCCGTTTTGGCGGGCCTTTTTGTATTGCCTGCGCCGGACACTCGTCTCTTATTTATGTCATGCAAGGGGAGGCGAAATTTCCTCTTGGGCATTTTTCAGTCGGCGGAAAATTTCTCGAAAAGCTTTGCGGTCCCCGTTGTTGTGTACCGAGCGAGCGAGTCGGACCAGAGCCGCCTGGTCGAGGCCTGGAAACATGGCGCCCGCTTCGTCGAGGGCGGCTGCGCTCTGCTGTTGGTCGCAGATACGGTCGCGCAACGCCTCGAGAAGGTGGAAGCTGCGCTGGTCCTGTAATTGGACCTGGTGCAGTCCGTCGAGATAGGCCCTGATCTCCTCGGTCTCTTCTTCGTGACGGCGCAACACCCCGGCCAGGTGTTTCAGTTGGCGCTTTCGTGAACTGTGCCCCTGGGTTTTTCGAGCCAGTTCGATTTCTTTGCGTAATTCATCCGGCACCGGAAGTTTGACCCAGGCGGGTTCTGAAAGTTCGGCCAGTTGGGTGGCGACGGTCTCCACTTCTTTGGCCGCCCGTTTTTTCGCTGAACGGCTCGGGCCGCTCCATTCCTGTTCTTCGTGTTCCGTCATTAGAATCCTTTTCGACTGTCGAGTAACATGGTGACAGGTCCGTTGTTTATGAGATGAACCTGCATCTCGGCTTGAAATACTCCGGTAGCCACCGTCAAGCCGCGTTGCCGCAGCAGTTCTACGAATTGCTGATATAGCTGATCGGCGCTCTCCGGCGGCGCTGCTCTGGAAAATCCGGGTCGGCGTCCCTTACGGCAGTCTGCCAACAGGGTAAACTGGGAGATGACCAGCAGTTCGCCATCAATATCTTCGACCGACAAGTTCATTTTGCCGGCTTGATCTTCAAAAATTCGCAGCTGGGCACATTTCTCCGCCAGGTAGCAGGCATCCGTTTCGGTGTCGCCCTGTTCGACTCCGAGTAAAATCATCAGTCCTTGCTTGATTGCTCCGACGGTTTCTTCGGCCACAACTACGCTGGCTTCAGTCACTCTCTGCAAAACGGCGCGCATGTCAGGCTTCTCCTGCGAGTTTACGCAAAAGGGCCAGGTTTTGGCGGTCGAGTTCGTCGTTGTCGCCTTTTGGTGTTTCGAGGATTTTGGGGACAGCGGTAAAGCGTGCATCTTGCATCAAGGCGGCGAATCCTTTCTTTCCTATGGTTCCCTGGCCAATCTGTTCGTGGCGGTCTACTCGACTGTGCAGGCCCTTTTGTGCGTCGTTGAGGTGAAAGGCGCGGATTGTTTCGATCCCCACCAGGCGATCGAATTCGGCTATAACCTTTTGGTATCCCTCGGTCGTTGAGATATCGTGTCCGGCGGCAAAGGCGTGGCAAGTATCGAAACAGACCCCGAAACGCCCGGTCGGCACCCGCTCGATGATCTCGGCCAGGTGTTCGAAGCGGCCTCCAAGGTAGGTCCCCTGGCTGGCGGTATTTTCCAGAAGAACCCTCACATTCTCGGGGGCTTCGGTGAAAATATCACGCAAGGCGTCAGCGATGCGTTGCAGTCCGACCGGCTCTCCCTGGCCGAGATGGGCCCCGGGATGCATGACCAGGTCGCTGATGCCGAGTAGGTCGCAGCGGCGCATTTCATCGAGGAAGGCAGCCTTTGCCTGCGCCCATTTCACGTTGTCGGGTGCGGCCAGGTTGATCAGGTAGCTGTCGTGGGCGATCACCGGGCCGATGGAGCTGGCCTGCCAGGCGGCGTGAAAGGCGGCCGCCGCCTCTTCGCTGATTGGTTTGGCTCGCCACTGGCTGGCGTTTTTGGTGAAAATCTGCATGGCGGTGCAGCCGACCGCTTCGCCGCGGGCGAAGGCTCGTTCCATTCCGCCGGCAATGGACATATGGGCGCCAAGTGGTTGCATGGGGACATTCATCAGTTCGGAGTGGTTTGTGAACGCAGGGCGCTAAGGGCCTGGGGAATGTGGGCCGCTTTGGGAATTCGCACGTCGACGAAGTCGGGCTGCGGGCCGCTGCCGACCAACACTGTTTTCATCCCCAGTTGCTTGGCGGTCTTCAGGTTCTCTACGGAGTCCTCGATCATGGTGCAGTCTTTGCCCTGCACCCCGAGGTGTCCTAGCACGTTGTGATAGGGGGCGCTGAAGGGTTTGGGCAGGTAATTAGCGACACGAATGTCGAAGATGGTCTCGAACTGGTCGCGCAGGCCGAGCCGGTTCAGTACCCGGTCGGCATGGTCGGTCGAACCGTTGGTGAAGACGGCTTTGCGCTGGGGGAGTTGCGTGAGAACCTGACGCAGTTCGTCATCTGGGTCTAGTCGGGAGCTGACGTCGACATCGTGCACGTAGTCGAGATAATCCTCCGGGTCGACCTGGTAATGACGGATCAAGCCCTGCAGGGTGACTCCATACTCGGCCCAATAGCGGCGACGCAGGCCATCTACTTCGGTGGTGGGGATGCCGACCACTTCATTCATGTAACGGTTGATGCGCACGTCGATCAGCGAGAAAAGTTCCCGTTCCGGTGAATAAAGAGTGTTGTCGAGATCGAACAGCAGCATGTCCATCTCAGTTGCCGTCTGGAAAAACGCCGAGGGTTGCTTGGATGCGAGCGATGGTTTCCCGGTATTTATCTGCACTGAGCTGTTTTTCCTGGTGGGGTTCGCTCCAGATCGGCCGCGGCCAGAGTGGATCGTCGGTAAAGCGCGGAACCAGGTGCCAATGCATGTGCGGGACCATGTTGCCGAGCAGTTCGTAGTTCATTTTAGTGGGGGCATAGGTCTGGTAAAGCGCTTCTGCTACGCGATTGACTTCTTCGATCAGGGCGCCACGGGTGGCCGGATCAAGGTGAAACAGCTCGGTTACGTGACTTTTGCTGAAAACCAGAACGTAGCCGGGAAAGAACTGGTCGCGGTTGAGTTGCACATAGCAGTGCTCAAGTTCGGCGATGCGCAGGTTCGGTTCGTCTTGCCAGCGGGTGCACATGGGGCAGTTCATTGGGGGTGGTAGTCTCCTTCGAAAACCTGAACGGCCGGGCCGGTCATGTAGATGCAGCCATCCTCGGCCCATTCCATCTCGAGATCGCCGCCGCGCAGGTGGTTGAGTTGCTGGCGGTTGGTGCGACCAGTCAGTACTCCGGCGACGGTCACTGCTGAGGCGCCGGTGCCGCAGGCCAGGGTTTCGCCGGCGCCGCGCTCCCAGGTGCGTTGGCGGACTTCTCCTTTCGAAATAACTTCGACGAATTCGACGTTGATCCGGCGGGGGAAGTGGGGGTGGTTTTCAATGATCGGACCGTACTGTTCGACGGGAAACTGCTCGACATTGTCGACAAAAATGACACAATGGGGATTGCCCATGGAGACGCAGGTGATGTCGAAGGTGCGGTCAAGTACGGTCAGGCTTTCGGCGACCACCTGCGGATCGGCGGGGCCGGTCATGGGGATGTCCTGTCGTGCCAGTACCGGCACACCCATGTTGACGCGAACCTTGTCGACCCGGTTGTCACTGTTGGTGAACAGTTGCAGGGGCTTGATGCCGGCAGCGGTTTCGACGCGGATGCTTTTGTTCTGGACCAGTCCATGATCGTAGGCATACTTGGCTACGCAGCGGATGCCGTTGCCGCACATCTCCGCTTCGCTGCCGTCGGCATTGAACATCCGCATGCGAACGTCGGCCGTCTGCGAAGGAAGAATCAGGATCAGCCCGTCGGAGCCGATGCCAAACTGGCGGTTGCTGACGGCGATGGCGAGTGTTTGCGGATCCGTAACGGTTTCTGCAAATCCGTTGACGTAAATATAATCGTTTCCTGCACCGTGCATTTTTGCGAATTTCATCGGGATGCGCGTCCTTTGCCCGGTTTTGGTTGTGAAAAACAGTGAGATACATTATAAGCGAACTCTGCACGGGGTCACAAGGACAAATCCTGGTGCGTTGACCGGTCGCTTCATTCTGAAGTATACTCGCAAAGAAGACCGAATTTGTTTCTAAATCGAACATGATAAAGACAGGAGAGCGTAGATGGCTTTTAATTTAACAACCAAAGTCTGGCAAACTGGCGCCCTGGACTGGTGGGGCATGATTGATGGTGACGATGTGTATCTGGGAAGTCGGGAATTTCCACTCCCCCCCGATGAAGGGGACCAGTGGCATGTCATCAAGACTGGCGACATTTTTAAGGTGATTGACGGCGAAATTCGGAAGATTGGCTACCAAGAGCCGAAACAGCCTGAGTGGATGTGATGGGGCTTGAGGTTGTACAGCTCGCCGCAGGCGAGATGAACAATTTTTCGTATCTGGTTTATTGCCCGACGACTCGCAGGGGGCTGGGGGTCGATCCATCCTTCGCCCCAGGGGTTTTGTTGGAAAAGGTCCGGGAGTTGGACCTGACCCTTGAGTGGTTGGTTAATACTCATGGCCACCGGGACCATTGTGCTGGCAACGGTGAAGTCCTCGCGGCTACGGGGGCGAAGCTGGCTGGACATCCTCTCGATGTCCCCGGTGCTGATCTGGCGTTGGAAGAGGGGAGTAGGATTGTCCTGGGTGACGGGGCTGTCGATGTGCTGCATACTCCCGGGCATACGCCGGGTTCCATTACCTTGTCCCTGCCCGGTGCCTTGATTACCGGCGATACCCTGTTCGTCACTCGGGTTGGTCGCGCAGATCTCTCTGGAAGTGATGTGCAGGATCTCTACCAGAGCTTGCGCCGGTTGGCTGGGTTTCCGCCGGAAACTCGAGTCTATCCCGGGCACGATTATGGCCCGACTCCGGTTTCGACTATCGGTTTCGAGTTGGTTCACAATCCCTTCTTGCTCTGTCCGGACCTGCCCAGTTTTATTCGGCTGCGGCTTGGTTGATAAAAAACGGCGCGTTCCGAAAGGTTCGCGCCGTTTCTGTATTTGAAGGGGTTGGGATGGACTGTTTCTGGCCGGTTTTTACCTTGGTGGGGGAGTGGTCGCTGTCCTGGTAGTCACTACCAGGGTGCCGGCCAGGCGGTCATTCCAGCCTCGGCGCTGGCGGTTGAAGAAAATTGACATAAAGCCAAGCCCGAGAGGCAATAACGAAAAAAGCCCTCCGGTGCTGCGCAGAAATGCCTGGGAAAAGGCCAGGGGGGCCCCCGTTTCGGTTTCGACCCGCAGTCGCATCAGCATTTTGCCGGGGGTTTGGCCGGTCAGAAAATGAAACAGGGTGAAATAGCTGAAACATACGAAGAAAAAGACCAGAAAATAAGGGATCATCAGGTTTAGCAGCATTTCCGGGCTGGGCAGTAGTCGCGGGGGGGCGTTCTGTGGAAGGGCTGCCTCACCAGCTATCAGAAAAAGCAGGAAGGCGACCGCCATCACCAGAAGGTCGATCCCCAGGGCCAGAACACGGATCCAGGGAGTCGGTAGCGTCCGTGTGTTTGCTTTTGTCTCTTCCAGGATGGGGGAGAGGTCTTCAGCGTCATCGGCCCGGGGCGTCTCAGCGGTCAGGGCCGAGGTACTTATGGCTGCAACTGTCGCCGCGTCGCTGGTCAAAGGATTGACTTCAGGTTCTGCTTCGAGTACGAAAGAAGATTCTGGCTGGAGGGTCTCCTCGGTGTCTACAGAACCGGGGGCCTGGGCTTCTTCACCCGACCCCCGTAAATCAAAAGGGTCGCGGGGTTCCTCCTGTCCCTTGGGCTTTTGGGCTTTCTGGCTTTCGGGAGGGGAAACTTCGTCAAAATCCCAATCGGGAAGTTCATCGGTGGCCGCCGGTTGAAGAGTTTCTTCTTCTTCGAACTGGTCTTCGTCGAGAGCCGGAAGGTCAGTATCCCAAGAGAGATCGAGTCCAAAGGTGTCATCGTCCTCGTTTTCGTCAAAGGCGACGTCTTCTTCGTCCGCAGCGGTTTCCAGGGGCGGTTCCTCGTCCCAGGAGAATTCATCGTTGGACTCGGTGGCTACGTCCGGACTCAGTGCTACGGGTTCCGGGGCATCGTCCCAGGAAAACGTATCGTCTTCCGTGGGGAGAGTGTCTGTACTCGACTCGGAGGAGAGGGCGTTGTCAAGTTCAGGCAGGCCGAACCCGGTCGGTTTCGAGGTGTCTTCATCCATGAAGTCGAAGCCGAAATCGGTGCTTTCCGCTGTTGTCGCGGCCGCTGTTGCTGTTGCTGTTACTGATGGCGTGAGTGGACTGAGTGGTTCAGAGTCGGTGCTGACTGACTCAGGTTGTGATGTGACAGAAGTCGCGTGACGAGGAAAGATAAGGCTGCGCAAATTGTGTTTGCTTTTGAAGGCGGCCAGGTCGTTGTTGCATTTTTTACAGCTATTCAGGTAGTCAAAGCTGTGATAGCCGCATTTAGGGCATTTCATAGGTTCTCCTTGTGCGAAGCAACGATCAGGCTCTGATTGCCCGGAAAGCTCAGATCACCATATTGGTATTGCAAGATACTTGCCACGGCAAATCCCGCTGTTTCACTTCGCAGGATCCGCGGACCAATGCGTACCGGTTTAAAGTTGTGCTGCCGGGCGAGATTGGCTTCTTTCTCGCTGAATCCGCCCTCGGGTCCGACCAGAATAGCGACAGAAGAGGGTGGGGTTTCGGGCAGAGCGGATGATAGCGGCAGGCTCTCATCTTCCCATAACATAAGCCGCACTTTGGCATCACAGTCCGTCAAAACCCTGACAAGCGGTTGGACCTCGTCGAGGCGTGGAAGAAGCGGGCGTCGACACTGGCGAGCGGCTTCCTGGACGATTTTTTGCCAGCGTTGGTGTCGCTTTAAACGACGGTCTTCGGCGAGTTGGGGGACGCCTCGCTCGCTCATGACCGGAGAAAATGCGGTAACGCCCAGTTCTGTGCCTTTCTGTAAAATAAGGTCCATTTTGTCCCCTTTGGGGACGGACTGGATCAGTTGTATTGGAAGGGCGGTTTCCTTCTCGGACCAGTGTTTCAGGATAAGTGCGGTGGCTGCGTGTTTTCCAAGAGTCTTCAGTCGGCAGTGAAATAGCGACCCCAGACCGTCAAGCAACAGTATTTCGTCGCCGACTGACAGGCGTAAAACCGTCTTCAGATGATGCACCGCCTCGTCTGAAATGATGACCTCGTCGCGGCCAAACGCTTCGGGGTCAAGAAAAAAACGGTGCATTTACCCCTCTTTGCGATATTGCAGGCAGACCCATTCGTCCTCGCGGCTGACCACGGGGCCGGTCAGGTTGAAGGCGGCGAAGGCGCGGGTGACCAGAGCCTCTTTTTCTTGCAGGATGCCGGAGAGAATTAAGGTGCCGCCGGGTGCCAAACGGGTTGTCAGTTCGGTTCCGAGGCGAATATTTTCTTCGGCTAGAATGTTGGCTACTACAACATCAAAACCGTCTTCCAGGGTCTCGAGGGGAGCTCCGGTAATTTCCAGTCGGTCGAGTACTTCGTTGATCTTCGCATTCTCAGTAGCCGTGCGGCAGGACTCTTCTTCAATGTCACAGGCCAGAACCCGTTGTGCACCAAGCACTGCTGCTGCAATGGCCAGAATGCCTGAGCCGGTGCCGACATCGAGTACTCTGGGAGGATGCGGGGGCGTTTCGTATAGGTTGGCCAACGCTTCGAGGCAGAGCCGGGTGGTGCCGTGGGTTCCTGTGCCGAAAGCCATGCCGGGGTCGATGTTGACGATCACCTCATCGGCGACCGGGGTGAGGGCTTCCCAGGTCGGCTTGACGATCAGGCGTTTGCCAATATGGACGGCGCTGAAATGCTGCTTCCATCCTTCAGCCCAGTCTTCATTCTGTACCGGGCGACTTTCGATGGTCAGAGGCAATAGCCCGGGGACCAGTGGCCCCAACCAGGCAAGTCGGTCTCTTACCAGTTCTTCCAGGTCGGCCTGTTTCTCATTTTGGGGAAAATAGGCTTTGATCTGGTAGTTTTCTGGTGGAATTTCGTCAGGGTCGGGAACCACGAAGGTATCCAGATCCCGCTCTTCGACGGTAACCCCTTCGCTGCCGAGCTCAGCCAGTTCATTGCAAACCAGGTCGATGCCCGCCGAGGGGACGTGTATGTTCAGTTCAAACCATGACTTTTTCATCTGCACTGTTTAGCAAAGATACAAATCAAAGGCAATAAAAACCTTGACAGGGCTTCGGTGTTTCGAGTTTAATTAAGGTGTGTACTCTAATGAGGTGATTACCTTTGATGGTTTAGTTTGTGCGCTATGTGGTTGTTTTTGTGCCAAATCGTGGCCTATCCATATTTTGGCAGTACTGAATAGAGGAAGTTTATGAGTCTTTTCTTGCGTTGTTTGATTGACATGCTAATATTGTGATGGTGTTTTCATGAGGAAGCCGAATGCCTGAATCGCATATAGTATTTCTGTTGTCTGATGCTACCGGTGAAACGGCCGAAAAAATGGTCATGGCGGCGCTTCTCCAATTTAGCGACCGCGATGTGCGATTGCGGAGAATCAGTCATGTGCGCAGTAAGAATCAGGTGTATGAAGCTCTTGACGAAGTGCTGGTTGCCAAGGGGATGGTGGTCTATACCATCGTCAATCGCGAATTGGCCCGCCTGGTTCATGACGAATGCGATTCATTGGGGTTGCCCAACATTGACCTTTTGACCCCGTTGCTGATGCGCATTACCGAATTTTTCGGCCATTCTCCGTTGGAGACCCCGGGATTGCTTCATGGGGTTGATGAGGATTATTTCCGTCGGGTCGATGCGGTGGAGTTTACCGTAAAGCATGACGATGGCCAGGAGACTGCACATCTGCCGAAGGCCGATATTGTTCTGGTAGGCGTCTCGCGCAGCAGTAAGACGCCCCTTTCGATTTATCTGGCTCACAAAGGCTGGAAAGTGGCGAACGTTCCGTTGGTTAAGGGGATTGAGCCTCCCATTGAGCTTTTTGCCGTCGACCCCAAACGGGTTGTCGGGCTGATCATCGACCCGCAGCGCCTGCTTGAACTGCGGGTGACCCGGCTCAAACATTTGGGAATGGATCCGAAAGCGGCTTATGCCGATTATATCGAGATAGAAGACGAGTTGCGTTACGCACGGGCTTTCTTTCGCCGCCAGCCCTGGGTGGTGATTGACGTCACCGGGAAGGCGGTGGAAGAGACCGCGAACGAAGTTCTGGTGAAGCTCAAGTTGAAGTAGGGCGTGATCCTTTAAATGAATATTTGAATTTATCGAGTTGATTATTTTTAAACCTGCTCATTTGGACCTAAGTAAAAGGAGACAATCATGCGAATTCTTGTCGTAGAAGATGAAAAAAAAGTAGCGAGCTTTATCAAACGCGGGCTTGAAGAAGAAAGTTTTACCGTCGATGTAGCCTACGATGGTGAAGAAGGCCGCTACATGGCTGAAACTAACCAGTACGACCTGATTTTGATGGATGTCATGCTGCCGAAAAAAGACGGTCTAACAGTGGTTCGTGAGCTGCGGGAAAAAGGGATCGCCGTTCCGGTCCTTTGTTTGACGGCTAAGGATACCGTGGATGATATCGTCTCAGGCCTCGATTCGGGGAGCGACGATTATTTGACCAAACCCTTCGCTTTTGCCGAACTTTTGGCTCGGGTGCGTGCCCTGCTGCGCCGAGGAACCCAGGACCGGGGGGCGGAAATCAATTTTGCCGACCTGCGGCTTGACCCGGTGGCCCACAAAGTCTGGCGCGGTAATAAAGAAATTGATCTGACGGCCAAGGAATACTCCCTGCTCGAGTATTTTATGCGGAACGCCAATCAGACTCTGACCCGGACCATGATCGCCGAGCATGTTTGGGATTACACTTTCGATTCCTTCACCAACATCATTGACGTGTACGTCAACTACCTGCGCAAAAAAATCGACAAAGATTTCGATAAGAAACTGATTCACACCGTGAGGGGCGCGGGGTATGTCCTGAAGGAGGAGTAGTTGGCCTGTTGTTTCTGCTCCCGTTCTGTCCGCTTTCGCCTGACTTTCTGGTATGTTATCACCCTGGCCGCCATCCTGGCGGCCAGTGGTATGTACTGGTCCTGGACCTTGTCCAGAAGCATGCAGGCGCATGTGGACGAAAAGTTGCTCCTGGTGGCAGAAGATGTCATTTCCTTCCATCTGCGTGGCCATGATGGACATCTGGGCAGATTTTCCTGCCCCGAATTGGAAGGGTTTATTCGCGGTCATAATTGGAGCGAATACGTTCAGTTTCTTGATGAGAAGGGCGATATCACCTGTTACACCAGCAATCTTCAGAAGTCCTTACTCCCTACCAGTGCCGCGGCGCTGAGTGCGGCCCAAAATAACCAACGCCATTTTGAAACGATTGCTTTTGCTCCCGGGCTGTCGCTGCGGCTCTTAACCTATCCGGTGATGTTCGAGGGGCGCCTGGTTGATATTGTCCAAGTTGGCGAAGATCTCGAACCGCTGTTGAAGACCCTGCATGCGCATCGATTGTCGCTGATGATCTACAGCCCCTTGCTGCTACTGATATTGTCGATCAGTGGCTGGTTTGTGGCTGGGCGGGCTTTGTCCCCTGTTGTGCAGATTACCAGCGCTGTGCGCAGGATTAGTGCTGAAAATCTGTCCCAACGGCTTCCGGTGGATGAGTGCCAGGACGAAATTGCGGATTTGCAGGAAACCTTTAACTCGATGCTCGAACGTCTCGATGAATCGTTTAATAAGGTGCGGCAGTTTACGGCTGATGCGTCCCATGAGCTACGCACTCCGCTGGCTATTCTCAGGGGGGAAACCGAGGTGGCGCTACGTTGGGCCAAGGACGCTGACGAACTGCGGCGGACCTTGGAATCAAATATGGAAGAGATCGACCGTATGGGGCGCATCATCGAAGATCTGCTGGCGCTGGCCAAGAGTGAAGTCGGTGAAATCCCGTTGGGTCTCACTGATTTGAACCTGAATGATCTGCTGCAGGATCTTTACTTGCAGGGAAAATTTCTGGCCGAACCCAAATCGGTTGAGGTCCGTTTGCATTTGGAGGTTGAGCGGGAAATTCATCTTCGTGGTGATCACCTGCAACTGCACCGGATGTTGCTCAACCTGATTTCCAACGGGGTCAAGTATACCCCGGAGGGCGGACGGGTCGATCTTTATCTGACGACCGTCGATGGCATGGCACAGATTCGTGTTGGTGATAACGGATTTGGTATTGCCGAAGAGCATATTCCCCATCTATTCGACCGTTTTTATCGGACCGATGAGGCTCGAAACAGAGACATCGGTGGTAGTGGACTGGGGCTTTCCATCGTCAAGTGGATTGTTAGTGCCCATGGCGGAAAAATCGAGGTCAAATCAGAGTTGGATAAGGGGAGCGAATTCACGGTGACTCTGCCTCTCGGTGGCCCACCGGGTAAAGCAGCAGCCTGATTGTAAAGGGCAGGAAATAAAATGGATGAGAGCGGCCCCGGAATTATTTACGGGGCCGCTCTGCATTTGGGGTATTGGCTTGCCTTTTACATGCGGGCGTTAAATCGGGCCTCCTTGGAAACCATGTCGACCACCGGCAGGGGCGGAACCTCGCTTACCCCGTAGATAGCCTGCAGGTCAATGTCTTCCGGTACATTGGTGAGCAGTTTTTCGGCAATTTTCTGGTCGGCCTGGCGGTAACGCAGTTTGACATCTATGTTGACCACCGGGGTGTTCATGGCATTCACGCCGTAGTAGACATCCTTGAACCCTTTAGGTGGGATGGTGTCATGACGGGAGAAAGCGGTAATCACCCAAGGATCGACGGCAAAATGAAAATCGTCACCCATGCCGTCCGAGTTGAAAATTCTGACATTTTCAGGCAGGTGGCCGTCGGCGTCAATAGCGCCGCTGGACATTAGAACATTGCCTTTTTCATCGGTGGCGGTTATCTCAAGCCACATCTGGCGGATGTTGGTAAGCGAGGTTGGTAGGTTGTGCCCGGCTCGGATATTTTTAACCCGTACTTTAATTTCCGCCAGCTGCCCTTTACGGTAGACTGGAGAAATGTCGAGATCTGCTGCTGCCTTCAAGCGTGCCACCGCCATATCGTATTTATTCATGATGTTGGCGGCAAGTTTTTCATCACCGGCTTTTTGGGCGGCACCCGAGGCCAGGTAGTAGAGCAGGTAGTTGGCGCCGTTGAAATAGTGGCGGTATTCATGTCGTTCAGGTTTGCGGAACTCGCTGGCAGTGCGGATGAAGGTGTCAAAATCAACCATGTGGCAGTCCTGGCAGAGAATGGTCTTCTGGGCAAAGGGACCGTGTTTCCACTCGAGATAGGTCGCTTCAAGGGGGAAGTGCGACTCATAGTGATAAACCTGGTGGCAACCAGCGCAAAGGTCGGCCTGCAGGTGCAGGGACGATTCTTCACACTCGTGGAAGCCCATCCCGCAGTCGTCCGAGGGGGGGAAGGGGCCGCGTTTACGCAGTTCAGGGCCGTTTTCGGTATCGACCCCGGGGCGGATGACGAAGGAGCCGTTTTCCGGCTCATGGCTCGGAGTTTGCCAGTGGGTGGTGTCGACAATCGAGTGGCAGATGTCACAGGATACCCCGGCTAGAGCCATCGGGCTCAGTCCCTTGTTGCCCGGGCCTTTAATTTCGCCGGTGACCACTCCGGCGGGTGAGTGGCAGCCTTCGCACTGGCGGGAGATGTCATGGCCGACCTTTTTGACCGCCAGGTTGAGTTCTCCCTGGTAGACAGGGTCTTTAAAGGCGAGCGCGTGAATTGAGCCTGTCCATTCTTCGTACTGTTTGTAGTGGCAGTCGGCACAGACTTCGGGCGGGGTGAATTCTGCGTTACTTTTCTGGTATTTGATTAGCGAGGGATACAGGGGATAAAATTCGTGATCCACATCAAATACCGGTGGGGCCGCTAACGCATAACCTATCCCTAGGGTGAGGGAAAGCAGCAGAGTCAAAATTCCTACGTTTTTTTTCATGGAACCTCCTGAAGATGAGATCAATTTCGAATGTTTGAATGTGATACCAAAATGGTAATAAATTATCACAAGAGAATGGATTGTCAAATGTTTATGTGAAAATATTTATCTTTCAGTATTTGATTTTGCCTAAGAGACGTCGGCGGAGAATATTATGAGATCGGTGTTTTTTCCCAGGCTGGTCAATGGTCCGTTTGATGACCCGGCCTTGTATGTTCATCTGGCTTATCGAGGAGAAGCGCTTTTATTTGACTGCGGGGACCTCCATGCACTGTCGACCCGGGAGTTACTTAAGCTGCGGGCTGTCTTTATTTCTCATGGCCATATCGACCACTTTGTCGGTTTTGATGCTCTGCTAAGGTCTTTTCTCTGCCAGAACGCAGAATTGCTTGTTTGTGGACCTCCTGGGGTGGTCGATCAGATTGCTGGACGCCTTTCCGGGTACACCTGGAATCTGGTGGAAGGGTATGGCTTTACCCTGATCGTTCGCGAATGGGGCGTGTTGAGTGGACGACAGGTACGGTTTCGAGCCAGTAATGCTTTTTGTCTCGAGGAGGATATCCCGCACCCTTGTCCGGATGGACTATTGTATGAGACCGCCGCTTGCCGGGTGCGGGGCGTTCCACTGGATCACGGGGGCATTATTTCGCTCGCCTTTGTTCTCGAGGAGTCAATGCATGTGGCCATTCACAAGGATGCTCTGGAGCGATTGGGCTACCTTCCCGGTCCCTGGCTCACCGGGTTTAAGGACCTTGTGCGTCGTCAGGAAGAGTCCGCGGCTAAGGTTGAGGTTCCCTTGGTCGCTGGAGGCTCGCTGGCGGTGGCGGCGGGTGAACTGGCCGAGCAAATCGCCCATTGCGAGGCAGGCATGAAGGTATGCTACGTTACCGATGCGGAACCGACGGTTGGCAACCAGGAGCGAATTGTCGACATGGCGGAAGGAGCTCACCTTCTGGTCATCGAAGCGGTCTTTTTGCACCGAGAGCTGGAGCGAGCCCGACTGCGTTCCCATCTCACCGCCCACTTGGCGGGCGCACTCGCCCGCCGGGCTAATGTTGCAAGGTTGATGGTATTTCATCATTCCCCCCGTTATCTAGATTGTCCATCGCTCCTCGAAAGGGAGGCTCGGCGGGCCTTCGAGGGGCAGGATTAATATTGTTGAGATTTGATTGCACAATGCTAGGGGGCTCTGTGTATTTGCACAGTGAATTCCTGAAGGCGCTGTGGTATTTTGCGCTACTATGCGACTGACTCTTAAACACCAGATTATTCTTGCTCCCGCCGCCGTTTTACTGCTGATGGCTTTGTTGCTTGGATTTCTCCAGTACACGTACTGGGACCTCTCGCGCAAACGTCAGGAAGCCAGGGACCTCGGGACGGTTTTCATCGCTCTGGCCGAAGCCGAACTGGCCAGCCAGCGGATGCACTCATTATTTATGCAGATTGGCGACGAAACGCTCGTTGATGTCCGCTGTTTCGGCGAGTTGGAAGGTCTCCATGACCATCTGGAAGGAGCGACGGGGCGGATTCTCAAGCTGGTTCCTTTGCCGGAACGTTCCCAGGCTCTGCTGCGCCAGGCAGTCACCGATCTGAACCCCGAGCTTGGCCTTGATGTCGACCGTTTTAATGCCGCAATTATTCTGCTGCGTCCGGAACTGAATGCGATCTCTTCCCTGATTCAGCAACAGCGTGAAAGACTGCGGGGGCTGCATAGTGAGGACATTGATGATCTGGTAACCCATACGGCCCTTGTTTCCATCGTCGTGCTTGGTTCCGCCCTTATGATCGGGATTTTTCTGTCCATGTTCTTCGGCCGTAGTATCTTGCGGCGTATCAAGCAGTTGTCCGATAGTGCCGGGCGTATTGCTCGGGGCGATCTGACGCCACCCCCGGCCCCGGCCCAGGTGCATGACGAGCTTGATGCTCTGGCCTTGTCGATCAATCACATGACCGACCGCCTGTTGCAGGTGGTGGGAACCGAAAAACTCCTCGAGGGGGCTGAAGAGGAGCGTCGGCGGATTGCCATGGACATTCACGACCAGACCCTCTCCGACCTGGCCTCAGTGCTGCGCGGTATTCAACAAGTTAAATCCGAGGGGACCTGCAAGGGGGGGGCGGCCCGCATCGAAGAAGACCTGCAGCGTGCGATCAGCAACCTGCGGGAGGTGATGGATAATCTTCATCCCCAGACCCTTGATATCCTCGGGTTGGGGGCGGCTCTCGAATCGCATCTTGAGCGGCACCTTTCTAAGGGCGACATGCCCGCTTATCACTTTTACGTGTCGCCCAAGGCTGAGGAGGTGCCCCTGCCGAGGCCCATCCGCCTGCCCCTCTACCGAATCGCCCTCGAGGCGATTCATAACGTGATCAAACATGCCGGGGCGTCTCGCTACGAGGTTAATCTCGATCGTCGAGAAAATGTCTTGCTGTTGTCGGTCGAAGACAACGGCAGTGGATTCGATCCCGCAGGCGTGCCTGTTGCGGGGCATCGTGGTCTGTACAATATTCGCGAGCGGGCCAAAGCGATCGGTGCCGAAGTTTCCTGGGGGCCTTCGCGGTTTTCTTCCGGGACCCGTTTTGAGGTGATCCTGCCGTTGCCGTCGATTGATTGAGAAGAAAGGAAAAGATGGAGCCTCTGCAGATTCTGATTGCTGAAGATAATCCTAAGGATTTCGAATTTCTCGAGCAGTTACTGGCGAGTTTTGAAGTCGACTGCCGAATCGAGCGAGCCCACAATGGCCAAGTGGCTCTCGAAATGGCGTTGCGTTGCGAAGCGCCGCTCGTTATCAGCGACATTCAGATGCCTGAACTCAACGGCATCGAATTTGCCCGCTCTCTGTGGAAACAAAAGCCTGCGGCCCGCATTGTTTTCTGGAGTCAGTTCAAGGACGAAATGTACGTACGGGCGCTGTCGAAAATCGTTCCTCCCGAAACGGTGTACGGTTATATTCTCAAGTCGAACACCAAAGAACGCATTGCTTCCGCGATTCTGACGGTGCTGATTGATGATCAGTGCTGGATCGATCCGGAAGTGCGTAAGGTTCAAGGGCGCGCAGGGCACCGCCAGACGGCCCTTTCGGACATTGAATTTGAGGCGCTGCTCGATATATCCCTCGGATTGACTGACAATCTAATTGCCCAGCGTCGCTATCTTTCTCGCCGCGGTGTGCAAAGCCGCCTCAATTCCCTGTATAATAAACTTGGCCTTGATCTGGAACAGTTCAACAGCGAGAAAATCGGGGATGCTTTCAACCTGCGCAACCGGGCGGTTGCCGTGGCTTTTCGCCGGGGCTTGCTCAACGCCTTTGAACTGGAGCACGAGGAAGACGAGTTCCAGGGGTGGCTCAAGCAGTTTCGAAAAGGCCGCGGATAGGGGAAGTCTCAGATCGCAAGGAGAATTTGAAGGCCGGCTGCTCCTCAACAAAGTGGTGGCCATGAAAGCCAGGAAGTGTCCTTTGGGCCACGGGTGTTTGTCGCGGATCTTGACGTGATGCTGATCCGGCAAAAAGGGTATGGGTCGATAGCCGTGACCTGCAAAGTACAAAGGAGTTTTTTATGGATGTCTTCCTGATGCGGCATGGGCAGGCGCTGACTGAAACAGAGGATCCCTTGCAGGGATTGAGCGCTGAGGGGGTAAAACAGGTTCGGGCTTCGGCGGGGGCTATGAAACGGCTGGGAATTGCCCCCAAGATGGTCCTCTGTAGTTCCAAGAAGCGAGCGAAACAAACCGCGGCTCTGGTTGCCGAGATTGTTAATTACCCCTATAGTGATATCGTCGAAAGCGAGATCCTGTTGCCCAACGCCGATCCCGAAAGGGTTCTGGATCTGCTTAAAAAATATCGAGATCGCCAGAGTCTGCTGTTGGTTGGCCATCTGCCTTCGCTCAACAGGATTTTAGCGTTTCTGCTGGGAAGTGCCGAGTTGCAGGTTTCGTTTGAACCCGGTGGGTTGTGTGGTGTGGATAGGTCTTCTGGTGCAAATTCTCATGCCCAATTGCGGTTTTTTCTGACTGCGGAGCAACTGCGACTGCTAGCCTGAAGGATCTTGTTTCGCTTGTGGCAATTAAAACCGGCCGCTTCCCTGAAGGGAAGCGGCCGGTTTTGTGTTTATTTAACATCGTTGAATTATTTTTTATTCCAGCTGCCATCCTGATTTTCGATAAACCACCCTGACGCAGCCTGCTCGCGCCAGGAATTGGCGAAAACGGCCTGGACTTCATCGGCTTTATCGGGAAAGTCGTTGGCCCGGGCAATTTCCTGGTAAAGACGCTGGCGATCGCTGTTTTCTGCGGCGACCAGCCGGTTGACTTCGCTGCGGGACCGCAGGTCGAGACCGTCCGTGTTGCGCACCTTGATCAGGCCGTCCCGGCTGAGGCCGACCTGGCCGCCGTCGAGGTAGGGAAAGAGGCTGCCCGCGCGCTGCTTCATCGCTTCGCGGATGGCGCGGATTTCCGGGGTGCTGACGTTGATGTCCTGAGCGGCATAGGCGTTCGACAGTCCGAGTCGCAGGAAGCTGCGGGGCTCGCCTTTGGGGGCGGGTTGGACCGCTGGCGTTTCGGTACGGTCGCCCCAGACCTCGTTGACGATCTTGTCGGCGGCCCCTCGCACCTCTTCGGCCGGGAAGTAGATATTGATGGTCACGCAGGAGACGACGGCCACGGCCGCCAGCAGTGAACAGATGCGTACAAACCTTTTCATAATGTCCTCCAAAGCAAGTTCATGGCGCAGATACAGTTATCAGTCTAGACTTTTTAGCAATAAAATCAACGGCCGGCGCGATCGATGCGGCTGAGGCGTTTAAGCATTTCCTTAAACGAGATATCGCGACCGGGTGCAATAATGTCGATCTTGGGCGGCAGCAGGCCGCCATAAACCAGGTAGTCGTCGGAGTCGCTGCGGGCAGTTCCTTGCAAGCGGAAAATGTCGGTGTTCAGAGTGCAGTTCAGACTGATTTTCTGGTAGCGGTAAAAGTCGATAAAGCGGTAGACGCCGCGAGACAGAGCCGCCGACAGGCCTCCCTGGCTGAGGATGGAGAGGTTGTTGAGGGCCTTGACGCTGATATTGCGACGTCCGTCGTCGCGGGTTGCGAGTTGGGCGTCAAACTCTGACGGAACGGTACCGAAGAGCCGTAGGTGGTGGATGTGTCCGTCGAGAATCCCGTTCATTTCGCCGAATTCAAAAGTGCGGGTCAACTGATAGAGATCGATGCCCCTGAAGTCGATGTCACCGAGCAGGGTGCGGTAGCGGGAGGCGGGGTCACGGATACTCATGTTTGAAATCACGGTGGTGCCGCCGAAGGCGCTGATGGTGGCCTTGCCAGCGGAACTCAGGGTCTGGTCGGCGTAGCGGATTTCGCCGAGGTTGGCGTTGAGAGTGCCGCTCAGGGCGGTTATTTCCAGTTCCTGGCTCAGCGTTTCCAGGTCGATATCTTCAACCCTTATGCGTGCTGCGATGACCGGTTGCTGATTTTCGAGGGTAGCGGTCAGGTTGGAGATGTTAATGGTACCGTCGGCCAGGTTCAAAAGGGGTAATTCCGGAACTTCAAGCCGGTTTACTGAACTTAGCAGGCGTAGGGGAGCGCCTTCGAGCCAGGCCGGACCGGCTTTGAAGGAGTTAAAGTAAAGAATGCCGTTCTGGGGTTCGCCGGTTTCCTGGTCGCTCGATGTACCCCGGCTGTAAGCAAGTGGGAGGCTACCACCGGCCCCGTAGATTTCGAGATCGGCCGACGGCAGCCTGAAGTCGACATGCTGTGGCTGCAGGTTGCCGCGAAAACTGAGAGCTTCAGGGGATCGGTGTAAAAGGAAATCGGCCGTCAATGTCCCCGCCAGTGCCAGGTCTTTAAGCTCTGGAGCGGTAGATTCGAGGCTGCCTTTCAGATAACGGTCGAAGATGGAACCCAGGTCGCCGGTCTCCAGTGTTCCGTTCAGATCGACGAGGCTTGGCGAGGCACTCCCCTTGATTTGCGCCGAGATAAGTTCGGGAATATCGACAGTCAGCTTCCGGGCGGTCAAGCGTTGGGCGTCGAGGTCGATCTCTCCTCTAAGGTCGAGGCGGGTCTCGGTTTCAGTGAGGTTGGCGTAGAAGGAACCGTGCAGCACTTCGCTGGCTCCGAGTCTGGCTGCCACGTTGAGGCCGAGCAGGTGGTTGTTGAGATTGCCGGACACCTGGCCACTGGCCAGCAGATGCCCGCCAGCCAGACCGCTCAGGCCGTCGCTGGAAAAGAATTCAACCTCATGCGCCTCCACAGAGGAAAGTTTGAGCTGATAGGTTTCTTTTATCAGTGCCCCGGAGCCTTTTACAGTCAGCCGGCCTCCTCCTTCAGGGAGTTTGGCGCGTCCGGCCAGGCGTAGGTCGTCGAAAAAGCTTCCTTCCTGCCGCTGACGGAATCGGCCACTGGCGGATAAGTCGGCTAACTCGAAATTCGCTCCCTTGGCACGAGCTGCTTGTAGTTTTGCATTGCCTTGCCACTCCCCGGTGGGGGTGCGCTGCAGTTGTGCCGTGCCAGAGAGGTTATCTATGGCATCGAGGGTTTGTGGCAATACACCTGGTCCGGTCAGTCTGCCGATTTCGGGCAATGAGATAGGCTTTATGTCGATGTTGAGCTGTTCTGGTGTTCCCGTTAGGGTGACTAGTTCTCGGCGGCCCAGCAAGAGGTGCCCTCGGCCCTTGATCTTGGCGTCCACAACTTGGGCCGTCAAATGGGCTCGCAGCGGGCTGAGATCAAGTCGGTAATCGGTTCTCTTTGTTGCTGTTCTGCGCCCGGTAAACTCAGCGGAAAGAAGCGTTTTGCCGCTTTCGGATGAAAATTTGCCTTTGAGCATGCCGCCCCCGAGCAGGTATTCTTTCCAGGACGGTGAAAATCGGCCGGCCAAGGCGCCGAAATCCGATACAATGCAG
The DNA here is from genome assembly GCA_041583595.1 of Trichloromonas sp. GTDB lineage: Bacteria > Desulfobacterota > Desulfuromonadia > Desulfuromonadales > Trichloromonadaceae > Trichloromonas. The sequence continues at coordinate 1,055 of JBFHFM010000013.1, read as the reverse complement.
GTGAATTCTCCGTTTAATTTTTTTTCGATATAGTCAAGAGCGAAGGTGTTCTGAATCGATTTCTCAAGGGTAAATCGTCCTTTCCCGTGCCAGGTTTCATCTTTCCTGTTCAGGTTGAGGGCGAGCGCACCTAGTTCCAGTTTTTGGGGACCGGTCTGCACGGTGGCTGTTGGGACGGTTAACTGCACATCCAGATCCGTGGGGTTGAGGGCGAGGGATATCTCTGGAGCCTGGAAGGCAAAATCAAAGTCGGGCGGAAGTTCGATGGGCATAGCGAGAATGGCCGAAATACGCTCTAACTCCGATCTGTTAAGTCGGGGCAGGCGAGCGCTGCCGGCGACCGATGCACCGCTGTGATCCAGCTGAAACTGCAATGGCTCCTCAAGCAGAGGGGCACCGTCCCAGTCGAGGCGGGAAAGGGTGAGTCCTGGTCGTTTGTCCCAGTTGCCGGTGCCGGAGAGGAATATCGGGATTCCCGGAGCCTCCCCCAGCCAGGCGCTGGCCTCGAAACGCGGTCGCCGGGTGCCGTATAGATCAATATTCAGGCTGTTGGCTTCCCGGCGGGTGTTGCCCATAAGCAGGATAACTGCGCCGTTGCTGATTTTCAGGTTGGCGATTTCAATGGGGGGCTGTTCCGGAAAGCCCGGCGATGCGTCCTTTTTGGCTGGGGGCAGGCCGAGAATTTCGACTCGCGGGGTGTGCAGATGCACCGTTTCGAGCTGGCGCTTCCAGAGTCCACCGAGGGTGAAACCGACTTTCGTTTCCGCTACGGTAATGAGGTAGACATCTTGCTGTTCGACGCGCAGGTTGCTAATCAGAAGCTGTTTCGAGGTGAGTTTCAGCTCGTTGATCTTTACCTCGGCATCTAGTTGGCGTCCGATCAGGTATTCTGCTGCCGGCCGCAGGCAGTCGTCGAACACAAGGTCGCGCCACCACCATCCGGAGGTGGATTGAGCAAATGTGAGCATGAGCAGGAGGCCCAATAGATGTCGGCCAAAGAAAATCGTCATCAAAGCCTCAGGTGGAGCGGATTGCCTGAATTATTAACATATTTG
>JBFHFM010000012.1:0-24380 GCA_041583595.1 Trichloromonas sp. | reverse complement strand
GTCGCGGTGGTTGCACTGATGCGGTTGATGGCTGCCGACAAGGCAATAACCAGCCCGAGTTCGCCAAACATCAGCCCGTAAAAAACCATCTTGTTGCCGAAGATCAGCTGCAGCATCGACTCACTGGACAGGGTGAAGAGCGCCGCCAGGGCGGTCAGCGCCAACCCGGCGGTCATCCAGGCGTAAACACGGGGAAAAAAACTGTTAGTGGCAACGATGGCAGAGGAGCTTGAATATGTGGTGTCTTGGTTGAGCATGGGGTCTCCTTTAATATTTAGTATGGACGAAGCCAGACTATACCAGATGTTGTTCCTTGGCGAAACGGCAATCGGTCAAACCCCGGCGGCTTTAAAGGCTGCACTGACAATAGCTTTGGCTTCATCCTGAATCTTTTTGAGATGCTCTGCGCCTTTAAACGATTCGGCGTAAATTTTGTAAATATCTTCGGTGCCGGAGGGGCGGGCGGCGAACCAGCCATTTTCGGTGGTAACTTTCAGGCCGCCGATTTCGGCGCCATTACCCGGAGCGCGGGTAAGTTTGGCAGTGATGGGTTCTCCGGCCAGCTCCGCGGCGGTAATCTGTTCGGGCGAAAGTTTTTCCAATACGGCTTTCTGCGGACCTGTGGCCACGGCATCGATGCGATCGTAGACCGGCGCACCGAACTTGTCGACCAGATCCTGGTAATGCTGCGCGGGGTCCCGACCGGTAACCGCAGTAATCTCGGCGGCAAGCAGCGCCAAAATGAAGCCATCCTTGTCGGTGGTCCAGACTGTACCGTCCAGGCGTAAAAAAGAAGCGCCGGCGCTTTCCTCGCCGCCGAAACCGTAGGAACCGTCGACCAATCCATCCACAAACCATTTGAAACCAACCGGCACTTCCGACAGCGTTTTACCCAAGGATTTCGCCACCCGGTCAATCATCGACGACGAAACCAGGGTCTTGCCCACCGCCGCATCGTTGCGCCATCCTTTACGGCTGCTGAACAAATAATTGATGGCCACGGCCAGATAATGGTTGGGATTCATCAGCCCCGCGGACGGGGAGACAATCCCGTGGCGGTCAAAGTCAGGGTCGTTGCCGAAGGCGATATCGTATTTGTCCTTGAGCTGGATCAGTCCGGCCATGGCGCTGCTTGAAGAGCAATCCATGCGGATTTTGCCGTCCTTGTCGACGCTCATAAAACTGAAGGTTGGATCGGGATAGCCGTTGATGAGCTCGATATTCAAGCCGTATTTTTCGGCGATCGGTCGCCAGAAGCCGAGCCCCGAACCGCCGAGAGCATCAGCCCCGATGCGCAGTCCGGCCTTGGCGATGGCGGCCATATCAATCACGTTAACAAGATCGTCGACATAGGGGGTAACATAATCATGCATCGAGGTGGTCGCGGCGCTCATCGCGTCGATATAGGCGAGATGGTTGACGCCCCGCAGGTTCTGGCGCAGGTAGGTGTTGGCGGTAGCGGCGATCCATCCGGTGACGTCGGTATCGGCCGGCCCACCGTTAGGCGGGTTGTATTTGATGCCACCGTTGTCGGGCGGATTGTGCGACGGGGTGATAACGATGCCGTCAGCTTGATTACCCTGGCCGTTTCGATTGTAGGCCAGAATAGCGTGAGAGATAACCGGGGTCGGTGTGTATTCGAGGTTTTGGGCCACTCGCACCTCAACCCCGTTTGCCGCCAAAACCTGCAGAGCGCTGGCGTGCGCCGGTTCGGAAAGAGCGTGGGTATCCATGCCGAGAAAGAGCGGTCCGGTGATATCCGCACCCTTACGATAGTCGCAAATGGCCTGGGTGATGGCGAAAATGTGATCCTCGTTGAAGCTCCCTTTGCTGGCCGAACCACGATGCCCTGAAGTGCCGAAGGCTACCCGTTGATCCGGTTCTTCCGAGTTGGGGTGCCGAGTATAATAATCGCTGATAAGTCGGGGAATATTGGGAAGCAAAATTTTTGGAACCGGTTGCCCCGCGAGAGGGTGAAGTGCCATGGATCGTTCTCCTTTAAATGGAAATCCCCCCCGGGCCCACCTTTCTCAAGGGAGGCTGCTGGCGGAATGTTGGTGCTAATTTGATTAAATAAAGACCTTCGGCGATTTTGGCGTGCTGCAATTTTTGTAGAGCATTGCGCGCTTTTCCGCAAGCCAGGGATGGTTAAAGGGTCGGGCCTGGGTCTCACACATTTTAACGCAGGCGCAGCAGATTATACAGTTGCTGGCGAGGGTGGTAACCGAATCAGACACAGTGATAACGCCTGTAGGGCAAACCGCGGCGCAATTTCCGCAAAGAATGCATTTACTGTGGTCGGTTTCTGGTGCGATTCCACCGAAGGAAACACGTTCTCTGTAGGGCACATGACCGTCGATTTGAGGGAGGTCAAAAGCGTTGCGCATTATTTTCGCTGCGATCTCTTTTCCGAATCGCACAGCCCGGTGCAAATCGTCAGCATCCGGTCTGCCCGCGGCGATGGGTTGCGCCGGCGTAGAGTAGGAATGTTCGCCGATGAAGGCCCCGGCCGCAATGACTTTGAACCCCTTTGCGACGGATACATCACGAAGTTCTACCAAGGCATCTTCAAACTCGCGGTTGCCATAGAGAGCGACCAGAACGGTAGGGATCCCCGTTGAGGTGATGGCTTCCAGGCGTTGCAAGCATAACTCAGGAACGCGACCGGCATAAACCGGGATGCCGATAATCGCTATACCGTAGGTCAGCACCGTTTCGAATTTCGCCCCCGGCAGTGTCAGATCATAGTGAATGACGTTCTGCGCACCAAGGCCTTGAGCGATGCTCGCTGAGATCATTCGGGTCGTTCCTGTCGGTGAAAAGTAGATGAGATGAGCTGTTTGCATGCTCTTTACCTCCTGATGACATATTTGATTGGGATAATAATAAGCTCTTAGGCTTTAATTTTCCAGCGTTGTTCCCACTTCAAGTGAGAAAGGGTAACGTCGATGTAAAATATCTCCATATTAAAAAAACGAGTCACTGTTCCAGAATTTAAAAAACACAGGCCGCATCTGAAGAGGATGCGGCCTGCGTTTTTCTGTATTTTTCTTTCGGTTTGTTGAAATCCTTAATACCAACGTGAATGGAGCCTTTCCCTGGCATGGTCACAAAAGGCATTGCGGTAGTAATTACAGGGGAGTCCCAGAGGGAAAGGGAAGGCCTGGGCGACAATGGCTACAGGAATATCGTCGGTGATCCCGAAACCTGTTGAATCTAGTCAGCAACCTTATGGTTTGCTTTAAGTTTTAAACGTAACCACCTGTTGTGGCTGTTGATTCTTGCTATGCCCGGCGGGCAGGTTCCTGGTTGATTTTCATCCGGCAACGGTTCTTTTCCCAGATGAAAACTGCGCTCGTTTCATCCATAGATTCCGGATGAAAGCTAGTTAAAATAATGGACAGCCTTAACAACATTTGTCGAATGGGTCGGATGAGCATGGACAGTTTGGCCGATCTGCCCCAGTGTCAGGCGATTTTCTACCGCCAACGCCATCTCATGAATCATTTCGGTCGCCGCTTCGCCGATGATGATCGCTCCGACGATAACGGAGGTTTCTTCTTCGATAAACAGTTTTACGAAAGCGGGTGCAACCTTGTCTACCACGGAGCGGCCATTTGGCACCTGTGGCATGGTAAAGGTTTTTAGTCCTGCCCTGGCCTTGCTTACCCCCACGGCAGCGACTTCGGGATGGCTGAAGGCAACCCGTGGCACGGCTGACTCCTCAAGGGGGATATTGGATCCTTGCACCATATTCATCGCGAGCAGTTGGCCTTCTTTTTCTGCAGCATGGGCCAGCATCAGGCCACCGATGGCATCACCCAAGGCGTAGATATGGGGAACAGAGCTCTGCATGAATTCATTGACGCTGACTGCGCCCTGTTCGATTTTTACCCCGGCCGCTTCAAGGTTCAGACCGGCAATGTTTGGTTTTCGGCCGACGCTGACCAGCACTTTATCAAACACCTCGGTTGCACCGGTACCCTTAAATTTAACGGTGACCTGTCCGTTTTCGACGGTTAATTTTTCAATTATCGTTTCAGTTTTTACATCGATCCCTTGTTTTTCAAATGCGCTCTGCAACGCCTTCCCGGCCTCTTGATCTTCACGCGGAAGCAGTGTGCCTTGGGTTTCTACCAGTACAACCGCACTGCCGAAAGCATGATACATGGTAGCAAATTCACACCCGATGGCACCGCCACCGACAATCAATAATTTTTTCGGCAGCTCGATATTATTCAGCATCTGGTCGCTTGAGAGGATGTATTGACCGTCAAAGGGGGCAAAGGGAAGTTCGACCGATTCCGAACCGGTAGCGATGATGATCTGCTCGCCATGTACCAGATCCTTGCTGCCGTCCGCTTTACGGATCAGGATTGCATGATTAGACTGGAAGACGCCTGTCCCGCGAAAAGTTGCAATCTCGGCACCGCCCATCATCCCTTGGATCATCGACCGTAAATTATTCAGATCTTCATCTGTAATAGTTCGTAATCGTTTTAAATCGATCGGCCCAACGGTTAGATCCAGACCATATTTTTCAGCCTGTTTCGAATCGCGATAGATTTTAGCCGCTTTGAGTAACGATTTGGTCGGCATGCAGCCACGGTTTAGGCAGACGCCGCCGAAACTGTCCTGAGTTTGTTGAATCAGGGCCACCGATTTGCCCATCTGGTTCAGCATCATGGCTGCGTTCATCCCAGCGGGACCGCCGCCAATAACAACAACATCAAAGCTTTTCATTCTGTCTCCCGGGTTTTGCTTAATTGATCTGATTCCGGATCCTTTAGCGCCTGCATGGCCATATCAAGCAGCCGGTGGAAGGTTCTCAATTCTTCAGGCAACATGTGACGTGTCATCTTGAAGAGAACTTCGTCCCGCTTTTTTTGCAAAGTTTCAACCGTGGGGCGGGTCTGGTCCGTCAAGAATATCTGTGATTGTCGCCGGTCTTGTTGACTGGCGACCCGATAGATCAGTCCGTCCCGTTCCATACGCCGCAGCGTGTTAGCCATGGTCGGTTGTTCCACCTGGATTTGCTCACAGAGCTCAGCCTGGGTTTGGCCTTCCTCTTCACTTAAGCAGCAAAGCACCGGCAATTGCCCCTGGGTTACGCCATGGGGTTTGATGACCTCATTTAATTGCATCATCAGGACCCGGGTTAAATAGTGCAGCTTGTAGCAAAGGGTTTCATTCACGGTGGGTTCCATAGTGTCCTCACAATAAATAGCGCGCTATGTAAATTACATAGCGCGCTATCTATTGTCAATATTTTATTTTTAAACTTCCGTATCGGGTAAATCCAACCCTTACCGACACACCCACTTCAATTGGTTATCGGCACCTTCCTATTTATGCCAGGCGAATTTCTTGAAAACGTTATCGACAGGCGTTTTTGCGATGTGATTGGTATAGTTACTCATCACTTTCTGGGACAGCCCCAGGATGATTTCCAGCAGATGTCTCTGCTCGTACCCTGCAGCATAAAACGTTTCAATTTCTTCATCAGACAGCTCACCGCGTTTGCGAACCATGGCTAGCGTCGTTTCATGCAGGACCTGTAACTTTTCGGTCGGCATCGGCTCCTGATTTCGCAGTGCCTCAATCAATGCCGGGTCTACGTTCATCATATGGGCAATGCCGGTGTGGGCAGGCACGCAGTAGGTACAGTTATGCTCGACATTGATCGTTTGCCACACTACTGTGATTTCCTCTGCGTTGAAGGCAGTCTCTTGAAACAGTTTGTGCAGAAGTTGGTAGCCTTCCAAAAGGCCGGGAGCTTCGGCCATAACCGCGTGCAGGCCTGGAATTCTCCCGAATGCTTTTTGTGATTTGGCCAACAAGGGCTTACTGGCTTCAGGCGCGGAATCGATATCGTGTTTTTTAAATGTACTCATGGATTAGCTCCTTGTAGCTGAAATTGGTGGTTTTTGTTTCGCAGCGTACCTTAGGGGTGCGGTGATTGGGATTTCCTTGAATGTTCGTTCAAGTTAGCACTTACGCGGGCACGTGTCAATGCTTTTATTGAATGGTTGTTCAAGTTTGCTTTTGAAGTAGATTTTGTTCGCCTAAATTCACTCGACACTGGATACCGAACCAACTTTAGGGAAAGGATTTTGCACGTTTTTTCAGGCGGATACGCAGGAATCAACCTAAGATAATTATGATGCAGTTTCCTCATCAAAACCCAACTTGAGTTACTTCTGGCGGGAATGAACTTCAGGAATTTTCAACACTGAATCTGGCGGCGAATGCAGAGAGTTCTATTAAGAATGAATCGAAAATAATTTCCAGGTTCGCATGCCTGTGAGGGCTGCCAGCAGGACAATTGGTGCAAACGCCAATACAAGAAGGTTGTGATGCGACTCCAGCATATACTCTGGCTGCTGCGTATCTTAGAGGTGGGGCACTGGCCAAGATAGAACCTGGACTGCTACGTCAGCGACTCTAACGCTATCACCAGGTTCGCTTACACCAATCCGAATCACCGCGTTCGGATAAGCCCTGAAGTCTTGCTGGCAGCAACTTAGGCTGAAGGTGAGGGAGAGTAAGGTAGTTTTGGTCTTGTATATAAAAATAAATAGCGCGATCATACTTCAGACATGCCAATGGCCAACCTGAAATATCAGGTTGGCCATTTTTTCGCCTAGATGAACCTACGGCGTCTTGGTGACAAGATCAAAGATTTCAAGTAGTTTAGTCACGGGTTGTGCTCCGTTTAGGCGGTATTGGTTATTGATCACAAAATAGGGCACCCCCCTAACACCTTGTGCTCTAATCTCCCTTATTTGCTGCGTTATCCTGGCCTCATCAATTCCATCCGCAAGTTTTTGCGCCACACTGGCCTTATCCATCCCAACCTCTCCGGCGATCCGTACCAATACGTTATGATCTCCAATGTTTTCACAAGCGACATGGTGGGAGTAATACAGTTTCTCGGCAAGCTCATGGCTATCGACACTGGAATCCTGCACACCCCAATACATCAGAGTATGGGCTGAAAGAGTATTCGGAGCTACGGCCTGAGGTTGAGCGCAAAACTCAATATCCTCGCCTGCGCCAACCCGTTTATGATGTTCCAGTATTTTTTTGTCGCTTTCCGCGCCAAATTTGTTGCGGTAGTACTCCCAGCGGTTGCGCCCCTCGCGTGGCATGTCGGGATTGAGCTGAAAGGGGAGCCAGTTTATCGAAAAATCGATATCCGGACGCTGTGCCATGGCCTGATCAAGTCGACGCTTACCCACATAGCACCAGGGGCAGGCAAAATCATAGATCTTGGATATGGTAATCTTTTGTTTCTGTGCTTCGACGATACGTGCGGGCTTTGGTTCTGACAGGCTAAAGACCGAGAAGCCGCCTAATAGGAGAGAGATCACGACAAGACCTCCTACCGTCCATTTTTTTCGAGTCAATGTATTCTCCATCGGTTTAATTTTCTATTTACCCACTTTATGCATTACCGGACGTTGATGGATCTGCTGGAAAGATTGAATTGGATTCTTTTGCATAATTAATCCTCCCCTTAGGGGCTGTCGGACTTTGGGAGCCATGACGATAAATTGATTGGTCGAGGCCAGATTTTCGAATCGTCCTTTAGCAGAACTCCCGTTTTTCTTGAACGTTCAATCAAGTTAGTTCACCGAAAGTGGAATGTCAATATTTTTTGAGTGATCATTCAAGGTAATGGTGTATAATGGCGTCGTTATGTACAAACCCACATCACAGACAAATGAGGCGACCCATGGCAAAAGCGCAATTCGATAGGAAAGAGGTCATTGATAAATCGATTGGCCTTTTCTGGCAAAATGGCTTCAGCGCGTCATCAATGCAGCAAGTTGTGCGGACCACTGGCCTCAAGCCCGGCTCGATTTATCTGGCCTTTGGCAATAAAGAAGGCTTGTTCCGTGAGGCGTTGGAGGCCTATGCCCAGAAATCCATCGAACGGATACGCAATGTCCTGGACACAGCACCCAGTTTAGGGGAGGGGCTTTGTCGGCTTTTTGAGGCCGTGGTACAGGAGTCAACTAAAGAAAATTATTGCAGTTGCTTCCTTATCAAAACGCGACTTGAGTTAGCGGCAGAAGGGGGTGCACTCCATGAATTTGCATCCGCCAAGCTGAATGAGGTAGAAGATCTACTCAGAAGCTATCTGGAGAAAAAGTTCGACAAAACAGTGAGTCGGCAACGTGCAGTCAGCCTTATGTTCCATATTTTCGGGGTGAGAGTTTATGGCTACCAGAAAGATTCTGCTGAGCATATGCGTCAGGGATTACGAGAGGGGCTGCCATGGCTACCCTGGGATCTAGATGCTTGATCTTTTGGGCAGAGGTAAATCCGCCTTTTTTCATGCAACCGCACAAAATACAATGCATTATGAAAATGGGCGAAAGGAAAATTGACATTCATCCTTAGCTGTTGGAGAATGCCGCTCCATTTTAGATATTGCGAGGTTAGGCACCAGCCATGATCGAAATCCAATCGACTCTGCCTTTAGGTAAAACCAGCGTCTATAAATCCGAATACGACCCGACTCTACTCTGTCCCGTCCCACGCAAGCTTAAACGTGACGAAATCGGGCTTGGCAGCGATCTCCCTTTTAACGGTTACGATATCTGGAACGCCTTCGAACTCTCCTGGCTCACCCCCAAGGGAAAACCGGTGGTCGCTATGGGCGAGTTTCTCATTCCCTGCCGATCGAAAAACCTGATTGAATCCAAGTCTTTTAAGCTCTACCTCAACTCGCTGAACCAAACCCGTTTCGAAACCTTCGAACAGGTGCGCCAGGTGATGGCTGATGATCTGGCACAGGTGGCCGGTGCACCAGTCGAAGTGAGACTGATCGACAGCCCAAATTTTGCCGACCAGCAAATCTCCTCCTTGCCAGGGACCTGTATCGACGATCTCGACATCGAGGTGTTCGACTATGCCCTCAACTCCTCGCTTCTCGAAGGGGCTGCAGACCCGGAAAATAGTGTCAATGAGATGTTGCACAGCCATCTGCTCAAAAGCAACTGCCTGATAACCAACCAGCCTGACTGGGCCAGCATATTGATTCGCTATTGCGGCCCGAAGATCGCCCCAGAAGCCCTGCTGCGTTACCTGATCTCCTTTCGCCAGCACAACGAATTCCACGAGCAGTGCGTCGAGCGGATCTTTGCCGACCTGATGCGCACGTGTCGACCAGAACAGCTCACGGTCTATGCCCGCTATACCCGCAGGGGTGGCCTCGACATCAATCCCTTCCGCAGTAATTTTGAAACGACTATCGGAAATCTGCGACTGGCAAGGCAATAGCGTTTCGAAGCTTTCAGCTTTATGGCAAAATATGGCCTTTTCCATCCCGCTTTTTGCTATTATAAGTCCAGTTCCGCAGGCTCTTGAACAGAATTTCTCCTGTGGATGAAAGGCGAAGTTGTCATTACTGGCCCTCTTGTAAGTCTCGGTCTAGCCGATCCCGATTCCCTCGGCTTCCAGCAAGTCGATTGGCACTCAGGTCGGGGTAAGCGGGATAGTCTATAGCGTCCCGTGCGACCTGATTTCCCAGCGCGAAATAGTTGCCAAGGGTACTGTGTGCCCATTTAGTCGCGCATCTGTTAATACCAGTCCTCGACCAGAACATCGACTAACTCTCCAACCCTAATCGCTGCATCAGCAGGTCATCGTGATTACGATCTGTGGTGGAGAATCCCTTTCCGCATCTTTCCTCATAGCTGGTTCCAGAGCTTCGAAATTCAAAAACAAAAACCTGCAAAAAATTTCTGATCAGGAAAAATTATGGAACACTAACACTTTTACATATGGTAAGATTTATCAGATTAGTAACATCCGCAAGGGGAAACAATGAAACATATGTACTTGTTTTCGTTAGCACGGTGGCTAAGAAAGGATTTGTGAAATGTCTGAAAAAATCCAAATTGAAGAATTGATGAAAAAAGCACGCATTGCACAAAAAGCATTTGAACCTTTTGATCAGGCAGGTGTCGATAAGATTGTTCGAGCTATTGCCAAGATTGTTTATGACCATGCGGAGGAGCTTGCTTATGACGCCGTTGCAGAAACCGGTATGGGCGTTTACGAAGACAAGGTGGCAAAATGTTTAGGCAAATCAAAAGTCATCTGGAATCATCTGAAAGATAAAAAATCAATAGGGATCATCGGCCGAGACGAGAGCAAAGGTCTCGTGTACGTGGCCAAACCCAAGGGGATTGTTGGAGCGATAATGCCAACCACAAATCCTGTTGTAACCCTCATGTGCAATGCCATGTTGGCCCTCAAGGGGCGCAATGCGATCATTGTTGCTGCGCATCCAAGAGCAAAAGCCGTCACATGTAAAACGACCCGCCTGATTAAAGAAGAAATCATAAAACTCGGCGGGCCCGAAGATCTTATCCAATGCATCGAAGAACCCTCGCTCCCGTTAACTCAGGAGCTTATGAAATCTGTCGACGTGCTTATCGCAACAGGTGGCCCGGCCATGGTTGCAGCTGCATACAGCAGTGGCAAACCTTCGTATGGGGTAGGTCCGGGAAACGTTCAGGTATTAATCGACACAGATATCGACTATAACGACGCTGCACAAAAGATTGTCTACGGTCGAAAATTCGATAATGGGATAATCTGCTCTGGAGAACAGTCGATCATTGCCCCGGCAGATCAATATGATGAGGTTATCGAAGCATTTAAAGCAAATGGCGCCTTTTATATTGAAGATCAAGTCGTCGTCGATAAATTCAGAGCGGCGCTGTTTACAGACGGACATATTTTCGTCGATGCGGTGGGACAGAGTGTTGCCAAAATGGGTGAACTTGCGGGAGTCGCAATCCCAGAAAATACAAAAGTCATTCTGCTGCGTTCGAACGATAAAGAGGATGACATCTTACGAAAAGAGAAGATGTGCCCCGTCATGGTTACCTTTAAATACAATTCTTTTGCCGAGGCCATAGACATCGCCAAAAAGAATCTTTCCATTGAAGGTGCCGGCCACTCGGCAGCGATTCATTCCAATAACAACGAACACATCGAAGCCGCTGGCATTGAGCTTCCTATCAGCCGTCTTGTCGTCAATGAACCGAGTTCTACGACAGCCGGAGGCAGCTTGTATAACGGTTTTGCTCCGAGCACGACACTCGGTTGCGGCTCATGGGGAAACAATTCAATCTCTGAAAATCTGGATTACGAGCACTTGATCAACATATCAAGGGTCGGTTATCCCCAAAAAAACAAACAGATTCCCACCGATGAGGAAATCTGGGCGTAGCTTTACGTAATTTAGAAATTAATAGCGAAAATTTTAACGGGGTCGTGTCTTCACAGACGCGACCCCGTTTTTCTAATAAATCCCCATCAGCGTGCCAAGGTCAAAAAGTGGAGGTGTCGCTCGTACTGGGAGAGCATATCGGCAATCAACTGGTCGCCGGTATACCCCAACACATCATAGTGTTGCCCCCCTTCGAGGAGGTGTACGTCGGCGCGGTAATATTTTTGCGGCTGGCGATTCTTTTTGCGAAGCTGTTCGAGAACGAAGGAAGGTGTCGGGCATATTTTCAGCTGAACTCCGTAGAAAAATTCACGTTCATCGCCGTGATAAATGCTGATCGATGCCTGCCCTTCATCACGGCAAACCTCGGCCTTTAAACCATTTTTCCGAATTTCCTCGGCCACCTCCTCCATCGCTGGCAGAGCCACATCGCTGATGAAGTCGAGGGCTCCTTGTTTTCGCGGGTGGGAGATGACGGTTTTGAGCCGATCCTGCCACAAAACGCTCGCGCCACGGATCTGCACGTTATAGGGGGTGTCGAGGCTGATCCGCCTGTACCCCTCAAGGCGAAGAGCTTTGAGCAAGCCGTAACAGACAAAGAGCATGATGATGGTGAAGGGGAGGGCGGCGGTGATCGAGGCGGTCTGCAGGGCGGAGAGCCCCCCGGCCAGCAGCAGCACCGCGGCGACCGCCCCTTCGGTGAAGGCCCAGAAGACCCGCTGCCAGACCGGCGGCTCCTCGTTCCCCCCCGAAGTGATGATGTCGATGACCAGGGATCCGGAGTCGGAGGAGGTGACGAAGAAGGTGATCACCAGGATCGTGGCCAGCACCGAGGCGATGGTGGTGAACGGCAGGAATTCGAAGAGTTTGAAGATCGCCGTGGAGGTGTTTTCGTCCACCGCAGCCGAGATCGCCCCGGCGGCGGCACCCATGTCGAGGCTGATCGCCGTGTTGCCAAAAACCGTCATCCAGAGAAAGGTAAACCCTACCGGGACGAACAGAACGCCGGAGATGAATTCCCTGATCGTTCTGCCCCGCGAGACCCGTGCGATGAACATCCCGACGAATGGGGACCAGGAGATCCACCACGCCCAGTAGAAGATGGTCCATCCGCCGATCCAGCCGGTTGGTTCGTAGGCGTAGAGGTTGAAGGTCTTGTTGACGACGTCACTGAGATAGGCGCCGACATTCTGCACGAAGGCCTGAAAGAGAAAGAGTGTCGGACCTGCGACAAGGACGAAGATCACCAGCAGAACGGCCAGGCCGAGATTCAGTTCGGAGATGCGCCGGATGCCGGCGTCGAGGCCGGCGACGACGGAGATGGTGGCAAAGCCTGTTATGACGGCGATGAGGATCAACTGGGTCGTGACGCTCTCCTCTATGCCGAAGAGGTAGGTCAGTCCCGAATTGACCTGTGTTACGCCGAAACCGAGGGATGTTGCGACCCCGAACATGGTGCCGAGGACCGCGAAGAGGTCGACCGCGTGGCCGATCGGTCCGTGGATGCGTTCCCCGATCAGGGGGTAGAGGGAGGAGCGGATGGTGAGTGGGAGATCGTGCCGGTACCCGAAGTAGGCTAGAGCCAGGCCGATGACGGCATAGACGGCCCAGGCGTGAATCCCCCAGTGAAAAAAGGTGATTTTGAGCGCCTCGCGGGCCGCCTCAACACTCCCTCCCTCGCCGATCGGCGGTGCATTCCAGTGCATGAGCGGTTCGGCTACGCCGAAGTACATCAGACCGATCCCCATGCCGGCGGAGAAGAGCATGGCGAACCACGATGTGTAGCTGAAGTCTGGCGTGGCGTCATCAGGACCCAGCTTTATTGATCCGTAGGAGGAGAGCGCCAGTCCGATGGCGAAAAACATGAACACGGCCACCGAAAACATGTAAAACCACCCGAAAGTTTTAATGATCCAGGCATGGGCGGCGCCAAAAGTAGCTTCCGTTGCAGAAGGGAATATCGCTCCGAAGATGACGACCGCCAGAATCAGGAACGCCGCTCCGAAAAAGACAGGAGGGTTGATGGTGCTCATGATGGAGGGTTTTGAAGTACTGTCGTTTTCAGCCATGGCGGTCCTTTCTGTATGAAAAAGTTTCGAAGAAATTCTCAAATCTCCGAAAGGTTGCAAGGTGCGGGGTAGAACAATTCCCCTAAAACTATATGTTAACCCGAGAACGGTTTCAGGCAAGGCTGCGATACCTCTTGGTTGCAGTGCTGCCAAAATATAAAATTAACCTCATCGGTATTCATATCGGCCTTAGGCGGTCATCAAGTATTCCCTGTCTCCATCGCTCGTATAACAAAGGCCAATCTGCTCAGGGGTCTATTTGTATTGAAAACGCGAAAGGGGCCGCATCTACACAGACGCGACCCCTTTTTACCTATTTTTCACGAATATCGAATCGTTGCTCTATTACCCCACCATCCGCACGGTAAAGTCATTCATCTGATAAATGATTTTGCCATCCACCGACAGAAACCCGTTGGCCTTAAGCAGGCGCTGCTTATCATCGATGGCCGTCACAACAGCTTCGATGGTCACCAGCTTGTTGGTCGGGATAATCTGGCCGCGGTAGTTCCACTTGTGCCTTTCACCAATGGCGATGGTTTCGAGTTTGGTGTCGGCATTACCGCCCCAGCGGTTGACCGCAGCGACTTTGAGCAGTTGCAAAAAGGATTCGAGGCCTAAGGAGCCGGGACAGACCGGGTCCTGGTAGAAGTGGGCCTTGAAGAACCACTCTTCGGGATCGACCTTTTTGCTGCCGCGAATGAAGCCAAGCCCTTGCGGACCGCCGTCCTTGACGAAGAGTTCAATGGTGTCGACCATGCGCAGCTTCTTGGCGGGGAAGGGCGCCTCAGTCGGATAGGGGAAGTGCTCGCCGCGGGCGATTTCCTCGGCGCTGGGCTGATATGACTTGGCATCGCGAACGCCGACCTGCTGGGCCAGGGATTCGGCGGAGAAGAAGCCGAAGACCGTGTCGCCAGTATAGACGGGGCCCTGGTTGTCACGGATTTCGAAATCGTAACCCTGGATGATCATGCCGCCGCTGCTGGAGATGCGGGTGATCTTGACCCGGGTGGTCAGGGTGCCTGACTGTGGGGTGACCGCGCGATGCTGGATGGCGTTGCCGTCGAGGTTGCGGAAACGCAGGTCGACGGGGCTGGTCAGGGCGCTGCCGAGATAGGCGGCGAGCCAGCCGCAGGGCTGCAGGCCGGTCTCCAGCAGCACCGCGAAGGGCATCTCCGGCTGGCGCCCAGCCTCGAAGTACCAGGCGTCGGGGGGCACGTCGTATTCGGCTTCGATGGTTACTCCGGATACCAGCTTCCATGGCTCACCGTTGATCTCGGTGATGCGGTCGAGAAACTGGAACGGCGGGCCGGGCAGGCGGGCGATCTTGCGTTCGTTATCGAAGACCTTGTACGGCTCGCCAAAAGCGTCCGACGGATTGCCTATCGAGTAAGCTAGAATCTGCTCATAAGTGTAGAGCGCCCTAGGGACTGTTCCCAGTACTATCGGGGACTGTCCCTTTTTTTGGGTAGAACCAGTAGAACCGGGGACAGTTCCTTGAGAACCTTGAGAACCTTGAGAACCTTGAGAACCTTGAGAACCTTGAGAACCTTGAGAACCTTGAGAACCTGGGACAGTCCCCGATGTGGCTGGGGACAGTCCCTTCAGTCCCAACCACAAAGCTTCCACTGTCTCGCGGTTAAGTCCAGACAGACGCACGGACATGTTGGGGATCTCGACGATGGCCTTGCCGTCGGCGTACATCAGGGCGTCGACGATGGCGAAGGGTTCGGGACCGTAGCCGAGCTCTTTGATGCTGACCTGGTAGGTGACGGTTTTGGTCGTTTCGGTGACCTGGCCGCGGCACTTGAGGCCGCTGTCGATGCCGGGGATCGGCTCACACCAGGTCTGTCCCTCTTCGCCGACCCAGCCCATGCGCAGCAGGTAGATGCGCAGGGTGTGCATGCAACATTCGTACATCAGAGTGCCGGGCATGACTTTGTCATCGACGAAATGGCAGGTGAGAAACCAGGCATCGGGACGAATATCCATCTCGGCCCGGATCTGACCGAGACCATAGCGCCCGCCCTTGGGATCGAGCTCGATCACCCGGTCGACCAGTTTGAGCAGGCCGCCGGGTAGGGTGTAGGGACGTTGCAGGCCGAGATGGGCAAAGAGCGGCCCGAACGCGGTGGCGAGGTCGCCCTGGTAGATGGCGTTGACCTGAGCCTCGTTGTACGACTCAATAGCCAGCGGCGCCAGTTCCTGCCAGTCGGCCGGCAGCTTACCCGGTTGCGGCATCAGGTCGAGTTTGGTGTGGACGATACCTTTACCGGCGGCCAGTTCTTCTTCGGTGAAAAATCCGGCGCAACCCTTTTGCATCGACAGCAGTGGCTCGCCGTTGACCGTCCCTTCGAAATTGAAGTTAAACAGGTAGGTCTGGTCCTGGCGGAAGAAGCGCTCGATCTTGATGTCGTAGTGAATCACGTCGCCAACCACCGGAAGACCGCGGTGAAAGGTGACCACAGCATCGAGCAGACGGTAGACTGCCTTGCCTTTACTGATGAAGTCGATTCCCAGGTAGCCGGACAGAAAGAGGTCGGCCTGACCCGCTTCAACGGCCACGCAGGTCGGGATACGGCCGCCGTCGAGATACCAACGGTCGGCGGTGACGTCGTGTTCAGTGATGACCCGACCATGGGTCATCGAGCGCGGTTCCCCTTCGACGGTGAGAATGCGATCGACGAGCATCAGCGGTTCGTCAGGGAGTCGTACCCGGGTCGGATAGGTGTCCGCCTCGGCGAACTCGGGGCCTAGCATCTTGGCGATAGAACCGATGGCGAATTCCATGCACATCTCGCGGTTGAACTGAGGCGGATGTGCGACCGGGGCCGGCTGCAATATAGCCTGCTGCGGGACAACCGCGAGCTTTGCCATGGGTGGCACCTGCCAGTCACCAGGTAAAGATTCGCCGTTGGCCAACATCTGCTGCAGCAGGTTGATCTGCAGGTTGACGTTTTCCGTCAGCGCCTGGCTCATACTGTTGGAAAAACGTAAATAGGCCTCGTGACTGCGTGCATTGAAAGCCACGGACTCTTCCAGCTGTTTGAGCAGGGGGTTGTCGGTTCCTTGCGCGGCGACCGCGACCGCCGTGGGGGTAGTGGCCGGTTTGGGTACTGGCACCGCGGTCACTGGAGCGGGTTTGGTTATTACCGGCTGGAGTTTGGGGGCCGCTGGCGGACGGGTTGCCGTCGGTGCCACATTTTTCGGCTTCGGCGGATCAAAGGGCCCTCCGCCGATGATTGTCTGAATGCGCGGACCATCCTTCTTTTCGGCTATCGAAGGGGTGTCCGGATAGAGGGTAGCCAGATTGACCGGGAGTCTTTCGGCCAGAGACTGGGCCAGCAGACGCAGAATTAGCGAAACACTATCCTGACCAGGATAACAGGCGGCGCGGGCCAGGTGCGGTCGATCCTTGAGTATTCGGCTGATCATGCGGCTGCAAGAGTTACCGGGTCCCATTTCTAGGAAAATACGCACGCCGTCGGCATAAGCCTGTTCGATGACTTTAGTGTAGTCGATGGTGTCGAGGGCCTGGCTGAGGATAGCATCGGCGACGCTGTTTTCATCGAGTTCATAGCTGCGACCGAGAGCACAACTATAGAAGCGGATATCTTCGGGAGGGGTGGTGGGAAACCGGTGCAGTTCGCGGTACGGCTGAGCGACCCGGTCGACCACTTCACAGTGAACAGTAGTAACCCCTCGCAGCGGAATATAGGTACATCCGAGTTGGGACACCAATTTTTCTACCTGGGACCGGTTTCCGCCAATCACGCACTCTTCGTAAGTATTGATGATCAACAGGTAAACCCGAGACAGGCCGGACAAAGCCTTGCGCACCTTGTCCGCCGGAGCGGCGACCAGGCCGAGGGTCCAGTCAACCGGCTCGTTATCGCCGAGTTTCCAGGTTTGACGGGCAGAGTTACAGACTCCGGCAAGATCTTTGGTGAACAGGGTCGATTCGCGCAGTCGGCGCGACATCCCGTCGCGATCTTTCCAGGCCCCAAAGGAAAAAAGTCCGGCCGATTCGCCGAGGCTGTAGCCGCTGACAGCCTGAGGTTCAATGCCAAAATGGCGGATCAGATCGCTGATCGCCGTACCAAGTGCCACCTGGGCGATGACCAGGGCATTGTGGTTATCGTGGAGCTTTTCGTCGAGGGTTTCACCCCAGAAGTGCTGAGGCAGGTACTGGCGTCCAAGCTGCTGACTGGAAACATCCTGAGCGCGGTAAATCTCTGGCCAGCGTGCCGAGAGGTCGCGGCCCATGCCTGCAAAATGGTTGCCTGAACCGGGGAAGATGAAGGCCACCTGGCCCTGGGAAGCGAGAGGCTCGGGGGCATAGAACATGCGATCGCGGACCGCCATTGGCAGCGGCGAGCCACTGGCACTGTCCATCCGCTTTTCTGGATACTCGGTTAACCAGCGGCGCCCCTGTTCGAGTAGACTGCGCAGCTCATCACTGGTTGCCGCTACCACGGCCAGGCAGCGAGCTCGACTCGAATCATTTGGCGCCGCGGCAAACCAGGTGCGGGCCAGCTGTTCAATGTCGGCTTTGGGATTGTGCTGAACGAGAGTCTGAAGGCTGGCGATTTTTTCCAGAATGTCGGCTGGAAGGTCGCCATCCAGGGCGAACAGCCCTTCCCGCAGGACACCGAGAGGCCGCGGCGAGGGCAGGGGGCGGCTTTTGTTTTTACCCTTGTCATCGTGCCCTTCGAGCAGGGTCACCGAACAGCTACCATCGACACCGAGGGCGCTGACCAGGGCACGGCGCGGCCCGTCGGCGCGGTTGCGCAGCCAGTACTGGGGAGCGGCAGGGGAGAGAAACTGCCGGCGCTGCTCGCTCCAGGGGGATCCCTCGAGCTTACTGTGACGCAGTGGCGGCAGGAGTTGATGATGCAGGCAGAGCGCGGCGCGCATAAGCGAGGCCAACCCGGTAGCAGAGCCGGTGTGTCCGAGTTCTGCTTTGACGCTGCCGACCCAGCAGGGATTTTCATTCGGTGTGCTGCCGATAAAATCAGCCAGAGCGGCAGCTTCTACCGCATCTTCAGCGGGAATGCCACTGCCGTGGGCTTCCAGGTAGCTGACCGTGGCCGGCTTGATCCGGGCTTCTTCAAATGCCCGCTGTAGGGCTGAGCCAATTGCATGTGTTGAAGGTACCCGATCCTCGGCGCGGCCACCGGTGGCGGTACCAATCCCCTTGATGACGGCGTAGATGCGGTCGCCGTCCTGCTGAGCGTCTTCGAGGCGTTTGAGTACCAGAGCCGCGGCCCCTTCACCGATCAGTGTACCGTCGGCGTCTCGATCGAAGGGGCGGCACTGGCCGCTGGGGGAAAAAGGACGGTCAGCGTGCTGCCCGAGAACCGAGCGCAAATCGCCGCTCATGTCGGTAGCGCCGACGATGGCCCTGTTAATGGAACCTTCCTGAAGGGCCCGAATGGCGATTTCCAGCGCTCGCAAACCGGAGTTCTCTTCACTCGAAAGAGTGAAGCTGGGGCCGCCGATACGGAATTCCTTGGCGACCCGGCTGGCGACGATGCTTCCGAGTGCGCCCATGACCCGGTTGGCGGTCAGCGGTGGGCCGGCGGATTCGCGCAATTCGGCAATCCATTGATCCAGTTCTTCATCACTCAGGGTGCGACCCAGCTCTTTGGCCCATTGACGAGCCAGTCGCTGAATTTCCCAGCGAAAGCTGAAGCTGGTGGCGTTAAGGTCGAGCCCGTTGCCGATGAAAACCCCGGTAAAGAGCAAATCTTCGCCCTTGAGTGAAGCATCCTGCAGCGCCTGGTCGGCAACCTGCAACATCAGCAGTTGGCGAGGAAGCATCTCTTCGAGTTCTTTGGGCGGAATGCGGAATTCTCCTGGCACCGCAAAGGCTTCGGGAACGAAATAACCCTTAAAGGCGTCGCCTTTCAGCCCGGATTCTTTTAACCATTGACTCTTCTCAGCGCCCCACCAACGCTCGGGGGCGCTGGCTGTGGTATCCGTATCGGCACCGAACATGCGTTGCTGTACTTCTGGCAAGGACGACCAGGGTCCGAAATGGGCCCCCATGCCGACGATAGCGATGGGCTGGCCACCGCGCTGGAATGACGCCGGGAAGGCTACCGAGCTTTTGGCGGGCTGTGCCGGGATCCATTCTTCGAGAAGCAGATGGGCGTTGATTCCGCCAAAACCAAAAGCACTCACGGCAGCACGCCGTGGTGCGCCATTTTTGCGCTGTCCCCAGGGGATCGGCTCGGAAAGAACCTGAAAAGGACTATCATCAAAAGAAAGTCCCTTGGCCGGTTGCTTAAAATTGGCCGTCGGCGGCAGGGTCTGCTCCTTCATGGACAGCAAAACCTTGGTCAAGGCTGCGGAGCCGGCAGCGGTCAGCAGGTGGCCGATATTCGATTTTACCGAGCCGATGACGCATTGCTTACGTTTCCATCCGGAATCGCCCCACAAACTTTTGAGACTGGCAAATTCAACGGCGTCACCAACCGGAGTGCCGGTGGCGTGGCATTCAATCAGGTCGACATCGCTGGGATTCCAGCCCGCTTGCTGATAAGCCGCCCGCATAGCGCGCAATTGGCCTTCTGAAGCAGGAGCCAGCAGGCTGCCGCCAAGGTCATTGGAAAGACCGATGCCACGGATTACCGCATAGATATGGTCGCCGTCGCGTACAGCATCTTCGGTGCGTTTGAGCAGAAACATGCCGCAGCCTTCGCCGACCACGAGACCGTCGCCTTTATGATCGAAGGGCGAGCAGGTGCCCGAAGGGGAGGCGGCGTGCAACTGGGAAAAACCCATTTGGGTATAGAGGGAATCGGGGCGAGACAGGCCGCCGGTGAGCATGGCATCGGCGCGGCCGGTAGCCAGTTCATCAACGGCAAGCTTGATCGCGTAGAGGGATGAGGCGCAGGCGGCGTCGAGGGTGAAACTTGTGCCGCCAAGACCGAGGGCCCGCGCCAGTAGGCCGGCCGGAAGGCCAGCGACGTAGCGGTTGATCGCTGCAATATCGGACGCAGTGGAAGTGTCGGCATGGCCGAGAAGCTTTTCTTTAAAGGTGCGGCCAAGCGTGTCGCGGGCCATCGCCGAGGCGTATTCGCTCGGCAGGGCCAGGTTGCCAATGATGACACCGACCCGATTGCGATCAAGGGTTTCGGTGGCACCATCGCCATAGGCCTGACGGCCTGCATGTAGCAGCAGCCGGAACATCGGGTCGAGAGAGCGGACATAGTCCGGGTCGATATCAAGCTCATCGAGGACGAGGGCATCGGCATCATCCTCGATGTAGCATCCTTTTTTAGAATAAACCTTGTCAGGCGCCCCGACTTTGGGATCGTAGACCTCGTCCGGTTCCAGCAGCCAGCGTCCTACTGGAGGGCGCGCTGAGGTATTGATGTTGCCGGTGATCGTTTTCCAGAACTGGTCGAGGGTCGGCGACTGGGGAAAGATGCCGCCGACCCCGACGATGGCCACAGATTTTCCGTGCTTCATGCTCAAGCAGCTCCCTGCAGTTTATTGAGCTGAAAGCTTTTGTTCAGCGCGACGTCGATGATGCATTCGTAATCTTCGATGCGGGCGATTAATTGACCGCTAGTCGGGTCGACGAAATCGATATTCGCGGTCGCCTTGTTGCGGTTTTGTCTGGTGACATGAATGCGGATTTCACTGCCATTGGCTGGAAAGCGATCAGCGTATTGCCGGTAGCGTCCGGCGAAGACCGGCAACGAGCCAGCTTCATAGCGTTCGAAGCTCCACAGGATCATCATCTGGAAAGAACTATCCAGAGCCAGCGGGTCGGACAGCCAGGAATTACGCAGCGGATGATTGATCCACTGAGTCGGTAGCGGAGCCGGTTTGACCTGGGCGGTCACACCAACGTCTGAACAGCCGTTGACCTGCTGTATGCCGTGGAAATCCGGGCCGTGGAAGAGCCGGTCCGGCTGGTAAATTTCGGCTGCAGGGCGAGTGTAGGGCTCAAGGTCCAGGGCCTCATCCGCCAGTTTCGATTCGGGGAGCCGGGTGGCCAATACCATTTTTGCGCGGGCGTGGACGAACATCTTGCCGTTTCCGTTGTGCCCTGAAAGTTCGACCGGAACCACGTGGAAATCGCCGCTTTTAAATGTTTTACCGGTCATAACCTGTAATGAACAGATTTCATCGGCAGCGAGTGTGACGCCTTTGAGGATGCGCAAATCGTTGAAGCCGTGAAAGCGCAGACCCGGGTTGTTGTGAATAGCGCCATGGGCCATCCACTCGATAATCATAGCCATTGGCAAGACCGCTTTTTTATCCATGACATGGGACTTAAGAAAGGGGTACTGAGCAACCGACAAGTCGATGTCAAAAGCCTTGGATATATAGATATTAGCCGGTGGTTGGCTCTGGCTATCGGACTGAGCCTCTGCGTGACTGCCAAGGATGACCAGTTCGACCGGGCCGCCTGGGGGCGTGGCAATTTCGCTAAGCAGGTAGTCCGAGCCCGCCTGAAGGCCAATCACCTCAATGCCTTCCTGAGCAAAGAGGTTCTTCAGGGCCGGAGTCACCATGCCTCCGTCCCAGGGTCCCCAGTTGAGGGAAACCACCCGGCATTTGGGGCGAAGCCGCGCCTGCTGCTGGGCCGTTTTGTTGAGCACTTCATTGGCTACTGCGTAGTCAACTTGCCCGGTACGACCGAAACGTCCGGTGGAGGAGGAGAACAAGACCATAAAGCGCAAGTCGTCCTCGCTCACAGCGTCAAGCAAAGCACGCAATCCGTCAATTTTAGTCGAATAGACCAGCTCGAACTGCTCGATAGTTTTGTCCGTGATCAGGCGATCGGCCAAAACTCCAGCCCCGTGAATCAGTCCTTTGACCGGGCCGTTACTGGTGCGAACCTTGGCGACCACCTGGGCAACGGCGGCCGAATCACGTAGATCGACCGAACGGTAGATCGCCTTGCCACCGCCTGCGACAATGCGCTGCATCGTGCTGCGGATTTCGCGGCTGCAAAGGATCGCCTGGTACTGCTGTTCCAGATCTTTAGGTTTCAGTGGTGTTGCCGCTTGACCAAGAAGGGCTTTCTTGATGTCTGCCTCATTCTGCAGGTTGTTCATCCATTCAGGCTCGGCCTCAGGGACCGGGCTGCGGCCGAGAAGCAGCAGGGTCGCTTTGCTGTTTGCCGCCAGAGCGACGGCCACTTCCGCGGTAACCCCACGGGCGCCGCCGCTGATGACCACCAGGTCACCGGCCGCAACAGGAAGCTCACGCAGATCATCGCTTAATGGCGTATCGGTTAACTTGAGAGTATGCAGACCTGCGGACGAGATACCGACCTCAAGGGGCCCTTCGGTAAGGATTTCTTCGACCAGAGCTGTAGCCGTGCTGGTTGCATCTTTCAACTCGGGAGCCAAGTCGATGGCTTTACAGGAAACCTGCGGCCATTCATGGCTGGCTGTCTTGCTAAGTCCGGCCAGTCCTCCAGAAACAGGATCGACCGGGGAGATGCCGGGAAGCAGACCAAAACTGCCATTCAAACGGGAAACGGTAACCAACAGCGACTTTCCCTGCTCGCCGGCTGTTTTGAGGCCTGGACCGGCAATTTGTACAAGCCGAAACGCCCTCTTCAGAAAGAGATCATCGGCCGGGGCCGTCGGAGGCAGCAAAATAAGTCCGCCGAGGTCCGAAGGGGCAGGAAGAAAGTCCAGTTCATCGAGAGAGACCAGTTTAGGCTGGAATCCGAGCTGTTTAAGCCGTTCATTGACGGCGCGACCCAGTTCGGAGCCATCGTCTGAAACCCAGATCGATGCGCCCTCGGTCAGAGCCAGCCGTTGCCGGTTACCTTTAGCCTTAAGAGGAACGACTTTGACTAGTTTTCGCTCGATGCCGCCGTCTTCGGGCGTTTCTGCGTCTGCGGTATCAACTGTCGTTGCCTGTGCCGGGGCCCCCGAGACACTGGCAAGAAAATCGACAATCTGTGCCACGGTCTGCAACGTGCCGAGATGTTCTGGTTTGATGGCCGGGGCGCCGGGAAGCTGCTCCTGCAGAGCGGAGAGAATTTCGACGCGCTTAATAGAGTCGATCCCCAGGTCGGAATCGAGCGCCATGTCGAGTTCGAGCATTTCCACCGGGTAACCGGTTTTATCGGCGATTACCGCCAGCAGGGTGCTTGAGACGGTGTTGCGGTCCATCCGTTCGGCAACTGCCGGTTGAGCCGGTGCGGACACAGGTTTACCGGCACAGAGATGGCCTACGATCTGGCCGAGGGTCTGCAGGGCACCGAGGTCGTCGGGTCGTACGGACGGGGCTTCGGGGAGTCGTTCCTGCAGGGCGGAGAGGATTTCCACCCGCTTGATGGAGTCGATGCCGAGGTCCGAGTCGAGGCTCATCTCCAATTCAAGCATATCGACCGGGTAGCCGGTCTTATCAGCGATCACCTCAAGGAGTATCGAGGCCACCTTATTGCTGTCGAGTCCCGCCTGGGCTATCGCGGCAGAGGCTGCGGCAGCTGGTCCGCCACTAACCATACCCGCACTCAAATGCCCCACAATCTGACCGAGGGTCTGCAAGGAGCCGAGGTCATCAGGACGCACGGCAGGAGCCTCGGGGAGCCTTTCTTGCAATGCCGAGAGAATTTCTACCCGTTTGATGGAGTCGATGCCAAGGTCTGAATCGAGGCTCATCTCCAATTCGAGCATGTCGACCGGGTAGCCGGTTTTTTCGGCGATCACCTCAAGTAGCACCGAGGCCACCTTGTTGCTATCGAGTGCCGCCTGCGTTGTGGCTACAGAAGCGGCGGCCGGTGCTGAATTGGCCATACCGGCACTCAGGTGCCCCACGATCTGGCCAAGAGTCTGCAGAGCGCCGAGGTCGTCAGGACGCACCGCCGGGGCCTCGGGGAGCCGTTCTTGCAGAGCGGAGAGAATTTCGACCCGTTTGATGGAATCGATTCCCAGGTCAGAATCGAGGCTCATCTCCAGTTCGAGCATGTCGACCGGGTAGCCGGTTTTTTCGGCGATGACTTCAAGGAGCACCGAGGCTATCTTGCCGCTATCAACTGCTGAGCTAGCGACAACAGCGGTCGCTGCTGCGGC
>JBFHFM010000011.1:0-24595 GCA_041583595.1 Trichloromonas sp. | reverse complement strand
CAGCAGATCTATTTTCGGTGACGATTGTATGATTTTAAATAGGGACGAACGAAGGAGAAGTTGAATGCAAGTTGTTTTTTATCACCGAATTATATCGGGCATGGCGGTCCTCCTCCTGTTACTGGTGGTATGTCCTTCTGTATATTCGCAGGATCTTGAGCGCATTGCGCCCAAAACCTTGCAGGAGCAGGTACCGCCGGCCAAGGTTCCGGAACTGCCAGTGTCCCAAGTGCTCTCTTCCAGCCCTAAACGGGTGCTGTTGGAAAAACTCAGCGGGCTGATTTTTCTGCGCGCACCTGAGAAGGTGTTGAAGGGGGGGGTGCGTCTGGAAGGAATTCTGGTGGACGGTTATCTGCCGGAATCTTTTTTTAAGGAGATGGAAGCGTTCCTGAACCAGCCTCTGACCCTTGAAGATCTGAATGTGATCCTTAACAAAGTGGTTCTCTATTTTCGCACTCAGTCGACACCTGTGGTCGATGCCTATATTCCCGAACAGGACATAACCGGAGGTACCGTGCAGGTGGTGGTGGTTGAGGGGCGGGTAGGCAGCATTCGCGCCGAAGGCAATCGCTGGTTTGACAGTGCCAACATCGAGAAACAGGTGCGTACCCGGCCCGGGGAAGTAATCCGCGGTAACGCCCTGGCCGAAGACGTTAACTGGCTCAATAAAAATCCGTTTCGGCATGTAGATCTGGTACTGGCGCGCGGCGAAGAAAAAGGGCAGACCGATGTCATACTGCGTACTGAAGATCGTTTTCCGTTGCGTGTGTATGGCGGTTATGAAAACAGCGGCAATGAATTGACCGGGCGGGACCGCTATCTGGCTGGCTTCAATTGGGGCAACGCCTTTGGCCTCGGCCATCTTCTCGATTATCAATTTACGGCAAGCGAGACCGCTTCACGCATGCAGGGGCATTCGTTACGCTATGAGATTCCTTTGGCCTGGCACGATACTTTGCAATTCTCCGCCGCCTATGCCGAAAGCAATCCCGACCTGGCACCCTTCGATTTGAATGCCGAAAGTTGGCAGTTGAGCGGTCGTTACGTTATGGATTTGCCGCCGGTCGGTTTGTTTCGGCATGAACTTAGCCTCGGGGTTGAATATAAATTTTCGAATAGTAATCTGGAATTCTCCAGCGAGCCGGTTTTTGACAAAAAGACCGAGATTTTACAGGCCTTACTCGGCTATGGAGGATCAATGCCCGATGACTGGGGACGTACGGCGGTGCATATGCAACTGGTCGACAGCCCAGGGAATATTTTGGGTCACAATGATGATGCGGCCTTTGATGATTACCAGCAGGGTGCCTCGGCCCAGTATCTCTATTATACGCTCGATGTAGACCGCCTGACGGCCTTGCCTCGAGGATTCAGCTGGAATGTAAAAGCTCACCTGCAATTGGCCGAAGGCCCGCTGCTGGGCAGCGAACAGTTGGGCTTGGGTGGATATTCCAGCGTGCGCGGTTTCGATGAGCGGGTAGTCAATGGAGATCAAGGCTATCTGCTGGTCAACGAAATTCGTACTCCCAGCTACGACTTGTCGTCGTTGTTGAATTTACCAATCAAAACCGGTAATTTACAATTTCTCGGTTTCTGGGATTATGGACTGGTGCGTAACCGTAATGATTCTGCAGACAGCATCCTCTCCAGTATCGGTGTTGGTGGCCGTTATGGTTTCGGGTCCAAGGTTTCACTCCGTTTCGATTATGGATGGCAACAGACCGGCCGGGACCTGGATAGTCGCGTTGATTCGTTAGGCCATGTCGGTTTGGTCATTGGGTACTAACTTTATTGCTGTGTTGAAGGAGATGTAGATGCGTTTTAGCAAAGCTCAGATGAAGACAATGGGATTGATGCTGGTGGTATTGATGGCCGCTACCTGCGGGTTGGCGGCGGCCAAAGAAAACAAGCTCGATGATAAAAAGGCCACTGCCCAGGCCGCAGAGGCGGAGCAACAAAAGTTGGTTAAGGTAAGTACTCTCGGCTCGGTGGAAGCCAATCAGGAATTTCAGCGCAACGTGCAGATCATGCAGGCAGAGCGTCAGCGGGTGATTCAACTGCAAACCCAGCTTGAGCAGACCCAGACCAAAGAGTTGAAAAAAGGACTGGAAAAAGAGCTGAAGGCCGCTCTGAAGAAGTTGAACGATGATAACAAAAAGATGGTCGAAACCTACGGCTTTTCCTTGAATCGCAATTACGTGCTGGTGGTAGAAAAAGCTCACGTCTACATGGCCGTTTCCGATGAAGAAGCAGCCCAAATTGAAGACGAGCAGAAAAAGGCAGAGAAGTAGAAAAACGTCTAAGAAAGAAAAGCTAAAAGGCCGTTGCGCAGAATCGCGTAACGGCCTTTTTAAATATTGCTGACAATCCGGTTAAATTGACCGTGGATGAAAACCACATTCGTTTCATCCATAGCTTCCGTATGGAGACTAACTGGGCAAGTTGATAGTGCAAACAAAAACAGGCAGTCACGTCTTTACGACGTAACTGCCTGTTTTAATTATTTGGCGGGAGCAGATGAGAATCGAACTCACCAGGGACGGGATACGCCCCCCTCCGGTTTTGAAGACCGGGAGCGTCACCAGACTACTAACTGCTCCCAGAGCCTGGATGAACTGAACATTACCATTTTAATACGTAAAAAACAAGTCAGACCTAGGGCTTTTTACGTGCTTGGTAGTTTGTTCACACCCATTGAGGTGGTAAGCCGTTAACGGACTACTTGTGTCATTAATTCTGCCCGCAATTCTCTCAGCTGGGTCTTGATCTTTGCGGAATTGTCGCTGCCGATTCGTAGCAGAATTTTTTGCCCGGCCGAGCGGGATTCGAGCTCGGGGTCGGCAAATTGGTAGAGTATTGCGGGGCGCTCCAGGCGGATTGGTTCTTTCACTTCCGGGGTTTCGAGCAGGTGGTCGATTACCTCGACCAGGCGGTCATTGAAGTAGGCATCTGGATGGCCGAGGTCGGTGTAGGCTTTCTGAAACAGAGGATAGTTGCGGACGTAGATGCCGACCAGGGCGTGGCTGTCTAAGGCTTCGGCCAGTGCAATATGCCGGGTGTAGCGGCGGCTGTTGTAAGGGCTGATGACTTCGTTATCCTTTGTTCCCTGCACCAGAAAAAGATCAGGAGCCCCTTTGACCGGCAGTTGCCGGCGAGGGAGATTTTTATTCGGAAGGTTGTCGATGGTGACGACAAAGCGTTGAATAAAGTGGTCGAGGTGGAACAGCTCGATGAATAGTTTTTCGTCTCCCAGCAGAGAAATGACTCCGCGCAAGCCTTCGTCAGCTTCGGCTAATCCTGGCAGGGCCTGGGCAGGCTGTGGGGCCGGTGCTGGCTCTGGTTGCACGGCCGCCGGCGGCGGTTCTAGTGCGGGGGCGGGTTCGCTAATCGGGTATTTGATCTGCGATTCCGGTAGAGCCGGAGTAGAGGGGGATGTTGGCGGCTGCGGGTCGTGGTTGGTCGGAAAGGCAATGAAGAGGATGCCGATGAGAATAGCGACAAACGCGACCGAAATAGCGACTTTTTTCATAACGCAGCTCCCGTGGTTAGAACCTAAAATTAAGACTCCATATTAACACGGCTGATGTCCTTGGCAACGCTATATTGCGGGTATTACTTGAGAGAGAGGTCGGAAACTCCGCGAAATTTAGGGCGGCTGTTGCGCAGCACCCGGCAGAGAACCCGAGGGCAGTTATCGTAATCTTCCGTTTTGCAGTAATTCAGCTGTTGAGTTGCGGTGGTTTTGCTGCTTTCGCAGTTGAGTTGGCAATTCAGGTTGCTGGTTTCGAAGTAGGGACAAGATAGGGTCAGTTGACCGGCAATGAAATCATTCGCGACACGGGTTTTCATAAAATCCTCCTTGGGTTTTTCCTATGAAATATCCACCGCGATTGTTTGGTGCGAGTTAAATTCTGGTGTGTTTTTGACATGAACCTGACAGGCAGGAGGTCGGCAAAATCCCCTTGATTTAGGGACGGTTCGATAAAAACTTACTGCTGGTCGATGCGTTCGGTATCGAATTTAGGAATATTACCAGCAAGAAGGCAGAGGTCGGGCAACCGGAGGGGGCGAAATTGCCCGACCTCTGCAGGAAGTACGGTTTAAAATTAAAAATCGTACCTCCATACTGAACAAACAGTTTATTGGTTGCTTAGGATGGCCAGCTGGCAAACGGCTGCTTTTCAAACTTCATTTCACCGTCAGCTCCCTGGTAGATATTGATCCAGGCATTCCAGTTCTCGGTATCGATCTCAGGGTAGTCGAGTCGGTAATGACTGCAGCGGCTCTCTTTTCGCATGATCGAGGCCTTGAGTTTCATCTCCGCATTCACGATCATGTTGGCCGTTTCATGGGCCAGTCGCAGTTCATGCAGATCGGCCGCCCGCAGCATCGGCAGGTGGTGATCACGCAATTCTTCAACATAGGCCAGAGCCGCTTTTAACAGGCTCTCTTTCTTGATATAGAGGACAAAGTTGGGGATCATAATTCCCTGCAGGGTCTGGGTGACCCAGGCCGGGCTATAACCGGCGGTCCTCTTCAAGGGCGCGAGGATCTCTTCTTCGATCACTTTGATTCTCGCCTTGGAGATGCTCGGAGACTCAACTCCTTTACAATACTCGGCGGCCGCCTCGGAGACGATGGCTCCCTGTACTGCGGAACCGGCCAGTGAGGAGCCGATCTGGGTATAGATGGCTCCGGCCATGTAGGAGCCGAGTGCGTCCCCGGCGGCGTAGAGCCCGGGGATGTTGGAGGCCCCTTTCTCGTTCATGGGGACCAGCCCTTCGGATTTGTGAATCGACATGCCGGCCGAAGAACCGCCGACTGCGCTGCCGCCAGACATTCCGGGAGGAGGCCCGCCGCCCGCATCGGAGCCGCCACCGGGAGGAGGGCCTTGCCGACGGTTATCCTCGCTAAATTCAGCTGGCCGAGTGGGACCGCCGCTGCCCTGTTGCTTACCCTTACCACCAGGGCCACCGGCGACGGGGTTGCCCGCCATATAGGCCTGGTAGTTCAGCTCCACGCCCAGGTCGTGATGGACTTCAACGCCGGTTGTTCCCGGCTTGCGATCGAACATCCCGTGCCAGCCGTCGTAACAGGCGGCGGCATTGGTTGCCTGACCGGGATGGCCGTCGTTCCACTCCTTGCCGGTGACCTTGGCGCCGACATTGTAGGCCATGACGGTGCCGTCGTGGGTGAGGTCGCAGATGGGAAAGCCGTTCGGCTTGAATCCGCCGGCCCCGGAACAGAGGATGACACTCTTCGCTTTGAAGATGTGAATCCTGGTTTCATCGATGCTGAAACCTGCGGCCCCGACGATCTTGCCACCCTCTTTAATAAGATGGGTGATCATGACCCGTTCGATCACCGGGATGTTGCGTTCCTGCATTGGCTTGGTAAAGGCATTGAAATAGAGGGGAGAGTCGAAAAATCCCCACTCCTTCAAATCGTTGACCCTGGCCAGGGAATGCTCGGCCATCTGCCGGGTGAAGACCGGGTTGTTGGTCCCCAGAGCCGAGCGGGAGACCGTGGCGACAAACTCATCGAGGCTCAATTTTTCCTTGGCCGGATCAAAGGCAAAGATGCCTTTGGCAAAGGGGGTCTGCCCCGAGGAGCCGAGCCGTCCCTTGGAAACCATCAGTACTTTCGCCCCGGCGTCATGCCCCTTGACCGCCGCAAAGAGCCCGGCAATGCCGCTGCCGACCACGAGAATATCGGTTTCCGTCTCTTCATGCGCCATCGCGTTGATGTCGATTTCCGGGATATTGGCCGAGATGGCACCGTCCCGGGCCGAGATCCCCATGGCCGCCATCGCCGCAAGTCCCGCGGCGCCTCCGGCGATCGCCATGAAGTTACGCCGTGACAGTCCCTTGTCGTTTTTTTGCTGGTTCATATTTCCCCCCCTGTTTTCTTTTCCTGGGAAGCATAGTTTTTTAACAGCAGATAAATTCCACCTGCTGATAGCAGAACAATAAAAACGCTCATGGCCAAATCGCTGTGGCGACCGAGATCGAGCACGTGGAAGACCGCGCTGAAGATGCACAGACCGGCCAGTCCGCCATGAACAACCCGCCAGGTTGGATATTTCATCGGCAGTTTCTTGCGGAACAGGGAGGTGACGGCGATGAGCAGCATCAAACTCCAGGTGATCAGCCCAAAGACAACTCCCTTGCTGGTGAAGGTCGTCAGGATGGTGGTGAACGCTTCGAACGGATCAACTCCCGCCTCGTAAAACCTGGGCACCACCAACAGAAAGGGATGGAGCAGTAAAACCGGGACGGCGGTATACCCGATAAACTTATGCAGGCCGATCAACTTGCTGAACTTGATCTTTTTCACAATAAATTTATTGGCTCGCGCCAGGTAAAACAGTCCGATCATCAGACTGAAAGCGATTATCGTGATAAGCGACAGCGATTCCTTCAACAGCGTACGCTGTGGGGTGCTACCTGCGGCCCAGATCAGCAACGGCATACAGATAAATGCTGCCAGTATCTGCAGTTGAACATTGTTTTTGATGTATTCAGCCATTTTCAACCCCATGAAACGATGACCGGAATCGACTTGTCCGGCGTAATAGTGATGGCATCCACCGGACAATACATTCTGCACAGATGACAAATCTGGCAATCGGCTGGATATTTTATAAATGCTTTACCGGTTTTTTCATCAGCGCGGATAACGTCTGTCGGGCAGCTTTTGATGCATATCCCACAGCCGATGCAGCCCTTGATTTGTTTGATAGCCATGTTGTGCCCCCTGTAACTGGTTGAGAGTTTCTCGGTTTGTTTGTAGAAAAAGCATAACTTTCACGGCGTGAACAGGTCGTGAAAGGAATGTGAAAAATATGTGAAATGTAAAAATATTGAGAGGGTGCAGCAGGAACGGACGGGTTTCGGAGACAAGAGCCCAAAAGGGTTCTCGCGGTTGCCGGGGGGAGTGACTCCGAGATGTTTCTCTCCGGTGGCTTAAAAGGTCGCGAGGAATCCAGAACAATGCTGTAAACAACCACTATTGTTTTCAGCCATCCTGCCACAGGATCCGCACCCGGGTGCCTTGGTCCGGTTCACTTTCGATGATCAGTTGCCAGCCAAAACGCTTACACAGGCGGGAGACAATGCTGAGCCCCAGGCCGAAGCCCTGACTCCTCTCCCCTTTGACATGGGCCTGGGTGACCGCATCAAGCTTATCCGCTTCGATGCCCCTACCAGTATCGGCAATTCCGATAGAGGTGTCGTCGATGGTCACGGTAACCGAACCCTGGGAGGTAAAATGAAAGGCATTACGGATCAGGTTGGTGACGGCGATATACAGGATTTCTTCCTTGACCCTGACCGCCTTGTCCTTGCGGACATCGATCTTTACCTGGATCTCCTTGTTTTCCAGCAGGTACTGGTTATCGCTAAGCGCTTTTTTGACCACCGGCTCCACCCGGCAGAGTTCCGCCGTTTCACTCTCTTCCCGGGCCAGCCAGAGAAAGGTATTGATGGTCGTCTCCATGTCCTGTACCGATCGTGAAATCCGTTTCAAGGGTTTTTTCAGTAAAGGATTTGTTTCCAGCTCGGGCTGCGTCTCCATGATTTCTACCGCCCCTTTGATAACGGTCAGTGGGGTCCTGAGTTCGTGGCTGGCATCCCGGGTGAACTGCTTTTCCCGCTGAATAAAGGCGTTGATGCGGTTCATGGTGGTCTCGATGGTCCGCGTCAGTATGCCGATTTCATTGTTGGCATGTTTTTGTGTAAATCGGGCCGGGATATTTTCAGGGTTTAGACCCTTGATTTGTTCCATAAGGGTCACCACCGGTGCAAACAGCATACGGGAGGTAGTATAACTGAGAAGGATACCCGGGATGAGCAACAAGGTCAGAGAAATGATCAGAACCTGCTCGGGGTGTAGTGAAGCATTTTCCTCAAGAAACTCGCTACCTTGGAAAAACATAAAATAAGGAACATCTTTGCCTGACAGGTCCATGACCCCCACATAGACCGGATGCCTCCTCTTGGGAACATCGAGGGTGTGAACGCCAGATGCCAGCCCTTTGGTCAGAGCTCTGAATTCCTCAGGTACCCCTTCAACCCCTTTATACACATCAATGTATTTGGAGTGGGGCAAAGGGGTTTCGTGGTCCATTTCATATTTATAAAGAAAGGAATCCATCTCCGTATCGATGAGATTGGTAATCATTTTTGATGTGTTGTTGCTTACAACAAAATAGGTGATACCGGCATGAAAGAAAATGAGCAGTGCGCCGAACAAAAGAATCCCGGCCACGATTCTGAAGCGGATGCTCTGGTAAAATTTCATGAGGAGGTTTCCTTGAGCCTGAAACCGATGCCGTGGACGGTTTCGATCAGGGCTTGCCCAAAGGGTTTATCGATCTGTTTCCGCAGGGTGTACATGTGGCTGCGCAGCACATCGCTGCCCGGCGGCATGTCTCCCCAGAGGTTGTTTTCCAGCTCTTTGCGGGAAACCACATTCGGGGCCGACTCCATGAGCAGCTTTAAAATGGCGACACAGGTGTTATTCAGATCGATTTTCTCCCCCTGGCGGGAGACCTCAAAGGTTCCGAGATCCATGCGCAGGTCGGCAAATGACAGCACTTTGTTTTCGACCGCCCGTCTTTTTGCCAGCGCCTTGATGCGAACGTCCAGCTCTTTCAAGGCAAAGGGCTTGACCAGGTAATCGTCGGCACCGGATTCAAAACCGAGAAGCTTGTCGTCCAGTGTGTCTCTGGCCGTGAGCATAATCACCGGTACCTGCTTGTCCGCCTCCTGGCGCAGTTTTTGGCAGAGGGTGATGCCGTCCATGCCGGGCAGCATAAGATCCAGCACAATGACGTCATAGGCCCGGGTCAGGGCCAGGTGAAGACCGCCGATGCCATCCATGGCAAAATCCAGAATATAGCCTTTCGATTCCAGAAAATCGGTCAAGTTTTCGACAATGTCCGGATTATCCTCGATGATGAGTAGTCGGATATTTTGCGCCATGTTTTTCCTCCGGGGCGTGGTTGGTATTCCTTCTTGTATAATAGTCCATTGCTTCCAGGGCAAGGAGAAGCAAGCTCCTGCCGAGTGCTCTGGCTCTAATGGTGCGAGTGGCCCTCGCTATGAAGATAATAGACTTCATGGGGGCAAACGCCTTTTGGACATAGCCTCAAATTAAGTCGGAGGGTGTGAACCGGCCGTGAAGATAATGTGAAAAAATTGTGAAATCTCTAAATTCACCGGGATGATGAAACTGAACGACAGAATTTAAATAATCCGCAAAAGCTCATATTCAAAAGGTCGAAAGCAAAAAAACTCGGTAACCCTTTTTCTTTCCGATATCCCGATTTTCATTTTTGGAAATCCCGAAACTTCAACAGGCTCAATCAGCGTAGATCATTTTGCGGGTCATGCCGCCGTCAACGATGAAATTCTGACCGGTGATGAAGCCGGCATCAGGGCTGAGCAGAAAGGCGACCAGGGCGGCGATGTCGTCGGGCGTGCCGACCCGGCCGGCCGGGTGCTGGTTGCTGTCGGTTTTGCTGTGGCTCGGAGTGCGTCGGGCGGAAGGTTTTTGCCAGTCGCCGGTTTCAATCCAGCCTGGCGAGATACAGTTGACCCGCACGGCGGGGCCGAGGCTGATTGCCAGGGAGTGGGTCAGGGCGATCAGGCCACCCTTGCTGGCGGCATAGGCTTCACTGTCGGGTTCGGACTGCAGGGCGCGGGTCGAGGCGATATTGACGATCGCCGCCTCGCTTTCTTGCAGCAGCGGCAGGGCTTCACGCGTGAGTAGAAATGCGCCGGTCAGGTTGACCGCCAGCACCCGGTTCCACTCCTCCAATGTCAGCTGCGTGACGGGCCCGGAATGGGCTCGGGCTATGGCGGCGTTGTTGACTAATCCCGTCAGGGAACCGAACCGCTGCTTGATGCGCGTGATGCCGTGGCGCACCGAGGCCTCATCGGCGATATCCATTTCGATAGTCAACAGCCGGGGGGAGGCCAGTTCCTGCTCGAGGGCGGCGCAGGCCTCGCCGTCAAGGTCCGCCGCAGCAACGTTGGCTCCCCGGTTCAGCAGGTAGCAGACGATCCCCTTGCCGATCCCCTGGGCGCCGCCGGTCACTAAAATGGTCTTGCCGATACAATCCTTCATGTCATATCTCCGGTCCCTGCTGGAGGCGGCTAATGGGAACTGATCCGTTACTGAATTGATGCCAAATCCTGAATTATAGTGAAGTGATTGCGATTCCTGGCAGGACAGGGCAGACGGTCAACGGCCCGGTTCGCGACGGCTTTGACAACCGACACAGAAGGGCGTTTCGGGGCGGGCGGTAAGGCGCCCGAAGCCGATCGGTTCAACGCATCCCTTGCAGAGGCCGTACTCGCCCTCCTTTATAGCACAAAGGGCGGCTGAAATTTGCTGTAGGCGGATTTCGTGGCTTCGACGGCTGGCTTTGGCCATATTTTGCTGCTGCATGGCGTCCATGCGCGACAAGCGGCCGATCGGCTGTCCCAGGTCGACCGGGTGGGTTCCTACTTCGGAGGTGCGCAGCAGTTGTTTCAGCTCCTGCTGCAGTTCTATCAGGCGTTGTTCGAGTTCGAGGACCTGCTCGGTGGTGAGCTCTTCACTCATGGTCTGATGCTTTCGCAAAAATTTTTGAAAGGGCCCGGTACCGTTGCCGATTGACTTGCCGGCGGCCCGCAGTTACCATCGCCTTCATGGAAGAGTTGCTTGTCAGTCATGGCTATCCGGCCCTGTTTGTGCTCAGCTTTCTGGCCGCGACCCTGGTGCCGCTTGGGTCGGAATGGCTGCTGGTGGTGCTGCTGCTCAAAGGGTTCGACCCGGCAATAAGCGTTTCGCTGGCGGCGCTGGGAAACACCTTGGGGGCTGTGACTACCTATGCGGTCGGACTTTGGGGCGGGCCCTATCTTATCGGCCGGGTGTTGCGCATCGACGATACGGCCAGGAAACGGGCGGAAGGTTTTTATTCCCGCTACGGCCGCTGGTCGTTGTTGCTCTCATGGCTGCCGGTGGTCGGTGATCCTCTCTGTCTGGTCGGCGGCGTGCTGCGGGTGGGATTGGTCCCCTTCGTGGTGCTGGTCGGGAGCGGCAAGCTGGTCCGTTATCTGGCGGTCGCCCTGTTGGTGCTGTATCGCGGGTAGATTCATAATTCTACCACTTGGCGCCCTGCCGGGAAACCGGGTGTGAATATTTTTTTGTGGCGTCTCCTTGTGACTGCCCCCACCAGTAAGCTCCGTAGGCCACAGCGGCTACGACTGCGAGCAACGCAACCAGCTTGATCAGGTCGCTTCCTTTCACGGTATGACTCCTTTCATCACTTTTGGGGTGGTTTTGGATTGCGGTTTAAGAAATAAACAACAAAGGCGGAACCCTTGGGTTCCGCCTTTGTTTTATGCAGAATCTGTACCTATTGGGAGCGTTTATCCCATAGGATTTCGGCGCGGGCTGAAGTGAAACCAGCGCAGCATGGTGCTGAATCTTGGCATCGCCAGCTGCATGCGGGGCATGCAGCTGGCCATCGAGGTCGCCAGGGCGGCGCCGTAGGGTATCGATTGGACCAACAGCAGGGCGGCCCAGAGGAGCCCTTCAGGATGGTTCAGGCCAAAAAACCAGATTGAGGCGCCAGCGGCTAACCAGAGCAGGAATAAAATCTGAGTCTCTTCCCAGGCCATCAGAATCCCCTTGACCCAAGCTTGTCGGCCTTCGCCTTTGGGGGTGCGCAGGAAGGGTTGACTCGGCTTGAGCAGGCCGATGAAAATCGCGCGGGCAATGGTGTGCGTCAGACCCATGCCGGCGACCGAGGCCATCAGGCTTTGAACAAAACTGCAGTGAACCCGGGCCCGGTAGAGGATCAGGGCATGGGCTACTTTGAAGACAAACAGGCCGAGGGTCGGGATCAAGAAGACATTGAGCGGGATCTCGAAATCCTGCGGCCGCAAGAGCATAGCGATAGTCCAGGCGACGCCGGCGATGGTAAAGACCAGGTGCAGGGCGTCGGTGAACCAGGGCATCCAACCGGTAACAAAGTGGAACTTCTGGCCGGCGGTCAGGTTGGATTTGTTCCAGGGGAGCAGCGAACGCCAATGGCGACGCAAAATCTGCACCGCGCCATAGGTCCAGCGGAAGCGCTGCCCCTTGTAGCCGGCAAAACTGGTCGGGGTAATCCCTTCACCAAAGTTATGATTGACGTAGACCGACTCGTAGCCGGCTTTGAACAGGCGCAGGCCGAGTTCGGCATCTTCGCAGATGCACCATTCACCCCATTTGCCGACCTGCTCGAGCGCATCGCGGCGCATCAGGGTCATGGTGCCGTGCTGGATGATCGCGTTACGCTCGTTGCGATGGACCATGCCGATCTGGAAAAAGCCGTTGTATTCCCAGTTGATCATGGTCTGAAAGAGGTCACCCTGCCACTCGCGGTTGTCCTGCGGGGCCTGAACGAAACCGACCTCGGGTTTATCGAAGTAGGGAACCAGAGCCTTGAGCCAGTCGGAGCTGACGATGTAATCGGCGTCGATAACGCCGACTACTTTGGCCTCGGGATGGGTTTGGCTGAGGCCGAAGTTGAGAGCCCCGGCCTTGTATCCCGGCCAGTTAGCCAGATGAAAGAAGCGGAAGCGCTTGCCGAGGCGGGCGCAGTATTCTTCCACCGGTTTCCAGACTTTTTCGTTGACCGTGTTGTTGTCGAGTACCAGTACTTCGAAATTCGGGTAGTCGAGTCGGGCCAGTCCGTCAAGGGTTTTGAAGACCAATTCAGGCGGCTCGTTATGGATCGCCAGGTGGATCGACGCCATTGGAAAGTCGCGTGTCGGTTCCGGTTGCTGAGGAGCAAAGAAGCGCTTCCAGCGCTTGACCCAGAGCATTTCGGTCAGTTCCAGTCCGTTGGTCAGAATGACCAGGATCAGTCCCAGTTGGGCGGGGAGCAGAATGCCCCAAACTGCCATGCCGGCCGGTGTCATCTCGATGGTAAAGGGGAGTAACGCGGTCCAGGCGAACATCGAGGCGGCCATCTGGATCATTCCGGCAAAGAAGAGCTGACCGCGCCGCTTGAGGTTATCCCAATGGCGCAGAAAGAGGAACATTGGCCAGAGCGCCAGCAGGGTAGCCAGGGCATATTGCCAGGGCCAGAGAGGTACGGCGACAATTTCGCCAACCATGGGGAACTTGGGATTGCGATTTGCGTCAAACATTCCCCAGTACGCACCGACCCGACCTTCTAGGTTTTTTTTCCAGGACTGGTCGAAGGCTTCCATGACGAAGTAATCAATGTTGTGCGCCTTCGCCATCTGCAGAAATTCGCGCAGGAAGCGTGCCTGATTGACCACCGAAGCATGGGACTGGCCGAAGCGGCTGCCTTCGCTTGGCCAGCCAACTTCGCCGATGATTACCGGTTTGTCGGGGAATGCTTCGACTACTTGCAGGTAGCGGTCAAGGGCCCACTGGGGGGCCTGTTCGGCAGGGAGTCCTTCCCAGTAGGGAAGGACGTGGATGGCGATAAAGTCAACGGCGTCGGCAAGTTCCGGGTGGTCGATCCAGACATGCCAGGGCTCGGCGGTGCCAACCGGTACGTTGGTCGCCTGGCGCACCTGGTCGATATAGCCGGCCAGTTGGCTGACGGATAGATTCTCACGCAGGATTGATTCGTTGCCGACTATGACTCGCTCGACGCTTGGCCAGCGGTTGGCGTTGGCAATGACCTTGGTGACTTCCTTATGGTTGATATCCTCGTTGTCGGCAATCCAGGCTCCGGCGGTGACTTTCAGGCCACGAGCCTGAGCCATCTGCGGGATCAGCCCCAACTCGCCGAGGGAAGAGTAGGTACGCACCTTCAGGGTTTTATCCTGCACCAGGGCTAAGTCAAGATCAATCTGCTCGGCACTGGGGAAGATGTTTTCCATCGCATCCTGGCCTTTGCGGAATGGGCTGAACGACATGCCATTGACGGGACCGGTCCAGGACGGGGCATCGGTAGGCCGGTTCAGCCAGGACCAAACGGCGAGGTTGGCCACCACAATCAGGGCAATAATCAGAACACTGGTTTTACGCATACGTTTTGGTTCCTTCAAAAGCGAGTTCGAGCATTTCTTGCCTAAAACAGCAAAAGCCCTTCACCGGCAGAGAAGGGCGTGAGACATTTAATTGTGCAGTGGGGATCAGATGACTTGGGCAACAAGGCCCGTAGGCATAGAGTCGAATCCAGCAATAAAAGCTGTTGAGTCATTTCCAGTATAGGTCAGCACTTCGCTGTCGGTCTGGACAACTGTTGGGTCATTTGACTTATGAGGACGCGATAACTTTGAATGTTCATCGTTGGGATTGCTTTTATCACGCAAGGTCAAGGCTGTCAATAGAGAAAAAAAATAGATCTAAGTAGTGGAAATGGCGCTTGTTTAGTAATGAACCAGGAAGGGGTTTGGAAGGGGGGGGAGTAAAAATGGCGGAGCCCAAACTCCGCCGTTCATATTGCGCTTGAAGTGGGCACGCCACTTCGCCGTTCAACCTCAGGTAAAACCGCCATTTCCACACCCTGAGTTTGCTGAAGGGCCGTTGCTGGCGGCGGTTGATGCAGGGCGCGATACGATGCGGTTGGCCAGCTTGCCGCAGACCGGGCAAGGCGCCTGGTGCAGATCGGTTCGTTGAATTTTTTCGAAGCTATGACCACAGGCCGGGCAGGCATATTCGTATATCGGCATAGGCGTCTCCTGTTGAATCGTTGAGAAAACCATAGTTTGAAAAATAATGTCCTGTCAAGGTCCTGTTGGATCCTTTTCTCGCCGGCCGAGCAGGCGTAGCAGTCCATCCAGAATGGTGTATGGGTGGGGTGGACAACCTGGGATGTAAAGGTCGACGGGGAGCAGGTCGCCAATTCCGTTGTGTACTTCAGGGCTACCGACATAGGGACCGCCGCTAATGGAGCAGGCGCCGGTGGCAATGACCAGCTTCGGTTCGGGAATGGCGGCGTAGGAGTCGAGCAGGGCGCTTTTCATGTTTTCGGTGACCGGGCCGGTAATGAGCAAGCCATCGGCGTGGCGGGGGGAGGCGACGAACTGAATGCCGAACCGTCCGAGATCATAGACCAGGGTGCCGAGTACGTTGACATCGGCTTCGCAGGCGTTGCAGCCACCGGCAGAGATCTGGCGTAGCTTGAGGGAGCGGCCGAACATGCTCTTCATCTTGGTGTCCAGAGCGGTCGCCAGCTGGAATTCGGAGGCCCCTGTCAACAGGCCGTCCCGGCTGCGTGAAGCCAACCGGTAATCGCGGCTGAAGCTCAGGGCGCCGTGGGGGCAGGCGAGGGCGCAATCTCCGCAGAAGAGGCAGCGGCCGAGGTCGAGAGACGGTGGCTGTGTTTCGGTCCGGATGGCGGCCGTCGGGCAGGCGTCCTCGCAGGCGTGACAGTCTTCGGGGCAGCGTCCGGGGGCAAAACACGGCAGTCCCCGGAAACGTTCGGGCAGAACCGGTTCTTGTTTGGGGAACTTGCCGGTTCGATAGCCCTGCCGGATCCGTTCGCGGATAATTTTCAGCATGAAATAATGTCCTTTTTTTCGGGCCTATCAGCAAAATAAAGGCTTTTAAAAACGCAATGCCCTTATTTATAGGTCGAATCCACAGTACGACAGGTTGAAACTTTTGTTGCACAGCGGAAAGTCTGAGATCTGCTCGGCTCGCAGTGCCATAACCACCCCGTTCCAGTTATGAAACGAGGGGTCGACGATTTTGTAACGACTCAGGCGTCCCTGGTCGTCGGTCAGGGCGACATGAATGATTTCGCCTCGCCAACCTTCCACCATGGAGACGGCCAGCAAGCCACCCCTTGCTACCGGGACTGGGACCCGATGAGGGCCGGTGGGGAGTGCCCGCAGTTGCTTGCGGATCCAGGCGAGAGAGGCATAGATTTCTCTGAGGCGGATGCTGGCCCGGGCGAAGACATCACCGCTTTCTTCATGGGGGATGAGGTCGAAGTTATCGCGCCAGATGCCGACCGGGTGGTTGAGGCGTACATCCCTGCGCAGATCGCAGGCCCGGGCGGCTACCCCCACCAGCCCGAGCTCAAAGGCGGTATCCATGCTGACCTTGCCGGTTCCCTCCATTCTGGCCAGTACCGAAGGGGTGTCGAACATCAGTTCAATCGCACCGCGGGTGTTCCGTTCCACAGGTTCCAGGCGTTTCAGTAGTTTCTCGGCCAGCTCCTGGTCGCAGTCGAAGGCGGTGCCGCCGGGGCGAATCAGACCGCGGCCGAAACGGTTGCCGCAGAGCTCAGCGGTTAGGTTGAGGAAGTCGCCTCGCAACCTTCCGCAATAGGAAGAGGTGGGGAGAAATCCGGCATCGCCAGCTATGGCTCCGAGATCGCCGACGTGATTGGCCAGACGTTCCAGTTCCAGAGCGATGGTGCGCAACATGTCGCCTCGAGGCGGCACGCTTATCCCGGCCAGGGCCTCGTTGGCCTGGCACCATGCTGTCATGTGACCGATGGTCGTGTCGCCGGCTGCGGTCTCCATCTGGAAGGGGGTGAGTCGATGTGGGCCGCCGATTAATTGCCGTTCGATGGCGCGATGCTGGTAGCCGAGGGAGATCTCGAGATGCATGACCTCTTCGCCGTGGCACTGAAAGCGGAAATGCCCCGGTTCGATAATCCCGGCATGCACCGGCCCAACTGCAACTTCGTGCACTTCTTCACCCTCGACACGGTAAAATTCCATGTCGCCGGCCAGCGGGTGGCTCCTGGTGTCGCGCCCCCAAGCGTCTTTCCCAGGTCGCCAGGAACTGTGGAAGCGTACAGGTTTAAGCCAGGGGTGGCCTTCGGGAACGGCGCCGTACTGCTCGGCGATTTCCCTTTCAAACAGGTGCAGTTGGTTGCATTGCGGGGTGAGCGAGGTGAAGCGGTCACCGATGCAGGTCCGCAGCAACCGCAGGTCGCCTTGTCGGTCGCGGGCGATTATGGCGTAGAGGTCGAGCTCGTTACCAGGGTTGGTGCCGTTGTCGTCGGCGAAGCAGGCGGCGACTCGCCCACCGTTGGCGATTTCGGCGAGCAACCGTTCGCTGTATTCGGCGTACGTGAGCACCGGGATGTCGGCGCGGACTAGCGTTCCGCCATTGAGCAGGGTGGGTGAAAAATCTTGACTCATGGCGACACCTCCAGCAGGGCAGCGGCCTGTTCCAGGGCTGTTTTGAGTGGTTCCGGCAA
Source organism: Trichloromonas sp. (assembly GCA_041583595.1). Classification (GTDB taxonomy): domain Bacteria; phylum Desulfobacterota; class Desulfuromonadia; order Desulfuromonadales; family Trichloromonadaceae; genus Trichloromonas. The sequence continues at coordinate 7,413 of JBFHFM010000011.1, read as the reverse complement.
ATAAATACCCAGAATCAGGACTAGCAGCATCAGCAGGAGCGGCGGGCCGGCCATCATGGCTGAATCGCGGTACTCGGAGTGCGGCGTTTCTGGTGGGACTTCCCCCTGGGTGGCCATGAGCACCGTTCCGCCCATGCCAATGAAGACAATCGCCAGCAATAGGAGGAATATCGCGCCGATAATTAAATGTCCGCTGCCAAAAATCCCACGCAGAATGGTGAATTCGCTGATGAATGGGCCGAACGGTGGAGAGCCGGTAATCGCCAGGAAACCGGCCAGGAAAATCCCGGCTGAAAGGGGGACCCGGGTCAGGGCGCCGCGCACTTCGCTGAGATGCTTGCTGTCATAAGCGCGCTGAATGTTGCCGACCGAGAGAAACAGAGCGCCCTTGGTCAGAGCGTTATTGACCAGGTGGAGCATGGCGCCGAAGGTTGCTATGCCGCCGATCCCTACCCCGAGGGCGAGTATGCCCATGTGCTCAACGCTCGAATAGGCGAGCATACGTTTTACGTCAGTTTGGCGCACGACGAAGACTGCCGCCAGGGCCAGCGACAAAAGGCCCATCAATATCAGGGACTGGCGAGCCATCGCGATATCTCCGGCGGCGCCCATGATCTGCACCCCGCGCAGGATGCCGAGAAAGGCGACGCTGGTTAATCCGCCGGCCAGCAGAGCGCCGACCAGGGCGGGAGCTTCCCCGTAGGCATCCGGTTTCCAGGTATGCAGCGGGGCCAGTCCCATTTTGGTGCCAAAGCCGACCAGCAGAAAGACAAAGCCGGCATGCAGCCAGGGGCGTGAGCTGGTTCCGGCCTGGGCCAGAAGTTCGTCGAATTGCAGACTGACCGGAGTTCCCCCGTGCAACATGGCATAGGCGACGAACAGGATACCGAGCATGGCGAGGGCGATTCCTACCGAACAGATCAATAGGTATTTCCAGGTTGCCTCGATGGAAAGGCTGTTTCGGTTGTAGTAGATCAGGGGGGCGCTGGCGAGAGTGGTCGATTCGACCGCGACCCACAGCAGGCCAAGATGACGGGCGACGGTGGCCAGGGTCATGGCGGCCAGAAAAATCAGCAGGCAGGGGACCATCATCCGGTTGCCCCGGTCATGGCGATGGTAGCGAAGGTAGGCGACAGCGTAGACCGAGCAAAATACAAACAACAGACTGACCACGGTCAGGACCAACCGGCCGAGTGGATCGAGGGCCAGCCAGGGGGCGTCGGCAGGCACAGCGTTCGACACCTTCATGACCATGGCGAAATGAACTACGCCGGTGATGGGCAAAAGCCAGGTGGCTTGTTGCTGGGAGCGGATCAGGGCCGCCGCCAGAGCTGTCAGCAGGGGGAGCAGGATCAGTGCGCTAATCATGTTATTCCTTCAGTGCCGAGAGGCGTTCGGTATTGAGGGTGGAAAACTCTCGGTTAATCTGGTTGATAACGATACCCATGACAAAGGTGGCGACCAGCAAGTCGAGCAATACGCCTGCTTCTACCATCAACGGCATCGCTTCGGAAAGCAGCACCGCCAGCACGAAAATGCCGTTTTCGAACATCAGGTAGCCGAGTACCTGTGTTATGGCCTTGCGTCGGGTGATGAGCAGAAGAAACCCGGTAAAGAGGGTGGCCAGAGAGGTGGGGATGAACAAGGAGTCGCGATGGGCTTCGATCAGGGGCAGGTTGTCGGCGAAGATGAAAGCGGCAGAGGTGGTCAGAGCGCCGATGATCAGGGTCGGAATATAGCCGATCAGCGGTTCGACCTCGCGTCGGATGCGCACTTCGCGGATGGCACGAAAGAGCAGCCATGGGATGAAAATGCCCTTGAGGAGAAAGGCGCCAGTCGTCAGTATCACCGAATGGCCGCTGATCCCATGCAGGGTGACGGGCAGGATGGAAATGACCGCTCCCTGTAGTGCTACGGCCTGAATGCAGGCGCCGAGGCGACTGCTGCCGAGAGTAAAAAAGTTAAGCAGAATAACGATCAGAAGGAGCAGGTTGTTGAGGTCGTGCATAACGATTTCCTTTGCAATCCCAAGGGCGATTATCTCAGCAGCAGGACTACGGCAAACGCCGAGATCAAGGTGGTGCCGACCAGCACCTGCGGCACTCGCACCAGTTTCAGTCGGGCCATGATCGACTCTACGATCCCGATGACAACTGCCAGGCCCAGCATCCCGGCGATGAACAGCAGCAGATCGAGTCCCGTGTTGCCTAAAGTCTGCGGGAGTGCGATCCGCACCACCAGGGCACCGAGAACAAACAGCTTCATGGCCGAGCCATAGAGGATCAGGCCGAAGGCGGGCCCGCTGTGGTCGAGGACCATCACTTCGTGGATCATGGTCAGTTCCAGGTGAGTGTTCGGGTCATCGAAGGGAATCCGCGAGTTTTCCACCAGCAGAACCACGAACAGGCAGACCAGGGTCAGCCCGAGGGAGGGGGCGGCATGATGCCAGCCCTCCAGAAGGTTGGGGCCGAGCATTTCTTGCAGTGAGAGTCCGCCGGCCAGACGAGCCAGTACGATCAGTCCGAACAGGAGCGTTGGTTCGGCCAGGCAGGAAAAGCTGACCTCGCGGGCCGCCCCCATGCCTTCGAAACTCGAACCGGTGTCCAGAGCGGCCGAGGCGGTAAAGAAGCGGGCCAGGCCGAAGAGGTAGACAAACAGGATCATGTCGCCGTCGAAGGAAAAGGGTGCGGGCAGGGCGCCGAAGGGGAGCAGCATCGCGGCCAGCAGCGGGACGGCCAGTCCGATCACCGGTCCAGCGAGAAAGACCCAGGTCGTCGTCTCGCTGAGGACCATTCCCTTGCGAAATAGCTTCCAGAGATCGAAGTAGGGTTGCAGAAACGGGGCACCCCAGCGGCCGGCGAAGAGCGCTTTGGTATTAGCAATGACGCCGAGAAGCAGTGGCGACAGGATGAACAGGATGGTCAGATGAAGGAGTGCGTTACCGATCATGTCAGCCTCTTAACAGGGAAACCAGCGTCATCAGGGCGCCGAGAGCCAGCATTACGTACAACAGATAGCAGCCGGTGTTGCCATTTTGCACTATGGCCCGAAGCCAGGTGCAAAGACGGATCGAAACCTGACAGGCGGGCAGGACCCCGCGGTCGAGAATGGTGTCGGGTGTGTGCGTGGCCAGCTCACAGGGTTCCGCCAGCAGGGAGTTTACCTGGCCACCGTGGCGGTTGGTGCGCAGTCCCCAGCGCAGTAGCCCGACCAGCATTTCGGCAAATGACGAGGCGGTGTATTGCATGCGTGTCGCCGGGAAGGCGTATCCGCAACCCCAGGTCGGGTAGCGTGCCGTCTGCGACGTTGATTGCCTTTGCAGCCAGAGAACCAGGATTCCTACCAGCACAGCCAAGGCCAAAGCCGTCCAACTGATGGCGGCCGCCGGCGCGACCGCGGTCGTCAGGGAGGGGATGCCGCCCTCTCCGGCGGACCAGGCGACGATAGCCGAATTCAGCAGCGGGATGACCGCCGCGGGCAGCAGACCGATAGCGAAACAGCAGGCCAGTAGCACCGCCATTGGCAGCAGCATGAAGGTAGGCGCCTCATGGGCACCGGCGGCGGCTGGGGTTCGCGGGTTGCCGAGAAAGGCGGCGCCGAAGACCTTGACAAAACAGGCCAGAGCCAATCCGCCGATCAGGGCCAGGATCGGGGCAGTGAAGACCGCCAGGCGCAGGGCCGGGCCATTATGGGCCAGCGATTTAAACAGCCCGAGGTAGATAAACCATTCGCTGACAAAGCCGTTCAGGGGGGGGAGTCCGCAAATGGCCACGGCACCGCCGAGAAAGAAGAGCCCGGTGAGCGGCTGCCGACGCAGTAGGCCACCGTAGTGGTCGATCTCGCGGCTCCCGGTGGCGTGAATCATCGAGCCGGCACCCAGAAATAGCAGCGATTTGAACAAGCCGTGATTGACTACGTGGAGTAGTGCTCCGGCCAGGCCCAGGGTGGCAAGCAACGGCTGATTGCAACTTTTGCCGAGCAGGGCGGTGCCCAGGCCGAGGGCGATGATACCGATGTTTTCGACGCTGTGATAGGCCAGCAGGCGTTTGATGTCATGCTGGGCGATGGCGAAGGCGACCCCCATGACCCCGGAAATCGCGCCTATGGCCAGGATGGTCCAGCCCCACCAGGCCGGAGGACCGGCGAAAAATCCGGTTACCCGGATAAGCCCGTAGATGCCGGTTTTGATCATCACCCCGGAGAGCAGGGCCGAAACCTGGCTGGGGGCGGCGGCGTGGGCGCCGGGCAGCCAGATGTGTAACGGCATCAACCCTGCCTTGAGACCGAACCCGAGCAGGGCGAGCAGAAAAATGGCGGTGGCCGGTCCTGCGGCCGCGCTGAGGCTTTCCGCCGCGGGAAAGTCGAAGCTGCCACTGAATCGGCCAAGAATCACGAACAGGGCAAAGAGTGCCAGCGTTCCGACATGGGTGCAGGCCAGATAAATAAATCCCGCGCGGCGGACTTCGAGGATGCGGTCTTCGATGGTGATCAGGAAGAACCCGACCAGGGCCATGATCTCCCAGCAGGCGAGAAACAGGAGGCCGTTGCTGGCGGTTAAAACCAGGGTCAGGGCTCCACCCATCATGCCGTAAAAGAGGCGCAGCCGGGGGGCGCTGTCCGGGTTATCTCGTTGTGGCCAGTAGCCGAGGGTATAGACGGCGCCGGTCGCAGTGACCAGGTAGACCGGAAACAAAAAAGCGGCTGAGATGCCGTCGAGGGTCAGGGAAAAGGCCCCGCCGGGTATGGACCAGGGCAGGTAGATGGCTGGAGTTTCCGGCGCAAGCAGGGCCGCGACCACGGCCCCGATTCCCAGCAGCGAACCGAGGACCGCGAGCATCGCCGCCAGCCTCTCCCCGCTGGAGGATTGGCGGCTACAGAAGAGTCCGGGAACGCCTGAGCTGAGCAGTAGCAGGGTCCCTGCGATAAAGGTCGTCATTACCATGGCATCGTCCCTTCGCTTAAGGTCGACCAGGCCAGCAGAAGGATGCAGGTGACGAAAATGTAGAGCAGGTAGAGATGCTGTCGGCCGTGCTGTAGCCAGCGCAACTGATTGCAACGGTAGGCAATTTCGTTAAAGAACGGGGCAAAGAATTTCTGAAAAACCGGGTCAAGCGATTCTTGGGAGGCCGTTTCTCCGGCCGGGAAAATGCCATGCGGGGGCGTGCCGGTTTCCTTCGGTCGCAGGCTTTGTGGCAGCAGCTGATGCTGCACCATCTCTGAATACCCCTCGGCCGTGTAGGCCATGCGTTCGTCGGGAAAGGCATAGCCGCAACCCCAGGTACAACGTTTCGCCTTCCCGCGGTGCAAAGGTCGGCGCAGGCCTATGGCGATGAGCAGGATGACGGCTAGAACGGCCAGAAGGCTGAGGCTGAGCTGGCCGATGGCCATCGGGAGTGTGGGGGCGGTTGAGATTGCGGTCAGCTGGAGACAGTCGCCGGCGATTCTGATGAGAAGCCGCAGCGGAAGGTCTGGAAACAGCCCCATCGCCAGGCAGAGGCCAAAAAAAACAGCCATGGGGAACAGCATGAGCCTGCCCGATTCATGGGCCTTGGCGGCTAGGTGATGACGAGGTTGACCGAGTAGCGCAATGCCGGTCAGGCGGGTGAATACGACCACCGCCAATCCTCCGGTCAGGGCCAATAACCCGACCAATAGCAGCGGATAGAGGGCTTGCAAGCCGCTTGCCGCGTTACCGGTCTGCAACAAACCCCGGTAAATCAGCCATTCGCTGACAAAACCGTTGAGGGGGGGGAGAGCGCAGATGGCGACGCTGCCGCCGATCAGCAGAGCTCCGGTTGCTGGCATTCGTTTCAGCAGCCCCCCCATAAGATCAAGATCCCGGGTGCCGGTACCATGCAGCAGGGAGCCTGCGCCGCAAAACATCAACCCTTTGAACAGGGCATGGTTCCACAGGTGAAGCAGTCCTCCGGTCAGGGCGAGCAGGGCTATTTCAGGCAAATTATTGGCTGCGGAATACCAACTGAGACCCAGGGCCAGAAAAATCAGGCCGATATTCTCAACAGTGGAATAGGCGAGGCAGCGTTTGACATCCTGTTGCATCGCCGCCATCGATATTCCGTACAGGGCGCCAGCGATTCCCAGTCCCATCAGCAGCCCTCCCCACCAGGCCGGTGCCAGCGGCAAAAATCCGCAAATCCTCAAGATGCCGTAGATGCCGGTCTTGATCATGACCCCGGACATCAGGGCTGAGACATGGCTTGGGGCAGCGGGATGGGCGTCTGGCAGCCAAACGTGCAGGGGGAAAAGACCGGCTTTGGAGCCGAAACCGAAGAGTGCCAGCAGAAAAAGTGCTGAGGCCGGGCCGGTTGAAAGTTGGGCCAGGGAGCCGAAATCGGCAAAATCTGGGCTGCCGGTCCAGGTGGTTAGCAGCAGAAAGAGTACAAAAAGCAAGGCAGCGCCGAGATGGGTGGATAACAGGTAGAGCCAGGCGGCTCTGCGAACCTCATCCCGTTGATGTTCGAAGGCCACCAGAAAAAAAGAGGACAGCGACATGATTTCCCACGCAGCCAGAAACAGGACGGCGTTGGCCGCTACGGTTACCAGAACCATGGCCGCGATCAGCACATTGTAGAAGAACCAGGACGGCCCCTGACGCCGGGTGGCTCGGGTGATTTTAAGGTATTCGCTGCCGTAGATGGCGCAGAGTAGCGAGAGGACGAAAATGGGGACGAGGAAAAAGGCCGAAAGCCGATCGACATGCAGGGCGAAATTGCCGGCAGGAACCAGCCAGGGGAGATTGAGGTGCAATTCCGCTCCGCTGAAAAGGACCGGGATTGCGGTGGTCAGTCCCGCCGCTGAAGCAAGAACCGCACTGCCTGCGCCGCACAGGGTGGCCAGTTTAGAACGATGACCGGCCAAAAGGGCTCCCAGCCCCCCGGTGAATAGTATGGCAAGGGCGAGGAGCAGCTGGTTCATGGTTGGTTGGCCTCGAGTTGGGTTTCTGCCCGCCGCAGAGTGGCAAAGATCTCATCGCGGGAGCCTTCGTCGGTCAGCGTTTTTCTGAACGCCTGGTTGTGTAGCACGAAGCCGAGTTTCGAAAGAAGGTGCAGGTGGGAGCGCAGGGTTGGGGTAATAACCGCAAAGAGGATGTTGACCCGCTTGCCGTCCAGCGCATTGAAGTTGACCGGTTGTTCAAGGAAGCAGAGGGTCAACGTCGGTTTGGTGATATGCATCAAAACCGGATTGCGCGGATGGGGAATGGCAATTCCGTCTCCGATGCCGGTAGAGGCGATGCATTCACGGGCCACCAGGACCTGTTGCAGGTAACTTCGGTCGACTTCGTCCGGCAGGCGAAGATGCTGGGCGACGTCGGTCAGAACCTCGTCCCGGGTTGTCCCGCCTACGCGGTAAAAGACCCCGCCGGCCTCCAGGGCTTCACTTAGTGATGGTAAT
>JBFHFM010000010.1:0-24878 GCA_041583595.1 Trichloromonas sp. | reverse complement strand
CGTTTTGGTAACAGCGACAAGGGTGGCGCCTTCTCCGGTGACGGCGTCAATATTGAGACCCGCTGGGCTTATACTGACTTTCAGCTTCCTTCCGTCGCCAGCAAGGCCCGGGTCGCCCTCGGTCTGATGCCCTTCTCTGTCAACTCCTTTCTGTGGAACGAAACCGCCACCGCAGTCAAGTTTTACACCGACAACCTGACCCTGGCCTGGGCCCGCGGCAAGGAAACGATCACCGGCTCTGACGACAGCTGGAACGACAACGACCTCGACGGCCTGCTCGTTCGTTACGATCGTAAGGGCCGTACCTACAATGCCGGTCTCTTCGCCCTCTACCAGACTCAGGAAGACGGCAATTCAGATACTGGCGCCACTCTGTACAACACCGACTACGAAATCAAGAAGCTGAGTTCTAATGTTAAGTTCGATTTGACCAGCCTCGGTACCGATGGTACCTGGTCGACCCCCACCCAGGGCGGAGATGTTTTTGTGAACTGGGATTTGATCTATCAAACCGGTAGCATGGACAACACCACCTTCACCGACGTCTTTGAACCCGCTGGCTCTAACTCGAACTCGGGCGACTTCGATATCCAGGCCTACCTGCTTCATGCCGATGTTGGCGTGAATGTCGGCGCCACCCGCGTTACCCTCACCAGCTGGTATGCTTCCGGCGATGACGACGCCACCGATACCGACCTTGATGCCTTCCTGTCCACCGACGTTGACCGTGGCGACAGCATCGTTCTCTTTGAGGGCGGCTTCACCGACGACTTTTATTTCACCGAGCGTCCCTACCTCGCCGACAAGGGCATGTTCTTTAACAAGCTGGCCGTAGACCACAAGGCTTCCGAAAAGATGTCCTTCGGTGGCGCCGTCCTTTATATTCAGACTGCCGAAGATGTTACCCTGGATGATGGCAGCAAAGAGAAGAACATCGGCACCGAACTCGACGCCTATGTGAAATACAAGCTTTATCCCAATGTTGAGCTTGCCCTCAACGCAGGCTTCCTCTTCGCCGACGATGTCATGGATGTCTACGAAGATGATGCGAACGCTGAATCGGACGTCGACATTTTCCGTTCCACTGCGCAGGTCCGTTACCAGTTCTAAAATTGGCAAACGTTCCTTCCTTGTGCTAAAAGTAAAGGCCGGGCCTCAGGCCCGGCCTTTGTTTTGCAAAACAGCTAAATGTCGGCTGCAAAGAGACGAAGGCATGAAGATTTGATTGGGGGACATTCGTTTCTTGGTGCTTTGGTTTTTGGGTGGTCATTCTTGATGGGAGAGAAGGTTCTGATGTTTCAGCGCATATTGGTTATGACGACACTGGTCTCTGTTTTTCTGGTTGGGGTTGCAAGCGGTGAACCTCTCGATGACTTGAAACGAGATTTTAAATCGCTCACCGGGGTCGTGATCATGCCGGCCGGGAACGAATTTCTGGTTGATCTCGACGCCGAACAGGGCCTTGCTGTTGGAGACCTGATGGCCGTGGTCGAGCCCGGGGAAAAGATCATCCATCCTGTGACCAAGGAAGTGCTGGGGACCCTTGATGCCCGGAAAGGGTTGTTTAAGGTCACCCGGATCAAGTCGGGGTATTCTTACGTCAAGGCCCTGGACGATGCCTCCGGTATCGTTCGCGGCGATACGATTCGCCGCTATTCCAACATGTCTGCGACTTTTTGGGATTACAGTGGCCGGGGCGAAACCTTTTTCGCCCAGTTGCAGCAGGCGCTCCCCTCTCTGGAATGGCAGGACTACCCCTCGGCTCAGGCGGCCCGCCCCCAGATCCCTTCCGCTCCCGCTTCTGGCGCCCCGGCGCTGGTTTTTGTGCTTCAGGATGACCTTCTTCAGGTGCGCGATGCGGGGTTTGAGCCGTTGCGGTCCTACTCGCTTTCTGGTGGTGAGACGACAGTTCCCCTCGAGCGGGCGGCCCTGGTCGCGACTCCGGCTATTTCGACCTCTGTTTCGACTGCTTCTACCGATTCCACCGCAGGGTCGGCTCTGGAGCAGCGCCTTGAGGCTCTGGAAAAAAAGCAGTTGCAAATGAGTACCGCGCTCAAGGGGAGCGGCACTGTTCAGACTCCAGCGCCATATACGCTGGAGGCACCCGCCCCAACCACAAAAACCGGGGGAGTTAGGTATTCGAGCACCTTTCCTAGTTTTAAAAGCATCGGTAATCTCGACAGCACAACGACCATGGCCGATTTTATTCAGGAGGGTGATCGTCTTCTCCTCGCGGCTACGGATGGGGCCGCTATCGAGATTTTTGCTGTTGATGAGGCACTGGTTCCCGTCGCCAAAGGGGATACCACGTTGCCCGGTCAGATTCTTTCTGTTCAATGGTGGCAACCGGAAGCTAAGGGCCCTGTCTACCTGGCGGTGACTTCGGCCAGGGAGATCGGGGCGTATAGCGCAACGGTTGAAAAAACCATGAGAGGGGCTATCTTTGCACTGGAGGGTGACCGCCTGATTCAGGTGGCACAGGGACTTCCTTACATCCTCGGTACCTTTGACCTCGATCGCGATGGCCGTAGTGAAACCCTGCTCGGGCAGAGTTTCGATATCGATATCTTTTTCGGCGGAATGGTCAAGGAGCTCAAGCTGGTCGGAAGCGAGGTTAAGGCGGTTGAGCTAAACACGGAACTTCCTCCCGGCTTTCCCGTGCAGGGAAGCCTTTTCGCCGACTTGACCGGGGATGGCCGGTCGGAGGCGATCTTTGTGCGCAATGGCCTTCTGTACATCTATGCCGGAACGAAGCTCCTTTACAAGTCGTCCAAGCAGATGGGGGGCAGTCTTTCCCAAGTGACCTACAATACCAACCCCGGTGCCAAGGATTCTCTCTTTACCACTGAGGCATTGGAGGTTCCGCCGGTAGCAGCCGATCTCGATGGTGATGGACAACTGGAGTTGCTTGCTGTGGCCTCAGATCGTTCCTTATTCAGAACTCCCGGCATTGATCCTGGGGTCAAAAAGAGCTGGCTTTCTGTGGTCAAGTATCGGGACAATATCTTCGTCAAAGGAACCCTCGGCGAAGAACTGGAGCATCCTGTGCAAGGGGTGGCCGTAGAAGGCTCCCGTGTTCTGTTTGTGGCTTCCGAACTCGCTTCCCGGCTTGGTGAGGGCGCGGTCAGCCATGTTCTGAGTTTTCCTCTGGCTCGATAACAGAAACCCGACCGACGTCCCAAAAACCGGCGGCTGCATCGACTGATTGACGTAGCGCTCCCATACCTTTTGCTCAATTGCTCTGCAATTCGCGAGCTGGCCGGTTAGAAAACTTCCTGATTTTGTCCTCTCCCTTCCCCCTCCTCCGGCCTGGCCGGGGGAGGGGGATATATTCTTTATCCCAATAATTGGGTCAACCCATCTTGGAGTACCCCGATTATTCAGGAGACGAGTGAAGTTGGTAAAATGGAGAAAATGGTTAACTGAAGTGCTCGCACTGGCGCTCCTTGCAGGGTGTTCGGCAATGACCGCTCAAGTGGAACATGCGGTTGCCCCGGTTCCCGCAGGGGAGGCAGGGAAAGCCGTACCTCAGGATCCCAGTCTGATCATCACCACCGCTGAGTTGAAACGGATACTGACCTCTGCGGAAATCGATAATTACCTTATTGTCGATGTTCGTCCTGAATTTAAGTACAATGAAGGACATGTTCCCGGAGCCGTAAGCATTCCCAAGCCCATGGTGGTGCAGAGTTTGGATGCGCTGCCAAAGGATAAGACCATCGTTTTTTATTGCGGTGGGTTGGCCTGTGAATTGAGCCCGAAGGCGGCAGAAATTGCCAGGAAGAACGGTTTTGACAAGGTCAAGATCTGGTATGAAGGCGCACCAGGTTGGACCAAGGAGGGGAATTATCTCGAGGTCGAGCTTTCGTATATTGAAAAATTAGTCACCACGGTTGCGACAAAGCCTTTTCTGTTGGTCGATGTGCGTCCGGCGGTTATGTATAATCAATCGTTTATTCCCCGTGCGGTTTCTCTTCCCAAGGCCGAATTTGAATCGAAAAAAGGACTGCTTCCGGCGGACAAGAGTATTCCGCTCATTTTTTATTGTGGGGGCACCCGGTGTGGTTTGAGCCATGAGGTTGCGGATTTGGCTCTGCAACTCGGATATACCAGAGTTTCGGTTTTTTCCGGCGGAGAACCGGCCTGGAGAGCTGCCGGACTGCCGATGTGGGGGGATGAGGCGAGTGGTGTGGTGGCCCGGCCAAGGGCTGCGAGGGACGGACTCCCGGAAGCGATTCCTGGGGACGAATTCAAGATGTTGGTTGCCCAAGGCAAGGTTCAGGTTGTGGATGTTCGCTCGCCGCCCGATTTTTCTGCTGGTCATATCCCGCGGTCCATCAATATTTATGATGAGGATTTCATCTTCAAGGCGAAGGAATCTGTGGCAAAATTGGCGACAGAAGGTCGTGTGGTATTGTGCTGTGCCACCGGTGCCCGCGCCCGAAATGCATATTATGTAATCCTCGACGAGACTGATTACCTCAACAAGAAAAATCTGCAGTATCTTGATAAAATCATGACCGTCGGCATGGACGGATCCTATGTAATTGAATAGTTTGAATTCGTTTTCTTGCTTAAAAGCCCCCTCCTTTTGAGGGGGCTTTTTTGTGAGGGCCAGAAGCATCACGGACTCAATTGTTAAAAGAAGTTCAATTTTTATGACGTAGCGTAGAATATTGTTATCCTAGAAGGAAAACAGAAAAAGGTTGCGCAGGCTGCCAAAGAACCGTACAAAGATCGCTGATGTAAAAATGCTTAAACTAGGAGAAACTCATGTCGTCTGCACTTCAATCCTCCCTTTGCTGGAATCTGTGCCCACTCTATCCGTCATTGGATGTTCCTGCATTGCACAACGATCTCGAAGGAGCCCAGGAGCTCGCCAAGAAATTTCGCCGTGATTTTAGGGGCAGAATCGCCTCCGAGCGTCTTTCTCCAGAGTTGTTGGTGGCTGCCTTGCAGAGCTATGAAGGTCTTCAGCGGACGATCCTCAAGCCGTACCTGTTCGCACAATTACTTTTTTCCGCTGACAGCACTCCGGCGAAGCACAAAGCGTTGCTGGCGAAAGTCAGGGAATGCTGGAGCACCATCGGGGAGGCGACTCTCTTTTTTGAGCTGGAGGTCCTGCGGATCGAGGAGGAACGCTTCGCCGCTCTGCTCAAACATCCGGATGTTGTCGGTTATACCCATTATCTAAGGCAATTGAGGGCCCATGCGCCCTATACGCTGGCGGAAGATGTTGAACAGGTTCTCAAGCGCAAGGATCTCTCGGGCAAAGAAGCGTTTGAGCAACTCTTTGAAGAGGTAACCTCGGCCTTCAAGTATCTGTTTCAGATGCCTGGAGAGGAGCAGCCTCGCGAGGTAAATGGCGAAGAGTTGTTGGCGTTGCTGCATCATCCTGATGGAACAGTGCGGGAACAATCATTTGCCACATTTCTGCAGAAACATGCCGAAAACGATCTGGTGCTGACCGCGTGTTTTAATAATCTGCTGCTCGATCATGGTAAGGAAGTGGAATTGCGCGGCTATCCTGATTTGATGACACCGACTCATCTGTCCAGCGAAACCGAGCCGGCTATGGTCGAGCGGATGATGGAGGTCACCGAGGCCAATTACGGGCTGGCTCAGGAATATTTTACTCTGAAAAAGCAGCTGCTCGGCCTTGAGCGCATGAAGAACACGGACCTCTATGCACCGCTGGGTGCCTCGAGTCGAAGTTATTCGTTTGATGAAGCCAAGGCGATGGTGCTTGAGGCCTTTAGGGGGTTTTCGCCTGAAATGGCCGATCTGGCCGAGGGGTTTTTCAACGAACAGCGGATCGATGTGTTCCCGGCTCAAGGCAAGACCGGCGGTGCTTTTTGTATGGGGATGATGCCAGGGGTGGCGCCCTACGTGTTGCTTAATTACACCGGCAACTTGCGGGATGTCAGCACCCTGGCGCACGAACTGGGGCACGGAGTCCATTATGCCCTGGCCCAGAAACAGAACCTGTTCCAGTACCATGCACCCTTGCCGATGGCCGAAACCGCCAGTGTTTTTGGCGAAATGCTGTTGACCCGTTCGATGCTTGACAAGGAGCAGGATCGGCAGGTGAAGATTGAACTCCTCTGCGCCAAGCTTGAGGATATTCTGGCCACTACTTTTCGGCAGAATGTCTTGACCCGTTTCGAACTCGCGGTCCACAAGCGGCGGGGCGAGGGGTTGCTCTCCACTGAGGATTACTGTGACCTGTGGTGGGCCGAGAACCGCAAATTGTTCGGCAACGCCGTGGAGATGATTGAACCTTACCGCTGGGGCTGGAGTTATATCAGCCACTTCATCCAGGCCAGGTTTTATTGCTATTCTTACGTTTTTGGTGAACTGCTGGTGCTGGCCCTTTATCAGAAATTTTTGGAGGAAGGTCCGAGTTTTATACCTAAGTATATAGAATTATTAGCGAGTGGCGGTAGCTCCGAACCGCAGAAAATTCTCAAGCCACTGGGGATCGACCTGGCTGATCCCGATTTCTGGCAAAAAGGGTATGATTTTGTCCGCGGGTTGCTGCAGGAATTGCGGCAGTTGGTGGAGGAGCGGTGACGGATGTTCGACGTTCGACGTTCGACGTTCGACGTTCGACGTTCGACGTTCGACGTTCGACGTTCGACGTTCGATGTTCGATGTTCGATGTTCGATGTTCGATGTTCGATGTTCGATGTTCGATGTAGGGGCGAATCTTGTATTCGCCCTGGTTGCATTCCCAAGCAGGGCGATCACAAGGATCGCCCTTACGGTATCTAATGTTTGATGGAAGGGCGCACCTTGGTGCGCCCTTCCTCTATTTGGGCAGGGCCTGCGAGCGCAGCACTCCTACAGCAGGCCTTTTACTTTTTCGGCGATATTTTCTGCGGTAAAGCCGAAGTGTTTCATCAGCTGTTCGGCCGGGGCGCTGGCGCCGAAGCTGGTCATGGCGATCATGGCACCGTTCGCGCCGACGTAGCGATCCCAGCCAAAGGGGCTGCCTGCTTCGATGGAGACGCGCCGGGTACAGGTGGGCGGTAGCACTTCGTCGCGATAGTCTTTTTCTTGCGCCTCAAAGAGTTCCCAGCAGGGGAGTGAGACGACCCGGGTGCCGATCCCCTGTTGCTGCAGCAGGTCGCGGGCGCCCAGTGCCGGATGGATTTCTGCGCCGGTGGCCAGCAGGATGGCCTGCAGCTCGCCTTCTTCTCGGGCCAGGATGTAGCCGCCCAGATGCAGGCCGTCGGCGGAGCCGTAGAGGCTGCGGTCAAGAGTTGGCAGGTTCTGGCGGCTTAGAATCAGGGCCGTTGGCGTGCTGCGGTCGGCAATGGCGGCTTCCCAGGCGCGCATTGTTTCGTTGGCGTCTCCGGGGCGGATGACGTTGAGGCCCGGAATCGCTCGCAGGGTCGCCAGGTGTTCAACCGGTTGGTGGGTCGGGCCGTCTTCGCCGAGGCCGATGGAGTCGTGGGTGAAGACGTAAATCGGTCCGATGCCCATCATCGCTGCCAGGCGGATCGGGGTGCGCATATAATCGGCAAAAACCAGAAAGGTTCCGGCGAAAGGAATCAGTCCGGGGGTGTGGGACAGTCCGTTTAGAATCGCTCCCATGGCGTGCTCCCGTACGCCGAAATGAATATTGCGGCCACTGGTGCCGGGAGCGAAATAGGCTTGTTTTTTTAACTCGGTATTGTTTGAAGGGGCCAGGTCCGCGGAACCGCCAAGCATCAGGGGCAGGCGCTCAGCCAGGGCGTTGAGTACGATGCCGCTGGCCTTGCGGGTGGCCATCGCGCCGTCGGCCGGCGAAAACTCGGGGAGTCCCAACTCCCAGCCCTCCGGTAATTCGCCTTCCTGCAATTTCTGCCAGCGGGTGAGTGGCTCGGCCTCCGTCAGAAGTTTCTGCTCATAAAGCTTTTGCCAAGCAGCTTCTTGTTGCTGGCCCCGCTCGCGGATTTTAGCCATGTGCGTTGCGACTTCAGAAGAGATAACGAAGGACTGCTCGGGATCGCAGCCGTAGGCGACCTTGGTCAGACGCAGCTCCTCGGCCCCCAGCGGCGCTCCGTGGGCGTCAGCTGTGTCCTGCTTGTTGGGGGCACCTTGGCCGATATGGGTGCGCGCGATGATCAGTGAAGGGCGAGGGTCGCTCTTGGCCCGCTCGATGGCGCCGTCGATCTCTGTCAGATTCTCTCCCTCGACCCGTTCAATGTGCCAGCCACTGGCGAGAAAGCGGGTGCCGACCTCTTCACTGAAGGCCAGCGAGGTATCCCCTTCGATGGTGATGCGGTTGTCCAGGTAGAGGCAGATCAGGTTACCCAGGCGCAGGTGTCCGGCGATGGACGCGGCCTCGGCGGATAAGCCCTCCATAAGGTCGCCATCGGAACAGAGCACGTAGGTGCGGTAGTCGAACAGCTCGGAGTCGACCTGCTCCTGCAGAAATCGGGTGCCCATGGCCATGCCGGTGCCGACGGCAATTCCCTGGCCGAGCGGGCCGGTGGTGGTTTCTACCCCGGGAGTGTGGCCGAATTCGGGGTGTCCGGGAGTACGGCTGCCGAACTGGCGGAAGTTCTTCAGATCGTCCAGTGACAGGTCGTAGCCGCTCAGGTGGAGAATACCGTAAAGGAGGGTTGATGCGTGCCCGCAGGACAGGATAAAGCGGTCCCGTCCGGGCCAGGCCGGGTTGGCCGGATTGTGGCGCAGATGCCGCTGGTAGAGCAGGTAGGCGATGGGCGCGGCTTCCATGGGCGTGCCGGGATGGCCGGAGTTGGCTTTTTCTACGGCGTCGGCGGCCAGCAGGCGCAGGCAGTTGATGGAGGCTTTGGCGAGTTGCGGATCGATTGCAGTGAGAGTCAAATCAAATCTCCTCGATGAAAAGGGTTTTATCGCATGGGTGTTGGGGAGGCTGTCCACGAAGACATGTAGTGGTCAACGATTCTCGGATAGCTGCTTGTGGGGATTATATCTGATTGCTTCGGTCTCGACACGGGTTAATTGCGAGAAAAATTGACGATTGAAAAGAGCTAGGGCCGGTCAACGAATGACCGGCCCTTTGGATGGAACAGTAGGGAGATAAAAAGGAGGTATCACCTTTTCGCCTGCCACAACGAGCCAGTGATGGTTTGAGTATAGAACTATAGTGTTCAGTGTACTACCGGAGAACCCGTAAAAAAACGTGAGTAGAAAAGCGGATAGGGACTGTGGCAAGGCACAGTCTTTTTTGGGAGTGGATTGAAGGTCTTGAAAAGGAGGAGGGCCGGTCTGGGGGAGGCTCCCTGACCGGCCCTTTTGGTGAAACAAGGGGGAAAATGAAGAAGGGCTTAAGTTCTTCTGTCGTCAGGCCGCCTGCCACAACAGCCTGTCGATGGTTGGATAATACTGGAACTTAACAACCCTTTCTACGTTGTTCTCCGTAAAAAAGCAGGAACACAAAAACGGTTGGCATCTGTGTATTTGCACAGTCGTTTCTGGGCCTCTGGGTTTTCAGTGTTCTAAGGGTGATGGCGTCGCAAAAAGTTCGCTCGACGGAGTTACGTCGCTTTTTTAGGACCTCGGCCTCGCTGAAGCAGGCCTTCGTCCAGAAAACCACCAGGTCTTGCAGGTCGAAATTTTTTTAGCCATCTCAAGTTTTTATGCGATGCTACAAAGGTTGAACTGTTTGGCAAGCGCAACCAGCGTTGCCTGAAAAAACAGGGTCGGTTCGGGGGGAGGTGCCCGATGAACCGACCCTGAAAGGGGGAAATGAAGAAGACTAGCTTCTTCGGTCATGACCCATCTGCCACAACAGGCAATGACCGGCATTAGTATAAATTAATTTATTGAAAATTCAACACATATTGCTGTAAAAAATATGAAATGAAACCACTGTCGTCAAGTGGCCATTCAGGGTGTGATGAAGGGTCAGGGGCTGACGCTACAATGAGCTTTGAGAAGACTGAGCTTCTCGGCCCTAGAACCTCCCCAGTCGACCAGCAGTCGCTCCGCAAGCGAAACGCCGTCTTTAGCTATTTCGTCCAATTCCTGCAGGAAGATCGTTTCATCTTGCCCCTGAGCATTGAGGCATTGCTGCCGCGCCAGTCCGCTCTTGGCAATGGCGAGAACGGTGATGGCTAGGTCTTGGAGTTTGCCATGACCAAAGGGGGTCTTCAAGGACTGCCGCCATGATTGCTGATAGAGTTCGCGGCGGGCTACGGGTGTTAATGGCTTGAAGAGATCCCAGGCCTCACTGCGTGCCTGAGTATCGTACAGCAGTCCTTTTAGCAGGGCGCCGACCGCCAGCGATAGGCGAGGGGGCAGGCTGTCGGCGCTGCGGACTTCGATCTGTGGCCGCAGACGAATTTCGGGAAAGAGGGTCGAGAGATGGAGATCCCAGTCGGCCAGGGTTGCACGATAGTCGGCATGGCCTGATTCAAGATACTGGCGGAAGGTGAAGCGATTCCGGGTTAGATCCAGGTAGCCGCCATCGCGGTAAATGAAATACATGGGCACGTCGAGGGCGTAATCGACATAATCGGCCAGGCCGGCATCTTCGTCGTACAGGCGCTCGATAATGCCGGTCCGGTCGGCATCGGTGCGGGCCCATATTTCGCCCCGGGTCGACATGCACCCGGTGGGTCGATCCTCCATGATGGGTGAATTGGCAAACAGCGCATAGATCAAGGGGGTTAGCGCCATGGCGAGACGCATTTTTGTTAGGCAGTCCGCTTCGTCGGAAAAGTCCAGATTAACCTGCACACCAGCGCTCTGTTTCATCATCCGCTGGCCCATATCGCCGGTCCGCAGCATGTAAGGACCCATGATGTCGTAACGGGCTTTGGGCAGCCAATCGATTTTTTCGAGGGGGGTAAAG
This sequence comes from Trichloromonas sp., assembly GCA_041583595.1. Taxonomy (GTDB): domain Bacteria; phylum Desulfobacterota; class Desulfuromonadia; order Desulfuromonadales; family Trichloromonadaceae; genus Trichloromonas. The sequence goes on along the minus strand of JBFHFM010000010.1, from coordinate 14,047 downwards.
GGTTGAACGCCGAGACCGAGAAACAGCAGCCCGAGTTTCTGGCCCGCTTCGATAATATCGTTAATATAGCGCTGATAACCGCGGCTGCAGCAGTGCAGGTCAGGGCAGAGTTCGCCGGAGAGTTCCAGCTGTCCGCCTGGTTCGAGGGTGATGGATGAGGAGGGACCTTTCAGGCCGATCAGGTGGCCTTTCTCTTCAATGCCCTCCCAGGCCGTTGAAACGGCAAGCCGCTGTAGTAGCTTTTCGATTTGGGAGTAGTGGGCCGCTTCGCCCGTGGTCGCATCAAGGACCAGTTTTTCCATCTCAACGCCGATGCCCCACTGGCTTTCGGGACGTGCTCCTCGGCATAAATAATCAACCAGGTTCTGCACCGAGTCGATTGGGCGTTGCAGGTCTGTTTTAAGTAGGGTGGTCATGCAGTAATTCTATCACTTCTCAATCATAATAAAAAAGCCGGTCAACTTACCCGGCTTTTTTATTCAGCGGTTGTCAGGAATTTAAGTACGCCGTAATGCTTGCGGCGATCGTTTCAAAGATTTTGGTGAACTCTTCTTCGTCCCTTTCTAGCAAGGTGATGCGGAAGCCCTGCTCGGCGGTGCAGAAGGACGACAAAGGAACGACGCAAATGCCGGTGGACGCCAGCAGGTAATAGACAAAACGCTTGTCTGGCGAGACTCCGGGCTGATTGACAAGGCCTTCGACCAGTTGCTTGACCTCTTTGATTTCTATTGGCAGACTCTGTGAATGAGTCAGTTTCCCTTTGGCGAAAGCCACAGCCATGTAGAAGGCGCCATTGGTCCGGTTGACCTTGATTCCGGGTACGTTTTTGAGCAGGTCGTAGGCGATGTTTGAGGCGCGCTCATAGCGGTGTTTGCGTTCTGCTAGATATTTCGGATATTCGGGGTGGCTTAGCAATGCCGGTATCGCTTTTTGTGGCAGGGTGGTGGAGCAGACCTCGACCATTTTCGCGTTGAGAATGCTGGAGACGTACTGCTGAAAAATCGGATCTTTGTCGGCATTGTAGACTTCGATCCAGCCGCAGCGTGCGCCGGGCCAGGGGACTTCCTTGCTGATTCCCTTCATAGCGATGGCCGGCACGTCGCCAATCAGGTCGGAAATCGGCTTGGTCGCTTCGCCATTATAGACAATATTATGATAAATCTCGTCACAGATGACGAAGAGGTCGTATTCCTTAGCGATGGCGATCATCTCGCGCAGGATGCGCTCCGGGTAAACAGCTCCGGTGGGGTTGTCTGGATTGATGATCAGGATGCCAGAAATGGCGGGGTTATATTTGATCGACAGGCGCAGGTCATCCAGGTCGGGATACCAGTTATTGTCCGGGTCGAGTTTGTAGGAAACCGGTTTCTGGCCCGCGTGTGAGGCTTCGCCTGAGGAGTGGGTGGAGTAGGTCGGTGAGGGTCCGATGACCCGGGCTTCGCGTCGCAGATAGCCGTAGACCTTCTGGATGGCATCACCGAGACCGTTAAAAAACAGGATATCTTCGGCGGTGATCTGGGTCTTGCCCCGTTTGTTGGTCTGGTTGGCGAGAAATTCGCGGGTCTCCAGCACGCCCCGGGTCGCACAGTAGCCGTAGGAGCAGTCCTTCATGGCCAGGTCGGCGACGATCTTTTTCATCCAGGCGGGGATTATTTCTCCCTTGGCCACCGGGTCGCCGATGTTTTCCATGTTGGTCTTGATGCCAAGCTTATTGAGCTTTTCGGCAATCTCGACGATAGCCCGTATTTCGTACGTCAGTTCCCCCGCTCCGATATGGACGATGTTGTTGCGCATGCTGAGCTCCCCGTTGATTATTAAAAAACTCGCCGCAGTGGCGATTTGGCCCTTTCAAACAAACAAAAAGGCCATGGATGCGATACCCATGGCCTCGGTGCTTCTGTTGTGTGAGTGTTATGGACAACCCTCAAGGCAACAGGCAGAGGCCAGGAGAATGGCTGCTGCGGCTGCAAAGCACGCTCGTGCTGCGGTTGCTTTTGAGGAAAGTTTTTGCTGGTCCATAAACATCAGGTCAGACTCCTGAAAATGTCGAAGCTCTTGGTTATCATGGCAGGTAGCCAAAGTCAACGGTTTCCTTTGCGGCCAAAGATAACAGCGAGCAACAACAGGGTGTTATTTGATAACTTTCAATCCACCTCGGGTTGGTTTGACTTTAGATTCGTCATTTTCGGGGGCGCTTTCGGTCGGTTCAGTCGAAGATTGGCCGAGAAGTCCGGGCAGGCTTCCGCTTTGAATCATCTGTCCAATGCCATCGGCGATGGTCAGGCACTGCTTCATACAAACCCGGGACGCAGGGCAGACAGAGCAGTCCGCTTGCCCGGCGGCGGCCCGCAGGGCATGAATCACCAGTTCGACACTTTCAATCTGAGACAGGGGGATGAAAAACATGGAGACTCCCAAAAGGATGAATCGGGGAACGACGGGTTAATCGGTCCAGGTACCCGTTCGTTCCCCGGTTCAGATGGTTCTTTATAGGTTTTTTCCGGCTACGGAGGCAAAGGCGCGAAGTTTTTCCATCATAACTGCGAACTCGGCCGGACGCAAGGATTGAGGACCATCACTGGCGGCGGTTTCAGGGGTCGGGTGGACTTCGACGATCAAGCCGTCGCAACCAGCGGCAACCCCGGCGTAACACATGGAAGGGACCAGGCTGGCATGGCCGGTGGCGTGGGAGGGGTCGATAACCACAGGCAAATGGGTTTGCTCTTTAAGCACCGGTACCGCTGAAATATCGAGGGTGTTGCGGGTGGCGGTCTCAAAGGTGCGAATGCCTCGTTCGCAGAGAATGACCCGGCGGTTGCCTTCGGCGAGAATATATTCGGCGCTCATCAGAAATTCTTGAATGGTGGTGGCCATTCCCCGTTTGAGCAGAATGGGTTTATCAAGTTTACCGAGCATTTTAAGCAGGGCAAAGTTTTGAATATTGCGGGCGCCGACTTGCATAATGTCGGCATAGCGGGCCACCATATCCACATCCCGGGGATTCACCACCTCGGTGACGATCGGCAGTCCTGTTGCCTCGCGGGCCAGCGCCAGCAGTTTGAGGCCGTCTTCTTCCATCCCCTGAAAGGAGTAAGGGCTGGTGCGTGGTTTGAAGGCGCCACCGCGCAGCACGGTGGCACCGGCGGCCTTGACCGCGTGCGCGGTTTCCAAGATCTGTTTTTCGCTTTCCACCGAGCAGGGGCCGGCCATGACCACCAGGTTGTCGCCGCCGATCAGTACGCCGTTGCCAAGTTCGATGACGCTCGGCTCCGGTTTAACTTCGCGGCTGGCGAGCTTGTAAGGTTTCAGGATTGGCACCACGTTTTCTACTCCCGGCATCGATTCGAGGGCCTGCAGAACCGATTTTCCACGTTCGTCACCGACAGCACCGATGACATGGCGGGTTTCGCCCTGGATCACGTGGGGTTTATAGCCAAGCTCACGGATACACTTTTTTACTTCGGCCAGTTGTTCTTTGCTCGCACCTTTTTTCATGACGATAATCATTGCTTTGCTCCTTGGCTGATCGATGTGGGTTAATGAACGGTAAGGGTCAAACTGTCCGTTATCACCGAGCCGGCAGGGGGCAAAAAAGTTAAGGCCGCCCGGTCTCCCCATGCGGCCTCTTCATTCATCGATCAAAAACGAAAAAAACCATGGGGAATCCGAAATCGGTCTGCCCATGGTTTTGCTGGTTCGGTGCGTGGTCTCCTTGCTACGCCAACAAACCTGTACCTCGGGCAGACGGCCTAAAATAAAAGCCGCACCAAAAGTAAAAGTTCATAAAGCTGGCGAAACAGATCTGCATGCTGCGATAAGTCTCCATTAAGTCGAATGATGAATTATTAACAGAGATCTTTCTTTCTGACAAGAGGGAAAGTGCCAAATATGAAATTTTTGCTTAGCCATCTCGGAAGCTTTTGTGAGTGCATCAAATTAATCCCCATTCTTTCAGGTGATATGATCGTGTGGTGCCTTGTGGGGGCCGGTTTCAGCCAGAAACCAGCCGACCCAGCGATAGACGTTGTTGCGACGAACTTCAGCGCGCAGGATGGTCATGCGTCGGGTGCGTTCGTCAAGGGACATGGAGTAGGCGTCAAAGATGGCGTCTGCAGTTCCTTCGATGTCGTAAGGATTGACCAGTAGCGCGCCCTTTCCCAGACGGTCGGCCGCTCCGGCGAACTCGCTCAGGATCAGTACGCCTTTGCGTTCTATCGAGCAGGCACAATATTCTTTAGCTACCAGATTCATGCCATCGCGCAAAGGCGTAATCAAGGCGATCTCCGAGGTTCGGTAATAGGCAAAGAGCTGCATCGGGTCCAGACTGCGGTAGAGGTAATGGATGGGGACCCAGCCCGGTTCGGCGAATTGGCCATTGATCCGTCCGGCCATCCCTTCGAGTTCATCTTTGAGCTGCTGATATTCGGCTACGTCGGTGCGGCTGGGCACGACCACCTGGATCAGCGAAAGGTTTGTGCGTAGCTCCGGATACTTCTCCAGCGCACGCTCAAAAGCCCGAAAGCGCTCGGGAATGCCCTTGGTGTAATCAAGTCGGTCGATTCCCAGGACCAGCTGGCGGCCCCCGAGGTGTTCATGCAGGTACCAGGCGGTATCCGTGACCTCCTGACTGCGGGCGGCGTTATCGAACTGGGCGAAGTCAATGCTGATGGGAAAATGGCCGATTTTGAGGGTGCTCTCTTTGTAGCGCAGCAGGGTATAGTAGCGCTTGCGGCTTATGACTTCAGTTTCGGGAACAAAGGCCAGCACGCTGTTAATGAAATTGCGGCGGTCGCGCAGGGTTTGAAAGCCGATCAGGTCATATTCGAGCAGCCCTTTTAATAGCTCGTTTTTCCAGGGCAGGCGGCGCAGCAGGTCGGGGGATGGAAAGGGTATGTGCAGAAAAAACGCCAGAGATTGGTGGTTCCCCATTTGGCGCAGATGGGATCCGACCAGGGCCAGCTGGTAGTCGTGTACCCATATGAAATCATCCGGGGTGCTCACTTCAGTGATGGCTTCGGCAAAGCGGCGGTTGACCCTGTTGTAGCAAAGCCAGTTTTCTTCATTGAAATGGCAATGGCCAAGCAGATCGTGAAAGAGCGGCCAGAGTGTTTCGTTGGAAAAGCCCAGGTAGTATTTATCTACTTCTTCGGTCGAGAGGGGCACGCCGTGTAGCTGGTACTGCTGCTCCTGGCTGAACCGGTCGAACAGTTCGTCGAGCGGAGCCTCGTCACCGCATCCTGGCCAGCCGATCCACAGTCCCTTTTTTTCGTGCAGCACCGGCGCCAGAGCAGTGACCAGTCCTCCGGAGCCAGGTTTGATCTGCCAAGCCTCTTCTTCCTGGCTGATTACGATCGGCAGTCGGTTGGAGACGACCACCAGTCGCTGTTGCGGGTTGTTCATGGTTATTCCTTTTTCGCAGTGGTTTGTTGGAGCCATTCCTGTAAAAAAGCAATCAGCTCTTCCGGCGGCTGTAGCCGGTAGGCGGCCGCCGTCGGACGCGACTCTTTTCTGACCAGCAAGGTCAGAGCCCGGTCTTGCAAAGCAATGAAGGCGTCTTCATCGGTCAGGTCGTCTCCCAGGTAGGCAATTGGGGTGTTGGTGCTTATCTCGGCGATGACTTGTCGAACCGCCGTCCCTTTGTCTTGTCCCGGGCAGCGCAATTCCAGCCCACCGTCAAAATGATGCAGTTGCAGTCCGCCGGCAGTGGCCAGTGGCGACCAGGCCGCAAGCGATCGGTCACGCAGTTGGTCGGCCGTGGTTTTCGGCAGGCCACGCCAGTGAAGGGCGGTAGAAACCGGTTTGACTTCGCAGTGTCGGGCGAATCCGCAATCCTCCGCCCACTGCCGGGCGTCCTGCAACGCCTGCCGAGCGGCCGGTGAAATTTTTCCCAGTTCATGCCGGCCGTCGGGTAACAGCTGTTCCCAGCCATGACAGCCCCAGATTTCAGGGTGGGGATTGACTCCCAGCAGATCCACCAGATCATGGCAAGGGCGGCCGGTCACTACCACCAGCCGGGTCCGGCCGGTGGCGAGAATGGCTGAGAGCAGTTCGCGTACCCCGGGATAGGGAAACGCCTGGTCTCGTTCCACCTGAAACGGCGCCAGGGTTCCGTCATAGTCGAGTAACAGGACCGAGTGCTCCGATTGGGCCAGTCGCGTCCAGAAAAAATCGAATTGTTTCATTTATTTATACCAGCGGCATGATGAAAGGATGAGCATTTATTTATACCACGCTTTGTGGATATTGCAAAATAAGTTGCTCCATTCCCCGCTTCTATCGTGCTCAGAAAGAAAAAGCTGCCGATTTTTTCTTGACAGTCAATTCCGATTCAGATATAAACGGGTCTCTCTTCGCCCAGATAGCTCAGTCGGTAGAGCAGAGGACTGAAAATCCTCGTGTCGGCAGTTCGATTCTGTCTCTGGGCACCAGAAATTACAAGGGGTTACAGCTTATGCTGTAACCCCTTTTTCTGTTTGTGTGTAATTTTGATGTAATCGTGTCAGAAACTCTATGGAGTGCTTTCTAGCCCTATCTATCCATTGCTTGCTGGATATGCTCCTTGTTTTGATGTGCATATCTAGTTTCCTTCCGGAATCTATGGATGGAAGTTACCTAAGAACCATTGCGAAGGTTTTATGCTTTTCGTTGGCAACCCTTCTAAAATACAACGCGCGCTGTTTGTACATTCAACCGCCATTATGATTCCCTCGAACTCACAGACCTCCCTGACGACCACAGTGAAAGCAACCCCCTTGGCCTGAACGACACTTCGCCGGAGCCGGGGGAGGGCACCGTCATAGACGACACCCTGCTCGACGGCCTCGCGCCTTTCTTGTCCCCTTCGATAAATGCGACTGCGAGGAAGTCTACCGCACCGCCTGAGCGGAGTTTGGGTGAAGAGAGCGTTTGTAGTCGCTGAAAAATCTTCCCGCTCAGGAATAATTTGTTTGCTTTTTGCCGATCCAAACGATATTCTTCCCGAGCGGGATGATTAACCGCTGGAGGAGCTCATGGAGAATAAAGTTGTACCGTACGGGAAGGTTTCTGATCCGAGTCAACTGGGTGCTCTGTTGCGGCAAGCGCGCAAAAAGCAAGGTGTCAGCCAGGAGACTCTCTCCGCCCTGGCCGGGATCGGCCCCCGGCTGATCGGTGAGATCGAACGTGGCAAGGCGACAGCGGAGATCGGCAAGGTTCTGCAACTTTTGGCGAGCCTTGGGCTGGAGGTGATTGTGCAGCCCCGCACAACCCGAAACTGGCAGGGGTAGCCAATGGTCGAAAAGCTGATTGTTTGCCTGCGGGAACAACGGGTCGGGGTGTTGAGGCAAGAGGAGGGGCGTTTGGTCTTTTGCTATGATGAGGAATGGCTGCAAGCGCCGGAACGTCACCCCCTTTCACTCTTGCTCCCTTTGCGTGAGGAGCCGTTTGCGGATGCCCTGACTCGGACCTGGTTTGGCAACCTGCTACCGGAAGGGGATGTTCTGACAGCGGTGGCCCGCCGCCTTGGCCGGAGCACCGGCGACATCTTCGGCCTGCTGGTCGACCTGGGGGGAGAGTGTGCCGGCGCGGTCAGTCTGATTCCGCCGGGAGCGGAGCTTTTGCAGCAGGGGCGTTACGAGCGTCTCGGTGACGATGAGCTTCTCGCCCTAGTCTCCGCCGATCCGCCGCCATCGCTTCTGGCCGGAGAGCCCGGCGTGCGCCTCTCTCTCGCCGGAGCCCAGAACAAGGTGCCGGTCTTTGTCGACGATACGGGCATTTACAAAAGCATCGGCACCTGGCCAACGACCCACATTCTCAAACCACCCATTCATTCGGCGATCCCCCTGCCGCAGACCGTCGAGAATGAGGCGTTCTGCATGCGGCTGGCAAAGGAACTCGGGCTGGTGGTTCCTCAGGCAGAGATCCGCACGATTCGCGATCAGAGCTTTTATCTGGTGGCTCGTTTCGATCGACAGCGACAAGGCGACCGGGTGGTGCGGTTGCATCAGGAGGATGCCTGTCAGGCTCTGGGGGTCGAGGCCAACCTTAAATACGAGGAGAGCGGTGGGCCGGGGTTGGCGGCGATCTGGAAACTCTTTCAAAAGCACAGTGCGACGCCGGCGGCCGACGCCCAGCAACTGCTGCGCTGGATCGGTTTCAACTTTTTGATCGGCAATGCCGACGCCCACGGCAAGAATCTCTCCCTGCTCTATGGCAGCGATGGCAGCGTCAGTCTCGCCCCTTTTTACGACCTGCTCTGTACCGCCTGCTACCCACAGTTGGATCTACGTCTGGCCATGCGCATCGGCGGGCAGCGCCATCCGGACAGAATCAGGGGCCGCCACTGGGAACGGTTGGCCGAGGAACTGGAAATTCCAACCAAGATCCTATTTCAGGAACTGAAAAGGCTCACGAGCGTCATAGAACAGAAATCGGTAGGCCTTGCCGACAGCTTTAGAAGAAACCATGGCGGTAGCGGGACAATTGAAGCCATACAGGAGATTATTCGTCAGCGCAGCAGTTGGGCCTGGGCCGTTTTAGGTGGACGCCCTGATTAAACATGCCCTTGGAAGATACAAGCAGGCTCCTTGGTTTCGTTGTTGTTCATTTGCTGCCCAAGACAAATGGTTACAACTTTTGAGGATTTAGTTGTTTTTTGTCTGGGATCTAACTGCGAATTGGACCGCTACTGGTCCGTGGAACCTGGCCTATCCGGAGATCCCAATCAGCTCACTCACGACGAGATGAAAAGTGTCGTGCTTGAAGCTATCCAAGGCAACCCAGTTTACACGAATACAATCGATGAGAACCCATTTCTTGATGATAAGGGAGAGGCTGCCAAGGCAAATTTCTTGATCGGTCAACTTGCCGAAAATGGCTGAATCGAGAAGTACATGGACCCAATCGATATGCAAACAGCCCATCGGTTTACTCGCACCGGAAATGCATTCGCTGATGTACGGATCACAAGGATGTTTGAACTCGTCAGCGACATGTCAGAAACACAAAGAACTTATTTGACGCATTCGTTCGTGACGGTGACCCGTATGACCTAACAGATAGCCAGTCCTTTGCTAGTCGCATCATTTCGGACATTGAGGACGATATTGCTGATCAAAACGAAAAAAAGGTGACAGCTCGTCTCTGGGCAGCAGAAATTACAAGGGGTTACAGTTTATGCTGTAACCCCTTTTTCTGTACCTGATTTCCAATGTGCTGGTGAGCTTTCCTCCCTCGACGTGATTCCTTGCAAAAGCCTCTTTGTCTTTTAGACTTTCTCCAGGTAGATGTCGGCCGTTTGGTGTAATAATTCGGCTGCTTATTTTCTTGCTGTCCCCCCCGTGCCCCCTCTGCAGAAGGCTGCCGTATGGAGAACCGGATTGGCTCACAACTGCCGCGCTGGGCTCTGCAAACAGTCGGGCTTGCTGCATCTTATTTTATCGCGGGCCGTTTGGCCCTGCTGCTGGCAATCCCCCCCGGTTATGCGGCCCCGGTCTGGCCGGCGGCCGGGATCGCTCTGGCCTGGGTGCTGGTTTGTGGTTACCGGATTTGGCCCGGGGTGCTGCTTGGGTCTTTTCTGGTTAATCTCTCTATCTCCTTGTCGGCTGAATCGGCCTTGCTATCTATCGGGTTCGCCACCGGTGCGAGTCTGCAGGCCGTTGTTGGCGCCTATCTGGTGCGCCGTCTGGTCGGTTTTCCTGCATCTTTCACGCGTGTTCAGGATGTGTTGAAAATCATGGTTCTGGGCGGACCGATCAGTTGCCTGATCAGTGCCAGCCTCGCTATTGTTTTACTCCATCGGGCTGATTTTCTTTCTTCCGATTTGGGATCGATTAATTGGTGGACCTGGTGGCTGGGAGACAGCATTGGGGTGCTGCTGGTGGTACCGCTCCTCTCGGCCTGGCAACTGGACCTGGCAAAGGTCAGGGGGCGGGTTGCCCTGCCTCTGGCCGTGGCTGTTGCTTTGACCATCACCCTTTTTCTGGGTGTTCGCAGCGGAGAGCTGCGAAGGACCCAACTGGAATTCAAGGAACGCACCGATCTTCTCGCCCATGCTCTGGATAAAACCTTCGCTTCATACATTAAGGTACTCTACGGTATCGAGGGCTTGTTTATGGCGAGTCAGCAGGTTGAACGTCAGGAATTCCGCTCCTTCGTGCGCCCTTTGTTTTCACATCTTGAAGGAATAAAGGCTCTCGAATGGAGTCCCAGGGTTTTTGCCGGACAACGAGCAGCCTACGAAGAGCAGGCCCGGCGGGATGGCTATCCCTCTTTCAGGATTGTCGAATTCGGCCCGGGCCAACGGCTGATTCCGGCAGGGGAAAGGGCTGAATATTTTCCGGTCTATTTTTTGGAGCCTTATGCTGGAAATGAGGCCGCGCTCGGCTTTGATCTCGCTTCCAATCCTGTGCGTCTTGCAGCATTGCAGCAGGCCAGGGACCACGGTTTACCGGTCGCCAGTAGGGGCATGTCCTTGGTTCAGGAATCTGGGTCCCAGGATGGAGTCCTGGTTTTTCTGCCCGTCTTCAGCGCAGGTGCCGGTCTGCAGACGGAAGTTGATCGTCGCCAGTTTCTGCAGGGCTTCGCCGTGGGGGTTTTTCGCGTCGAAGCGATGGTCAAAGCGGCTTTCGCGCCCCTTGACCGCCGAGGAATTAACTACCGTATTGAGGATCCGCTGGCCCCGGCCGGGGAACGCCTGCTTTATACCGGTGGTTTGGGTGCCGATGTGCATTCGGGGGATATGGGTTCAGAGGTTCTGCTCGATTTTGCCGGTCGGCACTGGTTGATTCGGTTCGCCCCAACTTCCAGCTATCTTGCCGAGCACCCGCTTTGGGAAGCGAGGGCTGTGCTTCTCGGAGGACTGCTCTTTTCCAGTCTGGCCGGGGCTTTTTTTCTTTTCATTGCCGGGCGTACGGCGACCATCGAGGCGACCGTTCGGGAGCGGACCGCCGAGCTTTCGCAGGCCAATGCCGACCTGGCCAGAGAAATGCGCGAACGCCAGGAGAGCGCAAAATCCCTGCGCCTGAGCGAAGAACGATTTAATCTCGCAGTGAGCGGCTCCAGCGATGGGGTCTGGGACTGGAACATCCTGAATGATGAAGTCTATTGTTCTCCCCGGTTGGAAGAGTTGTTGGGCTGTCACGATCATGTCTTCGATACATCCATGGAGGCGTTGGCCTCGCGGATCCATCCCGAAGACCTGGAGCGCGCTCTGAAGGCGGTGAAGGATCACCTTAAACACCATAATCTCTACTCTATCGAGTTTCGATTACGAATGGAGTCCGGCGAATATCGATGGTTTCTGGCGCGTGGCCAGGCGATATGGGACGCAATGGACCGTCCGGTGCGGATGGCCGGTTCGTTAACCGATATCAGTGTGCGCAAGAGGGCCGAAGAGGAACTGCACCTGGCCAATGAAAAGCTTCAGCAGGTTGACCGGCTGAAATCGATGTTTATCGCTTCCATGAGCCATGAACTGAGGACCCCGCTTAACTCCATCATCGGCTTTTCCAGCATCCTCTTAAACGAGTGGGCTGGCCCACTCAACGATGAACAAAAAGAAAACCTGGCAACGGTGGCCCGAACCGGCAAGCACCTGCTGGCGCTGATCAATGATGTCATTGACGTTTCGAAAATCGAGGCGGGCCAGATCGACGTTCATGCCGACGCGTTTGACCTGCATGATGTCATCGACGAGGCGGCCCAAACCCTGATCGGGCAGGCTGAATCCCAACAGCTTGAGCTCCGAGTGGAAAATCTGCATCATTCCATGGATACGGACCGGCTCCGCTTGCTGCAATGTATTCTCAATCTGCTCAGCAACGCGATTAAATACTCCCAGCAAGGAACTGTCAGTATTTGTGCTAAACTTTTTCAGAGTGAAACGAGCGCGCGCCGGTTTGTTGAAATTGCCATCAGTGATACCGGTATCGGCATCCCCGAAGAGGATAGGACGAAGATCTTTCAGCCCTTCGTCCGGCTTGATTCTCAGCTCAAAAGCGTTAAGCCGGGGACTGGCCTGGGGCTCTATTTAACGCAAAAACTGGTTCGTGAAGTTCTGCAGGGAGAGGTGGGTTTTGAAAGCCGTTATGACGAGGGGAGCCGCTTCTTTCTTATTATTCCGGATCATCTGGAGGAGGAATGAAGCAGGTGCTGGTCATCGAAGATAACCGCGATAACCTGCGGCTGATCAGTTATTCCCTGAAGCGGAGCGGCTATGAGGTCGTTGCGGCGGAAACGGGAGAACAGGGGGTAGTCCTCGCCGAAAAGCTGCGTCCCTGTTTAGTCATTGTGGATATCGACCTTCCCGGGATCGATGGTTTTGAAGTGACGCGTCGCCTTCGGGACTCGAAGACCTGCGCTTCCATTCCCATTGTCGCCATCACCTCCTTTGCCATGGCAGGGGATCGGGAGCGCGTTTTGGCCGCAGGCTGCAACGCTTATTTTGAAAAGCCGATCGACCCGATTACCATCATGGAACGGATTCATCAAGCTTTAGGGATGAAAGCATGAAGCAACTGAAGGCTTTGATTGCCGACGACCATGCCGAAGACCGAAAGGTGCTGCGCTATTACCTGGAGGCCCGGGGGGGCCAGGTTTTCGAAGCGGCTGACGGGGCCGAAGGCTTTGAGCTGGCTATCGCGCAAAAGCCTGATTTGATTATTTCTGACGCCCTGATGCCGAATGTGGATGGATTTCAGTTTCTGAAGAACGTCCGCAGTTCCCATGAACTGCTGGGGACCCCGTTTATTTTCTATTCCGCGGTCTACACCGGGCAGCAGGACCAGGATCTGGCCTTTTCCCTGGGTGCCGATGCCTTTATCGTCAAGCCGAAAGATCCGGAGGAATTCTGGGCCGAGGTCAAAAGTGTCCTGGATAAAGTTGTGCAGCATAAACGGCAGATTCGCGATGAAGTGGTCGAGGAAGAAACCCTTTTTTTGAAAAAATACAATGTCATTCTGGCCAAAAAGGTGGAGCAAACGGTTAGTGAACTGCGGGTTAGTGAAGAGCGTTTTCGCGACATGGTCGAGAACTCACCAGACTGGTTCTGGGAAGTCGATCGGGATGTCAACTACACCTATGTCAGTCCTAAGATCAAAGACCTGCTGGGCTACGAGGTAGGGGAACTGCAGGGCAAAACACCTTTCGACCTGATGGCTGCCGGGGAGGCGGAGCGTGTTCATTACTACTTCGATCCGATCGCCGAAAAATCCCTGCCGTTTTTCGGTTTGGTGAATGTCAATCAGCACAAAGACGGACATGAGGTGGTGGTTGAGTCGAGTGGAATCCCGATTTTTTCTCCCGATGGCGAATTTCAAGGATATCGTGGCATCGACCGGGATATCACCAGGCGCCGACGCATCGATGATGCCTTACGCCAGAGTGAAAGGCGCTTTCGCATGCTCTATGAGCAGGCGCCGATGTGCATCCATGAAATTGATTTAAATGGCCGATTGACAGCCATGAACCCCACCGGTTTGCGCATGATGGGGGTAAAGAGCGAAGAGGAAATTTGTGGTTTAGCCTATCTCGACATCGTCAGTCCCGAAGAGCAGGAGCGGATCAATGAGCTGCTTCAGCGGGCCTGTGCCGGGGAGCCAAGCAGCTTTGAGTTTACTTCGCGATCCCAAGGGGCGCGCGTTTATCTGTCAAGCTTCATACCTGTCACAGATGACCATGGAGTCGTCGTTAAATTGATGGGTGTTACCGAGGATATCACCGATCGGAAGCGAGCCGAGGAAGAAATTCGTACGTTGGGACGGCGCAACCGGATCCTGGTCGAGCATTCGCCGGTGGGTATTTTTTACGCCGATGCCAACGGTGAATGTACCTATGTCAATCGTCGCTGCACGGAACTGGCCGGGGTGACTGCGGAACAGGCCTTGGGGGCTGGTTGGACCCGAAGGCTTCATCCGGAAGACAGCGAGAGAATTATCGCTTCTTGGCGTCGAATCAGAGAACAAAACATCCCCTTTAAAGAAGAGTATCGGTTCGTCAACCAGGACGGATCGATCATCTGGGCCATCGGCGAGGCGGTTGCCGAATTGGACGAAAAAGGGGTGGTCCAGGG